>NZ_JBHVTL010000043.1:0-37719 GCF_042884635.1 Kitasatospora sp. NPDC058115
GGCTCCGGCAGCTGCCCCGGTTCCCGCGCCCGCCCCGGCGGCGGGCCAGGGCTGGCCGCCGGCCGACCCGTCGGCGCCCCAGCCGTACCCGGCCCCGGCCCCCGCCCCCGCCCCCGCCCCCCCGCAGCCCTACCCGGCGGTGCCGGGCCAGCCGCAGCCCTACCCGCAGGACCCGGCCGCCTGGGCCGCCGCCCAGCAGGCCCAGCAGGCGGCCCAGCCGCCGCAGGCCCACCCGCAGCCCGGGCAGCCGCAGCCCGGCCAGGTCGCGCCGCCCCCCGCCGCCGACCCGCGCGCGGCCGGCTGGCCGCAGCCCGGCGCCTACCCGCCCCAGCAGCCCGCGCAGCCCCAGCCCGGCGCCCCGCAGTGGGGCCAGCCGCCGGCCGCGCCCGCCGCGTTCCAGCAGGCCGGCGCCCCGCAGCAGACCGCGCACGGCGCGCCGCTCGGTTACACCGCCGCCGTCGAGCTGTCCTCGGACCGGCTGCTGCGCAGCCAGCCGAAGCAGCAGCGCCAGCAGCCGCGCTTCCAGTTCGGCGGCAAGGCGGCGGCCGCGGAGAAGGCCCGCAAGCTGGAGATCATCCGCACCCCCGTGCTCAGCTGCTACCGGATCGCGGTGATCAGCCTCAAGGGCGGCGTCGGCAAGACCACGACCACCACCGCCCTGGGCGCCACGCTGGCGAGCGAGCGCCAGGACAAGGTGATCGCGATCGACGCCAACCCGGACGCCGGCACCCTCGGCCGCCGGGTCAAGCGGCAGACCGGCGCCACCATCCGCGACCTGGTGACGGCCATCCCGCACCTGCGCAGCTACATGGACATCCGTCAGTTCACCTCGCAGGACCTGCACTCGGGCCTGGAGATCCTGGCGAACGACGTCGACCCGGCCGTGTCGACCACCTTCAACGACTCGGACTACCGCCAGGTCATCGACGTGCTGGGCCGCCAGTACCCGATCATCCTGACCGACTCCGGCACCGGTCTGCTGTACAGCGCGATGCGCGGGGTGCTGGACCTCGCCGACCAGCTGATCATCGTCTCCACGCCCAGCGTGGACGGCGCCTCGTCCGCCTCCACCACCCTGGACTGGCTCTCCGCGCACGGCTACGCCGACCTGGTGCAGCGGTCCATCACGGTGGTCTCCGGGGTCCGCGAGACGGCCAAGATGATCAAGGTCGAGGACATCGTCGCGCACTTCCAGACCCGCTGCCGCGGCGTGGTCGTGGTGCCGTTCGACGAGAGCCTGGCGGCCGGCGCCGAGGTCAACCTCGACATGATGCGGCCCAAGGTCCGCGAGGCGTACTTCGACCTGGCCACCCTGGTCGGCGAGGACATCGTGCGGGCCCAGCAGGCTGCCGCCCAGCAGGCGAGCTGGCAGCAGGCCCCGCCGCAGCAGGCGGCCCCGCAGCCCCCGGCGCCAGGCTACCCGCAGCCCCAGGGCGGTCCGCAGCCCCAGCCGCCGTACGGCCAGCCGTACCCGTACGGCTACCCGCCGCAGCCCGGCCAGCCCGGTGCCCAGCCCGCACCGGGCACGCCCTGGGCGCAGCAGCCCGGCCAGACCCCGCCGCCCCCGGCCGGGTACGGCTACCCGCCGCAGCAGGGCGCCCAGCCGCAGCCGCCCGGCCCGCCCGCCGCCTCCCGGCCGCCGGTCCCGGAGTGGCAGCAGCCGCCCGCCCCGCCGGCCCCCGGCTACGGCTACGCCCGGCCCGAGGACGCCCAGCAGCCGCCGGCGGGCTACGGCTACCCGCCGTCCGCCCCTCCGCAGCAGTAGGAGACGACGAGGGCCCGCCGACCTCCCGGTCGGCGGGCCCTCGTGCCGTTGCGGCGGCGCCGGTCGGCCGACACCGGTCAGCCCGCGTCGGTCAGCTCGCGGGCGCGCTTCACGTCGTCGGCCATCCGGTCCAGCAGCGCCTCGATGGAGTCGAACTTCTCCATCCCGCGCAGGTAGACCAGGAACTCCACCGCCACGTGCAGCCCGTAGAGGTCCAGGCCGACCCGGTCGATGGCGTACGCCTCGACGGTGCGCGCGGTGCCGTCGAAGGTCGGGTTGGTGCCGACCGAGATCGCCGCCGGCATCCGCTCGCCGTCGGCCGTCAGCCAGCCCGCGTACACGCCGTCGGCCGGAATCGCGCTGTGCGGCACGGTCTCCACGTTGGCGGTCGGGTAGCCCAGCTCGCGGCCGCGCTGCGCACCGCGCACCACCACGCCCTCCACCCGGTGCGGACGGCCCAGCACCTCCGCCGCCCCGGCCACGTCGCCGGACCCGACCAGCCGGCGGGTCAGCGTCGAGGAGAACGGCTCGCCGTCGCCCGCGGTGCCGCGCACCTGGAGGTCCACCACCTCGACGCCGCAGTCCGCGGCCCGGCCGAGCTCCGCCAGCAGCCCGACGTCGCCCGCCGCCCGGTGGCCGAAGCGGAAGTTCGGCCCCTCGACGACCAGGCAGGCGTGCAGCGCCTCCACCAGCACCTGCCGGAAGAACTCCTCCGGCGACTCCTTCGAGAACTCGGTGGTGAACGGCAGCACCAGCACCGCGTCCACGCCCAGCTCCTCGATCAGCTCCGCCCGGCGAGGCTGCGGGGCGAGCAGCGGCGGGTGGCTGCCCGGGCGGACCACCTCGCTCGGGTGCGGGTCGAACGTGACCACCACCGAACGCACGCCCCGCTCGCGGGCGCGCTCGACCACCCGGTTGATGATCAGCTGGTGTCCGCGGTGCACCCCGTCGAACGAGCCGATGGTGACGACGCTGCGTCCCCAGTCATCGGGGATCTCCTCCAGGCCACGCCAGCGCTGCACCTGACCGCTCCTTGTTCCCTACGGTGCGTACCGTCGGTACGCTCAAACGCTCAAAACCCGAACCCCTATAGCGTGCCATGCGCCTCTCCCGAGTTCGGCACCGGAAGGCAACTTGGTCGCACCACCCGGTGCCGGGGCGCGGCGGCGGACGTCCGGAGCGCCTCGCCGCCGCCCGTGCGCTCGGCCTGCGCCGCCGCGTACTGCGGGTCCCGCCCGGCCGCCACCAGGGCGCGCAGCCGGTCCAGCCGGGGCCCCACCGGTCGGGCCGGGCGCTCGTCCCGCGGCCAGCGCGCCAGCAGCGCGGCGAACGCCGCCGAGCGGCTCGCGCAGCGCACCAGCAGCGTGTCGGCGTCCGGCAGCCCGGCCGCCGCCCGTACCAGCACCGCGCGGGCCCGGGCCGGCCGCTCCGCGGCGCAGTGCTCGGCCAGCCCGGCGACGGCGGCCGCCAGCACCTCCGGGTCCCCCTCGGTGGCCAGCAGGGTGTCCAGCAGCTCGCAGCGCAGGGCGTCCGCCACCGGGTCGGGCACCGGGCGGGAGAGCGCCTCGGCGAACGGCCGGCGCACGGCCGCCGCGCGGGCCGCCAGGGCGCTGCTCAGCAGCACCCGCAGCTCCAGCCGGGCCACCGCCCCCTCCACCACCCCGCGCGCCAGCCGGCGGCCCAGGTAGTCGACGGCGAGGGGACCGGCCAGCTCCGGCCGTTCGCGCAGCAGCCGGGCCGCCAGTTCGGCGGCGCACCGGACGGCCAGCGGCGACCGGGCGTCGGCCAGCACCCGCAGCGTCCCGGCCACCGGCGCGCCGGACGGTCCCGCGCCGGCCGGGCCGCCCAGCCGGTCCGCCAGCGCCGCGAGGACCGGCTCCGGATCGCTCTCCAGTGCCGGGGCCAGGGCCCGCGCGGTCAGGAACCGGTCCTCGCCGCGCCGGTACACGGCCAGCGCCGCCGCCAGGTGCCCGGCCCGGCTCCGCCCGTCCCGCAGCAGCAGGGCGAGCGCGGCACCGTGCAGGGCCGGCTCGTCCTCCCGGGCCAGCAGGGCGAGCGCGGCGAACCGCAGCAGTTCGGGGCCGGCGCCGCGGGCATGCGGGGCGGTGCGCAGCCCGTGCACCGCGGCGGCGACGTGCCGTTCCGGCCGGGGGTCGTGGCTCCAGCGGTCCACCGCCCGGCAGAGCGCCGACGGCTCCTCGGCGGCCAGCACCGCCAGCAGCGCGTCCGCCCGGGGGTGCGCGGCCCCGGCCAGTGCCTCGGTCAACTCGTCCAGGGCCAGCGCCCGGTGCGCGAACAGCAGGTCGTGCGCGAGGTCGGCGACGACGGCCCCGGGCCGGCCGGCGAGGCCGCGCGGGTCGTCGAACCAGGCGCACAGCAGCGGCACGACGCCCGCCGGGTCGGCGCGCAGCCGGGCGGCCACCGCGGCGAGGAACGGCCGCCGGGGCCCGTCGGCGGCCACCAGCCGCCGGTACAGGTCGAGTTCGTGCTCCACCGGCAGCCCGAGGGCGGCCCAGAACCCCGGACCGAACCCGCCCGGCCCCGGCACCGGCAGCCGCTCGAATCCGCCCGCGACGGCCGACCGTTCGACGATCCGCTCGGCCAACTGCTCCAGCAGCGCCCGGTGTTCGCCGATGTCGGGGCCGTCTGCCAGACCCGCGGTGAGCAGCGCGCAGGCCCACCAGGCGGGCTCGCTGCCCGGCGGGCGCAGGTCCACCGCCCGCCAGAGCCGGTGCAGCCACGGGTCCAGCGCCGGCGCGCCCCAGGTCTCGCCGATCCTGCGCAGCGCGGCGGCCACCGGGCCGATCCGGTGCCGCGGCACGACGGCGCGGCCGGCGGGTGCCGCCGCGGGGGTGTCCTCGGCCTCGCCGAGCAGCAGCCGCAGCGCCGCGTCCAGGTCCAGGTGCAGGCCCTGCAGCCAGTCGGCGAACTCCCCGTGCGCGAAGCGGTGACCGGGCCCGGCCGGGACGAACAGTCCCTCCGCCAGCACGGCCGCCGCCCATCCGCCGGCCACCGGGAACAGTTCCTCGAACGCGGCCCGGCCCAGGCCGCCCTCCCCGGCGCCGAGCATCCGCCGGGCCGCCTCGTGCACCCGTCCCGCCACCGCCGCCGCCGTCCGCCGCACCCGCCCGGCCGCCTCCCCGGCCGGGCGGACCGCGCCGCGCCGGTGGGCCCCGGGCCGCCGGGAGCGGCCGTCCTCGACGAGCCGCCGGGCCACCCGCAGACAGCACAGGTCGAGGTGGGCGGCGAACAGCTCACCGCGGCGCACCGGCTCCCCGCGCAGCCCCTCCGCCCACAGCTCCCCGGCCAGCCGGACCGCCAGGGGGTGCCGGGCGTCCGCGTCCGCCGGCCACCCCGGCGGCAGCCCGTACCGTCGGCGCACCCGGTCCGCCGCCCCGGCGGGCAGCGGCCCGAGCCGCCGGACCACCGCCCCCTCCGGCCCCGCCCCCGGCGCCAGCGCCGCCCAGCCCTCCTCCCCGCAGACGGCCAGCAGCCGCGCACCGGTCGCCGCCAGCCACCCCGCCGACGCCCGCAGCCAGTCCGCGTCGAGCGGCACCGGCGACTCCTCCGGCCCGTCCAGGACCACCAGCAGCGGCCGACCGGCCGCCGCGCAGAGCGCCGCCACGGCCGCCGCGCCGGGCGGCGGCACCTCCAGCCCGGCCGCCGCCGGCACGAGCGCCCGCTCCACCGCTCCCGCGAGCGAGCGGTCCCCGGCCGTGAGGTCGGCGCCGCGCAGCCACACCGTGGGCCGCGGGCACTCCCCGCCGCGCCGTACGGCCACGGCCGCCGCCTCGGTGCTCCGCCCCGATCCGGGCGCCCCCACCAGCGCCACCACCCCGGCGTCCGCCGCCCCCGTGCCCCCGAGCGCACCCCGCACCCCGGCGTCCGGCCCCGGCCACGCGCCCCCCGGCCCCGCCGCACTCCCCGTCGCCGACAGCCCGGCCCACTCCACCAGGCCGTCGGGGCGCTCCACCCGATCCGCCGCCAGGGCGGCCACCCGGCCCGGGCCCGCGCTCGCCCCCGCGACCTGGGCGGCCGTCAGCCGGAGCACCCCGGCCAGGTTGAGCGCGCGCCCGTAGGCGGGCACGTCCGCGGCATTGCGCGCCAGCAGCTCGGTGAGCTCCGGCCCGGGCGCGACGGCGCCCCGCACCGGGACGGCGGCCGGCGGCCCCGGCCGTCCGGGCACCCGCAGACCGGGCACCACCACGGCGACCACCGCACCGCCCGCGGCGTCCAGCACCGGCGCCCCGGCCGGGACCGCCGCCGCGTCCGCCGCCGAGGGCACGTCGAGCAGCAGCACGCCCTCGATCGGATGGAAGCGGCCGCCCTGCGGGTACACCGCCGCGGTGGTCGCGGCGGGGCCGCACCGCAGCAGCACCGTCCGCCCGTCCGCCCGCCCCTCGCCCGGCGCCGGGACGGTCAGCAGCAGGCCCCCGCCGCTCCCGCCCTCCGGCGGCTCCGCGAGGGGCAGCGGCGGGACCGGCAGCCCGCCGTCCGGGCCGGTGCACAGCAGGGCGAGGCCGTGCCCGGGCAGCAGCCGGACGTGCTCCGGGCCCACCACCCTGGTCCGTCCGCCGCGCAGCTGGAGCACGATGCCGTCGAGGCCCGCGACGGCCTCGTGGGCGGTGAGGACGGTGCCCTGCCGGTCGACGGCGAAGCCGAGCCCGCGCAGCCGCCCGTCGCGGTCGCGGATCCGCAGCAGGGCGCGGCCCGCGCCGCCCGCCGGGCCGGTGTCGTCGTCCTCCCCCGGAGAGCTCCTGAAGCCCCGCAGTCCCGGCATGCCCGCAGCCCTCCCCGCAGGGCCGGGCGGCCCGGGAGTGGACTCGTCGCGGCGGCCTGCGCGCCGCCGGGGAGCCTGCCCGGCGCGCGCGCGGACGGACCGCCCCCGCGCCGGTCACGACCGCCGTTCACTCCGCGCGCTCCCCCGTGCGGGTGAAACTCCTCCGGGCACCGGCCCCGCGCGGCCCGATCAGCCGACGAAGACGGCGACCGGCCGGGCCTGGCCGCCCTTCTCCTCCACCAGCGCCAGGAAGGTGCCGTCCGGCCCGAACACCGCGATCGGCCCGTCCACGCCCATCCCGGGCGCCTTCAGCCGGGCGCCGTGCGAGAGCTGCTTCGCCTGGTCGGCGTCGAGGTCCCAGCGCGGGAAGGCGGCCGCCGCGGCCGCGCCGATCGGCAGCACCTCCAGCGCCGCGCCGGAGCCGCCGGTGACCGACTCCTCCAGCTGCTCCAGGGTGCGCGCCGACTCCACCCCGTACGGGCCGACCCGGGTGCGCCGCAGCGCCGTGAGGTGGCCGCCGACGCCGAGCCCGGCACCGAGGTCGCGGGCGAGCGCCCGGATGTAGGTGCCGGAGGAGCACTCCACGGTGACGTCCAGGTCGATCACCGGCGTCCCGTCCTCCGCCACCGCCGCGCGCTGCCCGTGCACGGTGAACGCGTGGATGGTGGTCGGCCGGGCGGCCAGCTCGAAGTCCTCGCCCTCGCGCACCCGTGCGTAGGACCGCTTGCCGTCGATCTTGATCGCGGAGACCTTGGACGGCACCTGCATGATCTCGCCGGTGAGCGCGGCGATCCCGGCGTCGATCGACTCGCGGCTCACCGCGTCGGCCGGGGTCGAGGAGGTGACCTCGCCCTCCCGGTCGTCGGTGACGGTGGTCTGGCCGAGCCGGATCGTCGCCTCGTAGGTCTTGGCGGTGAGCATCAGGTGACCGAGCAGCCGGGTGGCCCGCTCGACCCCGATCACCAGCACACCGGTGGCCATCGGGTCGAGGGTGCCGGCGTGGCCGACCTTCCGCGTCCCGGCCAGCCACCGCAGCTTGGCGACCACCCCGTGCGAGGTGATGCCCTCCGGCTTGTCGACGATGACCAGGCCGTCCGGACCGGTGCCTTTGCGCTTCATCAAGTTCTCTCTGTCAAAGCCCTACACACATCAACCGCACCGCAAAGCTACCGAAGCCGCGGCGCGGCTACCGAACCCGCAGTGCGGCCCGGAACCGCTCCACCACCACGGCGACGTCCTCCCGGGCCGAGAACCCGGCCGCGAAGACGTGACCCCCGCCGCCCATCCGGGCGCAGGCGGCCGCGACGTCCACCGCGCCCTTGGAGCGCGAGGAGCCGCGCAGCGTGCCGTCCGGGTCCTGCTTGAGCACCAGCGCCACCTCGGCCTCGGCCGGGCGGCGCAGGATGTCGATCAGACCCTCGATCTCCTCGACGGTCACGCTGAACAGCACCAGGTCCTGGTACGGCACCCAGGTCCACACCAGCCCCAGCCCGCCCGCCGCCTGCGGCTCGTAGACGGCCCGGTCGAGCGCGCCGGCCAGCACCTTGAGGTAGCCGAAGGAGGAGGTGTCCCACAGCTGCCGCGCAATGAGGTCGTGCCGGATGCCGGTGGCCAGCAGCCGCGCCGCCAGCTCGTGCGTCGCGGGGGTGGTGGCCCGGTACTTGAACGAGCCGGTGTCGGTGGCCACACCGGTGTAGAGGCAGGTCGCCAGGTCCTCGTCCAGCTCGACGCCGAGCCGGCGCAGCAGCTCGTCCACCAGGACGGCGGTGGCCGGGGCGCCCGGGTCGATCAGCTGGTGGGTCCCGAAGCCGGGGTTGGAGGCGTGGTGGTCGAGGACGGCCAGCACCGGCGCGGCGAAGGCCTTGTCGTGCAGCAGGCCGAGCCGGCTCTCCGCCGCGACGTCGAAGCAGAGCACCAGCTCGGGGACGTCGGGCACCGCCGAGGCCGGCACGATCAGCTCCTGGCCGGGCAGGAAGGCCAGCGACTCGGGGACGATCTGCGGGTCGTCGCCGAAGGAGACCCGGACGTCCTTGCCGAGCCCGCGCAGGGCCAGCGCGGCCGCCAGCGCGGAGCCGAGCGCGTCGCCGTCCGGGCAGATGTGGCAGATCAGGTCGACCGAGCGGGCCCGCCCGATCTCCGCGACCACCTGCTGCCAGACCAGTTCGGCCCCGCTCTCCTCGGCCCGCGGTCCGGGAAGCACCGCGAGGGCACCCTCCACCGTGTCGGTGGAGGACGCCCCCGTGGTCGAACCGGAACCGGCCGCCGAACCGGCCGCCGCCGGCTCACCCGCCATGACTACTCGTCCTCGTCGTCACGCTCGGCCGCCGGAACCTTGTACGGGTCCGCGTCACCGGCGTAGGTCGCGCCCGCGGCGGTGGTGCGCACCGCGGCGTCGATGGCCCGGGCCCGGTCGAGCAGGTCGTCGATGTTCCGGGCGTTCTCGGGCAGGGCGTCCGCGACGAAGGTCAGCGTCGGGGTGAAGCGCACCCCGGTCTGCTTGCCGACCTCGGAGCGGAGCACGCCCTTGGCGCTCTCCAGCGCGGCGGCCGTGGCCTCACGCTCGGTGTCGTCGCCGAAGACGGTGTAGAAGACGGTGGCCTCGCGCAGGTCCCCGGTCACCCGTGCGTCGGTGATGGTCACGAACCCGAGCCGCGGGTCCTTGATCCGGCGCTCCAGGGTCTGGGCGACGACCACCTGGATGCGGTCGGCGAGCTTGCGCGCCCTTGCGGTGTCGGTCACGTTGCCTCCTCGTGCAGTGGGCCGGGTACCCGGGCGTGCTGCGCGCCCGTCGGGGCCCCTGCCCCAAAGTACCGGCCCGCGCCCAGCCTTGTGGGCGCTCTCGGTCCTGATCTGTGTGAGAACGGCGACTCACGCCGCCCGGCTCCACAGCTCTCATTCGTCGTCGTCGTTGTGGTAGCGCCTCCTGGCGGAGAGCAATTGAACCTCGGGGCGGCCGGCGACCAACCGCTCACAGCTGTCCAGGACCTCGGTGACGTACCCGGCCTCGCCGGACACCACCGCCAGACCGATCTCGGCCCGGCGGTGCAGATCCTGGTTCCCGGTCTCCGCAGCGCACACGCTGTACTTGCGCTGCAGTTCGGCCACGATGGGCCGCACGATCGACCGCTTCTCCTTGAGCGACCGGACGTCGCCCAACAGCAGGTCGAAGGTGAGTGTTCCCACGAACATGTGTGACAGGTCAAGCCGACCTGGAAGGCCTCGGGGAGCGGCCCCGAACGGGACCGCTCCCCGGACCCTACACAGCAGGACCGGGGCCGGTCGACGGGAATTCCACCCGTCGGCCGGCCCCGGCAGCCACCCGCTTACGCGCGCGGCTTCTCGCGCATCTCGTAGGTCTCGATGATGTCCTCGACCTTGATGTCGTTGAACGAGCCCAGGGTCACACCGGCCTCGAAGCCCTCGCGGACCTCGGTCGCGTCGTCCTTGAAGCGGCGCAGACCCTCGATGGTGAGGCTCTCCGCCACGACCTTGCCGTCGCGCAGCAGGCGGGCCTTGGCGTTGCGGCGGATGATGCCGTCGCGGACCAGGACACCGGCGATGTTGCCGAACTTGGAGGAGCGGAAGACCTCGCGGATCTCCGCGGCGCCGAGGCGCACCTCCTCGTACTCCGGCTTGAGCATGCCCTTGAGGGCGTTCTCGATCTCCTCGATCGCCTGGTAGATGACCGAGTAGTACCGGACGTCCACGCCTTCCTTGTCGGCCGCGGCACGCGCACGGCCTTCGGCGCGCACGTTGAAGCCGATGATGATGGCGTCCGAGCCCATCGCCAGGTCCACGTCGGACTCGGTGATGGCACCCACACCGCGGTGCAGGACCCGGAGCTCGACCTCCTCGCCCACGTCCAGCTTGACGAGGGCGTCCTCAAGGGCTTCCACCGAACCGGAGACGTCACCCTTGATGATGAGGTTGAGCTGCTCGATGGAGCCGGCGGCGATGGCCTTGTCCAGGTCCTCCAGGGACACCCGGACCCGACGCTGCGCGAAGGCGGCGTTGCGGTCGCGGGCCGAGCGCTTCTCGGCGATCTGGCGGGCGGTGCGGTCCTCGTCGACGACGATGAAGCTGTCGCCGGCGCGGGGCACCGAGGTCAGACCGAGCAGCAGCACCGGGCGGGACGGGCCGGCCTCGGAGAGGCTGTTGCCGTTCTCGTCCAGCATCGCGCGGACGCGGCCGTAGGCGTCGCCGACCACGATCGAGTCGCCGACGCGGAGGGTACCGCGCTGCACGAGGACGGTCGCCATGGCACCGCGGCCCTTGTCGAGGTGGGCCTCGATGGCGATACCCTGCGCGTCCTGCTCGGGGTTGGCCCGCAGGTCCAGCGAGGCGTCCGCGGTCAGGACCACGGCCTCCAGCAGCTGGTCGATGTTCAGGCCCTGGCGCGCGGAGATGTCGACGAACATGGTGTCGCCGCCGTACTCCTCGGCCACCAGGCCGAACTCGGTCAGCTGGCCGCGGACCTTGGTCGGGTCGGCGCCCTCGACGTCGATCTTGTTGACGGCGACCACGATCGGCACACCGGCGGCCTTGGCGTGGTTGAGCGCCTCGACCGTCTGCGGCATGACACCGTCGTTGGCCGCGACCACCAGGATCGCGATGTCGGTGGACTTGGCACCACGGGCACGCATGGCGGAGAACGCCTCGTGACCCGGGGTGTCCAGGAAGGTGATCGGGCGCTCTTCGCCGTTCACCATCGTGGCCACCTGGTAGGCACCGATGTGCTGGGTGATGCCACCGGCCTCGCCGGCCACCACGTTGGACTTGCGGATGGCGTCCAGCAGGCGGGTCTTACCGTGGTCGACGTGACCCATGACGGTGACGACCGGCGGGCGCGGGGCCAGCTGGTCCTCGTCGCCCTCGTCGGCGCCGAAGTCGATGTCGAACGACTCCAGCAGCTCGCGGTCCTCGTCGTCCCGGCTGACGATCTCCAGCTGGAAGCCCATCTCGTCGGCCAGCAGCTGCAGCGTCGCGTCGGAGACCGACTGCGTCGCCGTGACCATCTCACCGAGGTTGAACATGACGGAGACGAGCGCGGCCGGGTTGGCGTTGATCTTCTCCGCGAAGTCCATCAGCGAGGCACCGCTCGACAGGCGAACGGTCTGGCCGTTGCCGCGAGGCAGCATCACACCGCCGACGGACGGGGCCTGCATGGCCTCGTACTCCTGGCGCTTCGCCCGCTTCGACTTGCGGCCACGGGCCGGACGGCCACCGGGGCCACGGCCGAAGGCGCCCTGCGTGCCACCACGGGCACCCGGGCCACCCGGACGGCCGCCGAAGCCACCCGGACGCGGGCCGAAGCCACCGCCGCCGCCACCCGGGGCACCGCCACCGGGACGCGGACCGCCGAAGCCGCCACCGGCCGGACGCGAGCCCGGACCGGCCGGACGGCCCTGGAAGCCCGGACGGGCACCACCGGGCGCACCCGGACGGCCACCGGGGCCACCCGGACCACGGCCACCCGGGCCGGGACGCGGGCCCGGACCGGCCGGACGCTGCGGCATCATGCCCGGGTTCGGACGCGGCATGCCCGACGGGGTCGGACGCGGGCCGGCCGGACGCGGCATGCCGTCGGGACGCGGAGCACCGGCACCCGGGGCACCCGGAGCGGCCGGACGCGGCGCGCCACCGGGACGCGGGGCACCACCCGGACGGGGAGCGCCGGCGCCGGGGGCACCCTGGCCACCCGGACGCGGACGGTCACCACCGGGACGCGGGGCACCCGCACCGGGGGCACCCTGGCCACCCGGACGCGGACGGTCGCCACCCGGACGGGGACGGTCGCCACCCTGGCCGGCCGGAGCACCCGGACGGCCGCCCGGCGCGCCCGGACGGCGGTCGCCGGGACGGGCCATGCCGGTGGCACTGCCCGAGGTGAACGGGTTGTTGCCCGGACGCGGACCGGCCGGACGCGGGCCCGGACGGGCACCGCCGGCGGCGGGGCCGGCCGGACGCGGGGCCTGGGAGGCCGGACGCGGAGCCTGGGTCTCGGCGGCCGCGGGGGCCGGCGAGGAGAACTCGGCCGCCGGGGCGGCCGGCGCCGCGGGGCGCGGGGCCGGGCGCGGGCCCGGCGTCGGGCCGGACGCCTTGGGCGCGGCCGGGGCGGCCGGCGCCGGGGCGGCGGCCGCAGGGGTCGGACGGGGACCGGGGGCCGCGGGGCGCGGACCCGGGGTCGGGGCACCCGGCTTGGGTGCACCCGCGGCCGAACCGGCCGCGGGCTGGGGCGCCGCGGGCTTCCGCGGGCCCGGCTTGGCAGCAGAGCCACCACCGGTGGGGGCAACGCCAAGCGCGTCAGTCAACTTGCGTACGACCGGCGCCTCGATCGTCGAGGACGCCGAACGGACGAACTCGCCCAGCTCGGTGAGCTTGGCCATGACGGCCTTGCTCTCCAAGCCAAGCTCCTTGGCGAGTTCGTAAACCCGGACCTTAGCCACTTCACTCCTGTCTATGAGTCCGGGGGTCTCGTCCGCCGGACTGTCGCTACTTCATGGGCGTACCCATCGCGTACTCATCGCGTACTCATCGAGTGCTCATCGCAATCTCGACCTACTTCCACATCGCGAGGTACCTGACTGGTGGCACGGCGTACGGCTGCCCGTGCGCCGTGCTTGTTGCGGTGGTTCTCCGCCGCGCGAGCGGCGGGCCGTCACGGGGAGCTGTCGCTCACCCGCTCCTCGATGAACTCGCGGAGCCGCCCGGTGTCGAGCGCGCCCTGGAGCCGGAAGGCCCGGGGGAACGCCCGTCGGCGGACCGCGAGGTCGAGGCAGGCCGGTTCGGGGTGCAGGTGTGCGCCCCGGCCCGGCAGTGCGCCACGTGGATCAGGGACGCAGACGCCCTCGACCGCCGTGACACGCAACAGCTGGTGCTTGGCCGCGCGCTTGCGGCAGCCCACGCAGGTGCGTTCCGGGCGTGCTCGGACATGCGTCCGGCCAGACGAAGGCAAGTCTACCCCTCCGAAGGGACATGGCGCCGCCCCGCCGGTCCCGGAGGGAACGGCGGGAACACTGCGACAACAACGACTACTGGGCCGCGGATTCCTGCTCGCCGCCCTCGGTGTCCGGCCGGATGTCGATCCGCCACCCGGTGAGACGGGCGGCCAGACGGGCGTTCTGCCCCTCCTTGCCGATCGCCAGCGACAGCTGGTAGTCCGGCACGATCACCCGTGCGGAGCGCTGGGCGGCGTCGACGATCTCCACACTGGTCACCCGGGCGGGGGACAGCGCGGCGGCGACCATCTCGCGCGGGTCCTCCGACCAGTCGACGATGTCGATCTTCTCGCCGTGCAGCTCACCCATCACCGCGCGCACCCGGGAACCCATCGGACCGATGCAGGCGCCCTTGGCGTTCAGCCCCTGGCGGCGCGACCAGACCGCGATCTTGGTCCGGTGGCCGGCCTCGCGGGCGATCGCCGCGATCTCCACGCTGCCGTCCGCGATCTCCGGGACCTCCAGCGCGAACAGCTTCTTCACCAGGCTCGGGTGGGTGCGCGACAGCGTCACCGACGCCCCGCGCACGCCCCGGCGCACGGCCACGACGTAGCACTTCAGCCGGGTGCCGTGCCGGTAGTCCTCGCCCGGGACCTGCTCCTGCGGCGGGAGGATAGCCTCCAGCTTGCCGATGTCGACCAGCACGTTCTTCGGGTCGTTGCCCTGCTGGACGACACCGGTGACGATGTCGCCCTCCTTGCCCGCGTACTCGCCGAAGGTCTGGTCGTCGGCGGCGTCGCGCAGCCGCTGCATCATCACCTGCATGCCGATGCTGGAGGCGATCCGGCCGAAGCCGCTCGGGGTGTCGTCGAACTCCTTCGGCTCGACGCCCTCCTCCAGCTCCGACGCGTCCTCGGTCGCCCACACCGTCACGTGGCCGGTCCTGCGGTCCAGCTCGACCCGGGCGCGGCGGCGCGAGCCCTCGGTGCGGTGGTACGCGGTGAGGAGGGCCGACTCGATCGACTCGACCACGAGGCCGAAGGGGATGTTCTTCTCGCTGACCAGCGTGCGCAGGGCACTCATGTCGATGTCCACGGCTACGCCTCCTCGTCTTTCGTCACGTTCTCGTCGAGCAGCAGCTCGTCGTCCTTGCGGTTGAACTCCACCTGGACCCGGGCCCGGGCGACCTCGCCGTACTCCAGCCGGCGCTCCTTGGGCCGGCCGCGGCCCTTCACGGGCTGCACCTCGACCAGCGCGCCGTCCTCGTCCGCCTCCAGCACCCGCGCGACGATCTCCCCGCCGTCGACGAGGTGGATGGCGGCCAGCCGGCCCTCGGCGCGGATCCAGTGCCGCGGGGCGCTCAGCGGCCGCTCCGCGCCCGGCGAACCGACCTCCAGGACGTACGCGCCGGCCCCCATCACGTCCGACTCGTCCAGGGCGTCGCCGACCACCCGGCTGAACTCGGCGATGGTGTCCAGGTCCACGCCGCCGTCGGCGTCCACGTCGATCTGCACCTGGCGGCGGCTGCCCGCCTGGGTGACCTTGACGTCCTCCAGGTCCAGGCCCGCCTGCGCGGCCAGCGGCTCCAGCAACGCGCGCAGCCGGTCGATGTGGGTGGTGCTCATCCGGGTGGACTCCTCGGCCGCGTCTGCTGTTGTCGGAAGGTCGCCCCGCACCCCCGGCGCCGGTGCGGCGCGCGGCCGGGTCGCGGCAGCTCGGCCCAAAGCCTAGCCGGTGAACCCCCCAACCACCGATTCCGGCCCCGGCCCCGCCCCGACCGGTGCGAGCAAGCTCACACCGCCCGCACGCCCCCGGCGCGAACGCAATCCACGCCCACAGACGTAAGGATTCTGTAATCATTCACGCCATCGAGGGCAGGCGGGCAGGCCGTCCTCCCGTACACGCCCCGGAGTGACACCCATGCAGCCGCCCAGCCGACGGACCTTCCTCACCCTCGGGCTGCTCCTCACCGCCGGCACGGCCCTCACCGCCTGCACCGACGGGCACGGCACCGACAGCGCCCCGGCCGGCGACCAGCGCCGCCCCGACCCCGACGAGCCGGTCCGCCTGCGCGCCGTCGCTGCCACCGACACCCTCCTGGCCGGCTACGACGCCCTCCTCCCCCAGGCCCCCCAGCTCCAGCCGCTGCGCGCCGAGGTCGCCCAGCACCGCGCCGCCCTCCAGCCCACCACCACCAGCCCCGCCACTCCCCCCGGCACCGCCGCCCCCACCACCCTCGCCGAGCTGGCCGCCCTCGAACGCCGGACCGCCCAGTCCCGCCTCGCCGACCTCGGCGCCGCCTCCCCCCAGCTGGCCCGTCTGCTGGCCTCCGTCTCCGCGGCCGGCGTCCTGCACACCCTCGCCCTCGGCGACCCCGCCCCGTCCGCGGCCCCCGCCCCGACCCCCTCCGCCACCACCGGCGAGCCGGCCACCGCCTTCCAGGACGCCCTGGGCGCCGAACACGCCGCCATCTACGGCTACGGCGTGGTCGGCGCCCGCCTCACCGACGACCAGCAGCGCACCGACGCCCGCACCACCCTGGCCGCCCACCAGTCCCGCCGCGACGCCTGGCAACGCCTCCTCACCGGCACCGGCGCCACCCCCACCGCCGCGGCCCCCGGCTACCAGCTCCCCTTCCCGGTCACCGACGCCCCCACCGCCACCCGCCTCGCCGCCCACCTGGAAACCCGCCTCACCACCGTCTACGCCGACCTGGTCGCCGCCGTCCCCGCCCCCCACCGCCCCCTCGCCGCCGACGCCCTCCGCGAATGCGCCCTCCGCGCCCACCACTGGGGCGCCACCCCCGCCCCCTTCCCCGGCTTCACCACCCCCAGCGCCACTCCCAGCGCCACCCCCACCCCCTGACCAGGCACGCAGCCCGATCAAGCCCCCACCCAACCCCCACCTCACGCACCCACCCACCCCCACGCCCCCACCCCACCCCACCGAGCGAGAGGGATGCGCTGCGGGAGGGGGCGGCGTAGGGGGTGGCTGCGGAGAGGGGGCGTTGCGGGTGATTTTCGGACTGCCCACGGCGAGCACCCCGCCCCCACGGTGTCGGCAGTCGGAAAATCATCCAGCCCCCCGGAGCGGCCACCCCCGGAGCCGACCCCGCACCCACCCTCCCGGGAGCCGTCCTGCACACCCCCACCCCGCGTCGCCACCCCGCCCCATCCCCCCCATAACCGACAATGGACCCGTACCGCCCCAGGGGACCCGCCACCGGAAGGCCACCATGTCGGCAGCACCAGGACCGATCACCGTCCCCGACTGGCTCACGCGAAGCGTCACCGCGACCCACCCCGCCGAGGCCCCCGCCTGGCTGGCCGGCCTCCCCGCCCTGGTCTCCGAGCAGCTGGCCCGCCTCGCCCTCACCCTGGACCGCGTCCTCGACCCCGGCGGCACCCACAGCCTCGTCGCCTACGTCCACCGCGACGACGACCTCACCCCCGCCACCCTCAAGGTCTCCCTCCGGACCCCCGCGACCGCCCACGAGCCCGAAGCCCTCACCGCCTGGGCCGGCCGCGGCGCCGTCCTCCTCCTGGACGCCCATCGGACCGCCAGCTCCGGCGTCCTCCTCCTGGAACGCCTCCACGGCGAGATCCCCCTCCGCTCCCTCGCCGAGCCCAAGGCGATGCTGGAAGCCACCAGCCTCCTCCACCGCCTCTGGCTCCCCCTCCCCGAAGCCTCCTCCCTCCCCGCAGCCCCCGCCCTCCCCACCGAGGCCCCCGCCCTCCCCGACGAGGCCACCCCCCTCCTCACCGAGGCCAGGGAAACCGCCACCGCCCTCACCGCCTCCGCCACCGAGCGGTTCCTCCTGCACGGCGACTTCCACCACGGCAACGTCCTCGCCGCCGACCGCGCCCCCTGGCTGGCCATCGCCCCCCGCCCCCTGGCCGGCGAACGCGCCTACGACCTGGCCCGCCTGGTCCTCGACCGCGCGGACACCCTGGTCGGCTCCCCCGGCCTGCCCGGCGCCGTCCGCCGACGGCTGCACCAGCTCGCCGAAGCCCTGGACGTCGACCGCGACCGCCTCCGCGGCTGGACCCTGGTCCGCGCCGTCGACCTCGCCCTGGCCGCCCTCGCCGCCGGCCGCCGCCCCGAGGCCGAGCTCTACCTGGAGTTCGCCGGCGTGCTCTGAGACGCCCCGGCCCCGCCCGTCCCCCGCAACGGCAACGGCGCCCCCATCACCGCGTACCGCCGCTCCGTGTTGGGGAAGTGCACGGCCCGCGCGAGGTCCCGGTACCCCAGCGCCCGGTAGAGCCGCCGCGCCGGCGTCTCGGCGTCGATCGCGGAGAGGATGCTGCGGTCCATCCCGGACCGCGCGGTGAGCGTGCGGATCAGCGCGGAGCCGACCCCCCGCCCCTGGAACTGCGGCAGCACGTGCAACTCGGTGACCGCGAAGACCCCGTCCAGCCAGTCCCCGTGCCCCCGGGCGACCAGATAGGGCTCGATCACCGTGCTCCACCAGTGCTCACGGTGGTTGGGCATGCCGTACCCGAACCCGACCAGCCGCCCCCCGTCGAACGCCCCCAACGCGATCACCCCGGGCTGCTGCGCGTGCCGCCCGACGATGTGCAGCCGGACCATGACCTCCTCCGGCGTCAGCCCGAACGCCACCGCCTGGACGTCCAGCGCCTGCGGAGCCCACGCCCCGAGGTCGATGGCCTCGATCACCACCCCGGCACCCCCCTCGGCACCCCCGCCCCGCCACTTCGCGTCCCGTTCCATGTCCCCGCCCCCGCCCCTCAGAACAGCACGCTCATGAACGCCCCGACCTCCCGGAACCCCACCCGCCGGTACGCGGCCCGAGCCCGCAGGTTGTAGTCGTTGACGTACAGCGAGACCACCGGCGCCACCTCCCGCAGCGCGATGTCCAGCACCGCCGCCATCCCGGTCTCGGAGAGCCCCTGCCCCCGGTGCTCCGGCGCCACCCAGACCCCCTGGATCTGGCAGGCCCCCGCCGTGACGGCCCCGATCTCGGCCTTGAAGACGACCTCCCCGCCCTCCCCGAACCGGGCGAACGAGCGCCCCGTGGAGACGAGTTCGGCGACCCGGGCCTGGTAGAGCAGCCCCCCGTCCCCGGCCAGCGGGGAGACCCCGACCTCCTCGGTGAACATCGCCACACAGGCCGGCATCAGGGTGTCGATCTCGTTGCGCCGCACCCTGCGGACCAGCGGATCCGGCCCGATCTCCGCGGACGGCACGCTCGTCGACAGCAGCGGCTGGTGCGCCCGGACCTCCCGGGCCGGCCCCCAGCTGCGTTCCAGCAGTGCCCACAGCGCCGCCGTGGGCCCGGCCGGGCCCACGATGGAGGAACAGCGGCGCCCCTGCCGCCGGGCACGCTCCGCGAAGGCCTGGACGGCCTGCGGGCCGGCGTTGACCAGCACCAGGTTGGCCCCCGCGTAGCAGAGGGCGTCGAGTTCGCCGTTCTCGTCGTACCAGCCCCACATCTCGCCGCCGAGCCGCCAGGGGTCGAGGCCGACGGCCTCCACCCGGGTGGCGACGAAGGCGTTGGCGACCGGGTCGCGGTGGAGGACGGCGAGGGCGTCGGCGAGGTCCGGTGGTTCCAGCACGCGGGTGGTCGCCAGGGCGCGGGCGGCCTGGAACGAGCTGGGGAGCATCACACCTCGATCGAGCATCGAGACAGCACCTTACTGAGACGACTCTGGCCGCACCCTACTCCGTGCCCCCACCCGGATACGGCCGCGGGGCCGTCCGCGCACGGACGGCCCCGCTTCCGGAAGAACTGCGCGGACCCACCCGACACCGGGGTGGGTCACTCGCCGGCGGTGACGGTCGGCGCGCCGGTCTCGACGCCCTCGGCCTCCATCTGCTCGGCGATCTTGAACGCCTCCTCGATCAGGGTCTCCACGATCTTGGACTCGGGCACGGTCTTGATGACCTCGCCCTTGACGAAGATCTGGCCCTTGCCGTTGCCGGAGGCGACGCCGAGGTCGGCCTCACGGGCCTCGCCCGGGCCGTTGACGACGCAGCCCATGACGGCGACGCGCAGCGGCACGTTCATGCCCTCCAGGCCGGCCGTGACCTCCTCGGCGAGCTTGTAGACGTCGACCTGGGCGCGGCCGCAGGACGGGCAGGAGACGATCTCCAGGCCGCGCTGGCGCAGGCCGAGCGACTCCAGGATCTGGTTGCCGACCTTGATCTCCTCGGCCGGCGGGGCGGAGAGCGAGACCCGGATGGTGTCGCCGATGCCCTCGGCGAGCAGCGCGCCGAAGGCGACCGCGGACTTGATGGTGCCCTGGAAGGCGGGGCCGGCCTCGGTGACGCCGAGGTGCAGCGGGTAGTCGCAGGCGGCGGCGAGCTGGCGGTAGGCGTTGATCATCACGACCGGGTCGTTGTGCTTGACCGAGATCTTGATGTCGCGGAAGTCGTGCTCCTCGAACAGCGAGCACTCCCAGAGCGCGGACTCGACCAGCGCCTCCGGGGTGGCGCGGCCGTACTTCTCCAGCAGGCGCTTGTCGAGCGAGCCGGCGTTGACGCCGATCCGGATCGGCACGCCGGCGTCCTTGGCGGCCTTGGCGATCTCGCCGACCTTGTCGTCGAAGGCCTTGATGTTGCCCGGGTTGACGCGGACCGCCGCGCAGCCGGCGTCGATCGCCGCGAAGACGTACTTCGGCTGGAAGTGGATGTCGGCGATCACCGGGATCTGCGACTTCTTCGCGATGATCGGCAGCGCGTCCGCGTCGTCCTGCGAGGGGACGGCGACCCGCACGATCTGGCAGCCGGACGCGGTGAGCTCCGCGATCTGCTGCAGCGTGGCGTTGATGTCCGAGGTCACCGTCGTGGTCATGGACTGCACCGAGACGGGCGCGTCGCCGCCGACCGGCACGTTGCCGACCATGATCTGACGGGAGACCCGGCGCTTGGCGAGCGGCTTGAGCGGCAGAGACGGAATACCGAGCGAGATCGCGGTCATGTGCGCAGGGTTCCCCGGGGTTGAGGTGTGGTCGGTGCGGCCGCCGCTGGAGCGGCCGAGCCCGGACGCGCCGACGATCGCACGCCCGGGCTCCAACGGTACGGCACGCGAACGGGCGTCCGCGCACCCACCGGCCCACCGGCCTAACTGATCTTGACCGGGTTCACCAGGTCGGCCACCATCACCAGCAGCGTGAAGCCGATGAACACGCTGGCCACCACGTAGGCGACCGGCATCAGCCGGGCCACGTCGAACGGGCCGGGGTCCGGCCGGCGGAACAGCTGGGCGAACCGGCGGCGCACCGACTCCCAGACCGCGCCCGCGATGTGGCCGCCGTCCAGCGGCAGCAGCGGCAGCATGTTGAAGAGGAACAGCGAGAGGTTGATCCCGGCGAGCAGGTTGACGAAGTAGGCGACCCGCTGGCTGCCCGGGATGTCCAGGGCGAACACCTCGCCGCTGACCCGGGCCGCGCCGACCATGCCGATCGGCGAGTCGGCCTCGCGCGGGGTGCCGTCCACCACCGAGTGCCACAGGCCGGGGATCTTGCCGGGCAGCGCGGCCAGCGACTTCACGCCGTTCTCCGCCATGTCGTACATCCGGTCGAGGGACTGCCCGAAGCCCAGCTGGACCACGCCGCTGGTCGGGGTGAAGCCGAGGAAGCCCGCCCGCACCGTCTCGCCCTTGACCGGCACGCCGTCGGCGTCGTACTTCTGCACGTCGTTGACGGCGATGGTCGGGGTGAGGGTGAGCTGCCGGCCCCCGCGCTCGACCACCAGGTCGACGGTCCTGCCGGCCGACCTGCGGATGTCGCCCTGGAGCTGCTCGTAGCTGGTGATCCGGTCGCCGTCGAAGGAGACCACCTTGTCGCCCGGCTTCAGCCCGGCCTGGAAGGCGGGCGCCGCGGGGGCGTCGGCCGGGCAGGTGTCGGTCGGCCGGCCGGCCTTGACCACGCACTCCGAGACGGTGCCGATGGTGGGCACCGACATCGGGACGCCGAAGCCCATCATCACCGTCAGGAAGAGCCCGAAGGAGAGGATCAGGTTCATGAACGGCCCGGCGAACATCACGATCACGCGCTTCCACGGCTTGCGCGTGTAGAACAGCCGGCTCTCGTCGCCCTCCTTGACCTCCTCGTAGGAGGCCTCCCGGGCGTCCTCGATCATGGTCCGCCAGGGCGAGGTGGAGCGCTGGGTGATCCGCCCGTCCGCACCGGGCGGGAACATCCCGATCATCCGGATGTACCCGCCCAGCGGAACGGCCTTGAGGCCGTACTCGGTCTCGCCCTTCTTCCGCGACCAGACCGTCGGGCCGAAGCCGACCATGTACTGCGGCACCCGGATGCCGAACAGCTTGGCCGTGGAGAGGTGGCCGAGCTCGTGCCAGGCGATCGAGAAGAGCAGTCCCAGTACGAAGACCAGGATGCCGACCACCGTCATCACCGTTGCCACCGCTGCTCCTCCGTCATGCCACTCCGCTCATCCTGTCGTCGTACCGGTCGTCCGGCGCTGCCGTCCGGGCGGACCCGGATCAGCCGGCGGCCAGCTCGCGGGCCCGGGCGCGCGCCCAGTCCTCCGCGTGCAGGACGTCCTCCACCGTCAGCGAAGTTCCCGCCACGGGGCTGCCGTGCTCCGCCACGACCTTCGCCACAGTGTCCACGATCCCGGTGAAGGCCAGGCGCCCGTTCAGGAAGGCCTCCACGCACTCCTCGTTGGCGGCGTTGAACACCGCCGGGGCGGTGCCGCCCAGCGTGCCGACCTCGCGGGCCAGCTCCACCGCCGGGAAGGCGTCGTTGTCCAGCGGGAAGAACTCCCAGGTCGCCGCCTTGGTCCAGTCGCAGGCCGGGGCCGCGTCCGGCACCCGGTCCGGCCAGCCCAGGCCCAGCGCGATCGGCATCCGCATGTCCGGCGGGCTCGCCTGCGCCAGGGTGGAACCGTCCGTGAACTCCACCATCGAGTGGACGACCGACTGCGGATGGACCACGACCTCGATCCGGTCGAACGGCACGTCGTACAGCAGGTGCGCCTCGATCACCTCCAGGCCCTTGTTCACCAGGGTGGCCGAGTTGATCGTGACGACCGGGCCCATCGCCCAGGTCGGGTGCGCCAGCGCGTCCGACGGGGTAACGCCGGCCAGCTCGGCCCGGCTCCGGCTGCGGAACGGGCCGCCGCTCGCGGTCACCACCAGCTTGCGGACCTCGGCCCGGGTGCCGCCCGCCAGCGCCTGGAACAGCGCGGCGTGCTCGGAGTCCACCGGCACGATCTGCCCCGGCCGGGCCACCGCCTTCACCAGCGGACCGCCGACGATCAGCGACTCCTTGTTGGCCAGCACCAGCACCCGGCCGGCCCGCAGCGCCGCCAGCGTCGGGCGCAGGCCGATCGACCCGGTGATGCCGTTCAGCACCGAGTGGCACGCCGTCCCCGCCAGCTCGGTCGCCGCGTCCGGACCGGCCAGCACGGCCGGCAGCGCCCGGCCCGCCGCCTTCGCCGCCAGCGCCTCGCGCAGCGCCGGCTCGGCCGCCGGATCGGCCACCGCCACGGTGTGCACGCCCAGCCGCAGCGCCTGCTCGGCGAGCAGTTCCACCCGGCCGCCGGCCGCCGACAGGGCCACCACCCGGAACCGGTCCGGGTTGCGCAGGACCACGTCGATGGCCTGGGTGCCGATCGAACCGGTGGAACCGAGGATCACCAGCTCCCGGGGGCCGGAGGGGGTGTTCACCTCGGGGGTGAACCGCAGCTGCGGGTGGGCGAGCGAAGTCATGCGCCCATTGTGTCCTGCCCGGCTCCCCGCCCGGCACCACGGGACCGTTCGCGGGGCGCCGCACGCGCTCCGGGGCTACCGTCGGAACCATGCGCACCGTCATCGCCGGGGGCCACGGACAGATCGCCCTGCGCCTGGAACGGCTGCTCGCCGACCGCGGCGACCGCCCCGCCGGGATCATCCGCCGCCCCGGACAGGCCGACGACCTCGTCGCCGCCGGGGCCGAACCGCTGCTGCTCGACCTGGAGACCGCCACCGCGCCCGACCTCGCCCGGCTGCTCGACGGCGCCGACGCCGTGGTGTTCGCGGCCGGCGCCGGACCGGGCAGCGGCGCCGCCCGCAAGCTCACCGTCGACCGGGACGCCGCCGTCCTGCTCGCCGACGCCGCCGAGCTGGCCGGTGTCCGCCGCTACCTCATGGTCTCCGCGACGGGCGCCGACGCCCGCGCCCGGTACCCCGCCGACGAGGTCTTCGAGACCTATCTGCGGGCCAAGGGCGCCGCCGACGACGCCGTCCGGGCCCGCACCGCGCTGGACTGGACGGTGCTTCGCCCCGGCCGCCTCACCGACGGCCCCGGCACCGGCCTGGTCCGGCTCGCCCCGAGCGTGCCGCGCGGGTCCGTCGACCGGCAGGACGTCGCCGCCGTGCTCGCCGGGCTGCTGCGGGAGCCCGGCACCGCCGGGCAGACCCTGGAACTGGTGTCCGGCAACGCCACGGTGGCCGAGGCCGTCGCGGCCGTCGCCGGCCACGCCTGACCGCGCCCGGGCCCCGGGGTACGCACGAGGGCCCGGCCGCACACGGCGGCCGGGCCCTCGTCCCACGTCACTCTCAGAGGTCGAGGCCGGTCATGACCAGGACCTTCTCGACCGTGTAGTCGTCCATCGCGTACCGGACGCCCTCACGGCCGACGCCGGAGTCCTTGACGCCGCCGTACGGCATCTGGTCGGCGCGGTAGGACGGTGCGTCGCCGATGATCACGCCGCCGACCTCCAGCTCCCGGTGGGCGCGGAAGGCGGTCTGCAGGTCGTGCGTGAACACCCCGGCCTGCAGGCCGAACAGCGAGTCGTTGACGGCGGCGAAGGCCTCGTCCACACCGTCCACCTTGTGCAGCGACAGGACCGGGCCGAACACCTCGGAGGTGGCCAGGATCGCGTCGGCCGGCAGCTCGGCCAGCACGGTCGGGGCGTAGGTCGCGCCCTCGCGGGTGCCGCCGGTGAGCAGCTTCGCGCCCTTGGCGACCGCGTCGTCCACCCAGGACTCGACCCGCTTGGCGGCGTTCTCGTCGACCAGCGGGCCGACGTCCGTCGCGTCGTCGTTCGGGTCACCGGTGACCTGGGCCCGCACCTTGGCGACGACCTTCTCCGCCAGCGCGTCGTACACCGACGCGTCGGCGATCACCCGCTGCACCGAGATGCAGGACTGGCCGCCCTGGTAGTTGGCGAACATCGCGATCCGGGTGGCCGCCCAGTCCAGGTCCGCCTCGGAGGACCAGTCGGCGAGCACCACGGCCGCGGCGTTGCCGCCCAGCTCCAGGGTGGTGTGCTTGCGCGGCACCGAGTCCATGATCTGGTAGCCGACCTTGTCCGAACCGGTGAAGGAGATCACCGGCAGACGCGGGTCCTGCACCAGGGCCGGCATCCGGTCGTTCGGCACCGGCAGGACGCTCCAGGAGCCGGCCGGCAGGTCGGTCTCGGCCAGGATCTCGCCCAGCACCATCGCCGACAGCGGGGTCGCCGGGGCCGGCTTGAGGATGATCGGCGCGCCGACCGCGATCGCCGGGGCGATCTTGTGGGCGACCAGGTTCAGCGGGAAGTTGAAGGGGGCGATGCCCAGCACCACGCCGCGCGGGAAGCGGCGCACCACCGCGAAGCGGCCCGTGCCGCCCGGGTCGGTGTCCAGCCGCATGGTCTCGCCATTGGTCCGGCGGGCCTCCTCGGCCGCCCAGCGGAACACCGAGACGGCGCGGCCGATCTCGCCGCGGGCCCACTTGATCGGCTTGCCGTTCTCGGCGGTGATCAGCTGGGCGAGCTCCTCGGTGCGCTCGGTCAGCCGCCGGGCCACGTGGTCCAGGGCGGCGGTGCGCACGTGCGCCGGGGTCGCGGCGAACACCGGCAGCGCGGCGACGGCGGCCTCCAGGGCCTCCTCGACCTGCGCCTCGGTGGGGATGCTCACCTTGCCGACCAGGCGGCCGTCCCAGCTGTTGTGCACCTCGAAGTCGGCGTCGCCGCTCGCCCGGCGGCCGGCCAGCCAGAAATCGTACGTGGTGGTCACCGTGGTACCGGCCCTCTCCTCGTCGTCCTCACGACCCCACGGACGTGGAGCCAGAACCGAGGGTAGGGCGGCCGGCGCGCCGATCGGATTGGACACCGAGTAGCGTTCGCCCCCGCGCTCACTCCACCGCGTCCAGCCCCTGCCGGGGCCGCCTCCCGCTCGTCCCGCTCCTCCCGCGACTCGTCCTCCCGCGTCCCGTCACTCCTCGCCGGAGCGCAGCGCCAGCCAGAGCTCCATCCGGACGTCCGTGTCGTCCAGCGACCGCCCCAGCAGCTCCTCCACCCGCCGCATCCGGTAGCGCAGGGTGTGCCGGTGCACCCCGAGGTCGGCCGCCGCCGCGTCCCACTGCCCGTGCCGCGACAGCCACGCCCGCAGCGAGGCCACCAGATCACCGCGCGCCGTCCGGTCGTGCTCGCGCAGCGGCCGCAGCAGGCCCTCCGCGAAGGCCGTCACGGCGTCCTCGCCGAGCAGCGGCAGCAGCGAGCCCGCGCCGACCTCCTCGTGGTCCACCGAACGCCGCCCGCCGCGCAGCGCCACCGCCAGCGCCCGCTCGGCCTGCGCGTGCGCCGTCCCGGCGTCCTCCAGCGCGGCCGGCGCCGACACGCCCAGCGACAGGCCCTCGTGCTCCTCCACCGCCCCCAGGCACGCCCGGTGCACCGCGCCGTTGTCCAGCGCCAGCACCAGCAGCCGCGCCCCGTGCGCGCCGTCCTCCCGCGCCACCAGCAGCTTCTCGCCGACCCGCGAGCCGGCCTGCTCGGCCCGGTCCCCCAGCTCGCCCAGCGCCTCCCCGGCCTCCGTGCCCTGGGCCGCCCCGGCCACCAGCACCCGGACGGTCCCCTCCGGCAGCCCGCCGAACAACCCCGCCGCCACCTGCCGCGCGGTCGCCACCTCACCCGCCAGCACCATCCGCAGCAGGGCCGCGCCCATCTTCTCCTCGGCCTGCCGCAGCTCCCGCGACCGCTCCAGGGTCAGCGTCAGCAGCGCCACCGCCGCATTCAGCACGTACCGCTCGGTCGGCGTGATCCGGTCCTCGGTGCCCACCGCCAGGAACCCCCGGGCCCGCCGGTCCGCACCCAGCGACTGGACCACCACGTAGTCCTCGTCCGCCGTGTCTATCCCCGGCGCGCGCCCCTGCAGCGCGGCACTCGACGGCGCCGGCCGCCGGCGCAGCCGGTCCACCTCCGCCGCCAGCCGCCCGGCCCGGCGCGCCGCCCAGTCCGGCGCCACCACCGACAGCGCCCCCGAGCCGTCGTACAGCGCCGCCCAACCGCCCAGCCGGGCCGCCAGCCGCCGCACCACCGCCGTCGTGCCGTCCTTGCCCAGCGCGGCCCGGGTCAGCTCCTCCTGCGCCTCGAAGCTGGTCGTCACCGCCTCGTACTGCTCCGCGGCCAGCGCCGCCGACACCACCTTGCTGATCGCGATGAACGGCGTCGGCTCCGGCACCCGCAGCAGCGGCAGCCCGCGCTGCGCCGCCGCGTCCACCAGCGGCTGCGGCACCTCGGTGTGCGACAGGCCCACCCCCAGCCCGAGCCCGACCACCCCCGCGTCGGCCAGCCGGTGCACGTACGCCTGCAGCTGGGCCGCGGTACGGCCCAGCTTGATCCCGGTGGTGAGCAGCAGCTCGCCACCCTCCAGGAACGGCGTCGGGTCGTCCAGCTCGCTGGTGTGCACCCAGCGAACCGGCCGCTCCAAGTGGTCCGCACCGGCGAGGACCGTCAGATGGAGCGAGGTGTTGCGGACGACGGAGGCAAGTGTGGGGGGCATGGCACCTTCGAGGGAACGACCCGACCGCGCCGCTGCGGCCGGGCGAGAGAGGGCTGGGGGTCCTGGGGGGAATCCCACTTCTCATTATGGACGCCCCGGACAACCCACACTGCCGAATCCACCTCGAAGGCGAGCTTCCTCTCCTAGTTCCTGAGATCCACCAGCAGCGGCGGCACCTGCTCCCCCGACACCGCCGTCAGCGACAGCACCGCGTGCCCGGCCGGCAGCGCGTGCGCCAGGTCCGACGGCGACCACCGCAGCCGCTCCACCTCCCGGGTGGTCACCGACTCCGTCTGGGCAGTCGTCCCCGACAGCGCCTTGCGCCCCAGCCGCCCGGCCCGCCGCACGATCCCGCCCGAGGTGTCCGGGGCCAGCGTCACCGCCGTCTCCCGCACCAGGTGGGTGCCCCAGGCCTCCGAGAACAGCCGGCCGTCCCACGGCGCGATGCCCGGGAACGCCGCCCGGCAGCCCACCGCCCCGAACAGCGGCGCCCGCAGCGCCTCCGGCAGGTCGACCAGCGTCCGCAGCAGCAGCACCACCCCGGCGTTCGCCCCGCGCAGCCGCTGCAGCCCCCGCACGATCCCGGCGTCCAGGGCCGCCGAGGCGTCGTCCACCACCAGCCCGGCGAACAGCGAACGGTCCCCGCGGACCCCCGCGGCCTGCACGAACTGCGCCACCAACAGCCTCGACAGCATCCGCGCCGCCTCCGGGTGGCTGCGCTCCGGCAGCTTCACCCGCACCCGCAGCGGATGGTCCAGCACCCGCATCGCGAACGGCGGGCGGCCCGTGCCGTCGGTCGCGAACACCCCTTCGAAGGCCGGCCGGTCCAGCAGCGCCAGCCGGTCCGCCAGCAGCGCCCCCGGATCGTCCGCCCGGCCGCGCTGGCGCTCCCGGTGCTCCAGGTCCCGCTCGTACGAGCCCAGCCGGCCCGCCGCCCGCAGCCCCTTCACCAGCGACTCCAGCGCCTCCGGCTCCCCGGCCAGCAGCGCCCGCAGCTCACGCACCCCCGGGTAGCGGCCGAACGCGGCGTGGAACGGGCCCACCATCTGCTGCAGCGCCGTCCGCGCCGACTCGGCGCGCGCCGTCAGCTCGTCCGGCAGCAACGCCTCCGCCAGCCGCGCCGCCGCCTCGTCCGGGTCCTGCGCCGCGCCGTACAGGTCCAGCCCGTAGCGGGACGCGGCATGACCCGGGGCGATCACCACGTCGTACCAGTCGTCCGGCCCCAGGTCCGCCTCCGCCGACCCGATCACCACCGCGCACGCCGTCCCGGCCAGCGCCTGCACGCAGAGCGCCTCCGCCACCGGCCGGGCCAGCCGCGCCGTCTTCCCCGTCCCCGCCGGGCCCACCGCCAGCAGCGAGGTGCCCAGCACCGCCGGGTCCAGCGCGAAGCCCGCCGCCCGGTGGGACTGCGGGTTCTTCGGCACGTCCTGCGCGGTGCCGAGCCGCACCTGGGCCAGCAGCAGGTCGTGCCGCTCCGCCCGCCCCGGCAGCTCGCGCGCCTCCGAGGGGTGCGCGAACGCGGCGGCGCCGCGCAGCGACACCTGCTCGACGAAGGCCGGCAGGAAGGCCCGGTCCGCCTGGGCCGACTCCCACGCCCGCTGGATCCGCACGTAGTCGACGTCCCCGACCGCCTCGCCGTCCAGCCGCCCGGCCGCGACCGCCGCCCCGCCCTGCCGCAGCACCACCCACGGATCCCGCTGCCGCACCGCCTCCGCCTGCTCCTCCACGGACGCGGGCTCCTCCTCCGTCACCGTCCGCGACAGCAGCGGCACCGCATACCGGCGCCACACCTCCGGCCACCGGCCCATCCGGCCGAAGACCTTGATGACGATGGCGATCGAAATGGCGTTGACGATCAGCAGCGTGAACATGGCCCCGGCTTCCGACGGCTCGGCAAGGGGGCCGATCCCTGTCTGGCGGCCGAACCACACCAGCAGGTACATCAGCAGCTGGGTGCCGTAGAGATAGGCGAACCACCCCACCACCGCGTTCAGCCCCGCCCGTAGGAGCAGGGGCCAGGTCGGCACCTTGGCGGCCTCGGCCCGCCCGGGGTCGAGCTGCCGGTAGCCCTGGCGGAAGACGCCCGGGGCGGCCTCCGGGCGGGGGGCGGCGACCCAGGCGGCGAGGTCGAAGGACGCGCGGGCCGGGGGGCGCGGGTGCGGCATCGGGGTGGGCGGGGTGTGTGGGGTGGCGGTGGTCCGCTCGCTGTGGCTCCGTGCCCCGTCCAGTCCCATGTACGGCCCCGCTCCCTCGCCCGCCGGCCCGACCGCCGTCGGTGCCGCCCATACCCATGCCACCGCCCCGGCGACACGCCCGCGCTCAATGTAGTGGAGCGCGGCCCGCCGGTCGTGGCGCCGAGTGCGCTGGCCGCCTCGGACAAGTCGGACGGCCCACTGCTACCGAGTGGCGCATGCCCGCCCGGAGAGCGCCGCCGTAGCCTGCGAACTACCGAGCCGAGAAGTCTGGAGAAACCCATGAGCGCCGCAACGCCGCTCCCGCAGGAGCGCCGCCTGGTCACCGCGATCCCCGGTCCGAAGTCGCAGGAGCTGCACGCCCGCAAGCTGGGTGCGGTGGCGGCCGGCGTCGGCACCACCCTGCCGGTGTACGTGTCCCGCGCCAACGGCGGTGTGCTGGAGGACGTGGACGGCAACTCGCTGATCGACTTCGGCTCCGGCATCGCCGTGACCAACGTCGGCAACAGCGCCGAGGCCGTCGTGGCGAAGACGACCGAGCAGCTGGCCGCCTTCACCCACACCTGCTTCATGGTGACCCCGTACGAGGGCTACGTGGCCGTGGCCGAGCAGCTGAACGAGCTGACCCCGGGTGACCACGAGAAGCGCACCGCGCTGTTCAACTCCGGCTCCGAGGCCGTCGAGAACGCGGTGAAGATCGCCCGCGCCTACACCAAGCGCCAGGCCGTCGTGGTGTTCGACCACGGCTACCACGGCCGCACCAACCTCACCCTGGCGCTGACGGCGAAGAACATGCCGTACAAGCAGGGCTTCGGCCCGTTCGCGCCCGAGGTCTACCGGGTGCCGGTCGCCTACCCGTACCGCTGGCTGACCGGTGCGGAGAACTGCGCCGCCGAGGCCGCCGCGCAGGCGATCGACACCATCAACAAGCAGATCGGCGCCGAGAACGTCGCCGCGATCATCATCGAGCCGATCCAGGGCGAGGGCGGCTTCATCGAGCCGGCCAAGGGCTTCCTGCCGGCGATCGTGGAGTTCGCGAAGGCCAACGGCATCGTCTTCGTCGCGGACGAGATCCAGACCGGCTTCTGCCGCACCGGCCAGTGGTTCGCCTGTGAGGACGAGGGCATCGTCCCCGACCTCATCACCACCGCCAAGGGCATCGCCGGCGGTCTGCCGCTGTCCGCGCTGACCGGCCGCGCCGAGATCATGGACGCCGCGCAGACCGGTGGCCTCGGCGGCACCTACGGCGGCAACCCGGTGGCCTGCGCCGCCGCGCTGGGCGCCATTGAGACCATGAAGGAGCAGGACCTCGTCGGCAAGGCGCAGCGGATCGGCGAGATCATGCTGGGCCGCCTGCGCGCCATGCAGGAGAAGTTCGAGATCATCGGCGAGGTCCGCGGCCGCGGCGCGATGATCGCCGTCGAGCTGGTGAAGCCGGGCGGCAAGGAGCCGAACACCGAGGCCACCGCCGCCATCGCCAAGGCCTGCCACGCCGAGGGCCTGGTCGTGCTGACCGCCGGCACCTACGGCAACGTGCTGCGCTTCCTGCCGCCGCTGGTGATGCCGGAGCACCTGCTGAACGAGGGCCTGGACATCCTCGAAGGCGCGTTCGCCGCCGTCTGAGCCGGCCCGCGGCCCCGTCGCCGCACCGAAGACCCGCCGGAGGGATGTCCGGACAGCGCTGATCGGCCCGTGGGGACCTCGTCCCCACGGGCCGATCGGTTTCGAACCCGGTGTGACGCCACCGGCGCGGACGGTGAAGATGGTGTGCGGAATCGCTGAAGCTCCTCGGCCCGGCATGGACCTTGACGTAGTGTCATCACAGATGGACAGCGAGCCCCAGCCACGGGCGGATCCGTCCGCGGCACCGTCCTCCGGGGCGGCTCCGCGTGAGGGCCGCGAGGACAACCAGGCCGTCCCGCCCGGGGCGGTGCACACCGAAAGCCGATCGACCGGCCGTCCGACCCACACCCCCCGGGGCGCACGGAGCGGCGATCATCAGGGCCGCCCCGGAGCTCTCCCCCCTGCTCCGGGGCGGCTGCCTCGCGTCCTCCTCCACCCGGCGGTGCCGGTGGTCCTGGGGGTGCTGCTGCTGGTGGTGTCCTGGCAGGTCGCGGTGGACGGGCCGCTGCTGGGCGTGGACCGCTGGACCCAGCACGCCGTCCGGGAGGTCCGGCACGCACTGGGCAGCACGCTGCTCGACCACGTCGGCGAGGCGCTGTCCGACCTGGGCGGCGACTCGGTGGCGGTACCGGTGCTGCTGCTCGGCGCGGCGGTGGCGGCCCGGCGGGAGTTCCGGGCGGGCTTCGCGCGCTGGTGGCTGCCGCTCCCGGTGGCGGTGCTGGCGGCCGGGGCGATCCCGCTGCTGGTCGTACCGGCGAAGGCGTGGTTCGCGCGCCCCGGCCCGTCCGGGCTGCCGCTGGCGGCGGACCAGTGGGGCTGGTACCCGTCCGGCCACACCGCGACCGCCGCGCTCGGGTACGGGGTGGCGGCGCTGCTGCTCGCCCGGGCGGCCGGCCCCCGGACCCGGCGGCTGCTCGCCACCGGCGCGGCACTGCTGGTGGCCGGTGTCGGGCTCGGGCTGGTGTGGAGGGACTACCACTGGCTGCTGGACGTGGTGGCCAGCTGGTGCCTGGGCGCGCTGGTCCTGTGGGCCCTCGCCCGGTGGCCGCTCACCGGCCGCCCCGGCGCGGACGCGGGCGACGGGCCCCCGGGCGCACCCTAACCCTCGGCCGGGGCCTCCTCGTTGCGGTGGACGTGGCCGGGCTCGCCGTTGTCGCGGTGCCACTCGACGACCAGTTCGTCGCGGGTGCCGAAGCGGACCAGGTGGCGGCCGACGACGTCCTCCAGGCCGGGCAGGTTCTCGGTGGCGCCCTCGACGGCGAGCAGCAGGGCACCGGGGGCGGCCTCCAGCGTGGCGGTGCCGGTGCCGAAGACGAGGGTGCCGTGGCCGGTCTCCTCGGACCAGTCGGCCTGGATCTTGCGGCCCATGTGGGCGGCGAGCTGCTTGGCGTAGCGGGCGGAGCGGTCGGTGGCGACGCGGGCTTCGGAGCGGGGCACGGGCCCTCCAGGGTCGGGGGAGGGGACTTAGGGTGCCCTCACTTGCGTTCTACGCTAACCCAGATACTGAGCCTTGCTCAACATGTTTCCGGGCGCCTCGGGACCGGCCGATACCCTGGGTCCGACACCAGCCGAGGAGAGCCGCCCATGACCACCACGCCGACCGACGACGCGGCGAGCTCCTCCCCCGCGCCGGACCCGGCACCGGACCCCGCACCGAACCCCGCGCCGGACCCGGCGGCGGCCCCGGACACCGCCGCCGAGCTGGCCGACGCGATGACCCGGGCGATCAAGCGGATCCGCCGCCGCACCAGCGAGCGGCTGGAGCCCTACGGCATCACCCCCGGCCAGGGCCGCGCCCTGCGGGCCCTCGCGTACGCCCCCGGCTGCGAGCTCCCCGACCGCGCGATGCGGCTGAGCGACCTGGCCGACCGGCTGCACATCGCCCCCCGCTCGGCCACCACGGTGGTCGACGCCCTGGAGGAGGCGGGCCTGGTCGAGCGGGCGCCGGACCCGGCCGACCGCCGCGCCGTGCGGATCCTGCTGACCGCGGCCGGCCGCTCGGCGGTGGAGCGGATCGGACTGGTCCGGCACGAGGTCGCCCAGGAGTACTTCGGCCCGGTCAGCCCCGCCGAGCAGGAGGCGCTGCTGCGGGCGCTGCGGACCGCCGAGTCCGCGTACGCGGCGACCGCCGCACCCACCGCCCCGCCGCGCCGGACAGCGCCCCCGGACACAGCGCGGTGACGCCGATCCCGGCGACCACCAGCACCGCGGCGACGGCGGCCCGCGGGCCGACCGACTCGCCGAGCAGCAGCCACGCCGAGGACATCCCGAACACCGGCACCAGCAGCGAGTAGGGCGCGACGGCGGTGGCGTCGTAGCTGCGCAGCAGGTAGCTCCAGGCGACGAAGCCGAACAGGGTGGAGACCAGCCCGACGTAGCCGATCGCGCCGAGTCCGGCGAGGCCGATCCCCCGCAGCGCCCGCAGGTCGGCCTCCGGGCCCTCGACCAGCAGCGAGAGACCGAGCAGCGGCAGCGGCGGCACCGCGCTGACCCAGACCATCCAGCGCAGCGCGTCCGGCGGGGCGGCCTTGCGGGTGAACACGTTGGACAGCCCCCAGGCGGCCGCGGCGAGGACGAGCAGCACGAAGGCGCCGAGCGGGCCGCCGAGGCCCCGGTCGACGGCGATCAGGCCGATCCCGGCGAAGGCGACGGCCAGGCCGAACAGCCGCTGGCCGCCGGGCCGCTCGCCCAGCAGGACGGCGGCGAACAGCGCGGTGAAGACGGCCTGCCCCTGGAGGACCAGGGAGGAGAGGCCGGCCGGCATTCCGGCGTGCATGCCGAGGAAGAGCAGCCCGAACTTGACCACCCCGAGCACCACGCCGACCGCGAGCACCCACCGCCAGGCGACCTTCGGCGGGCCGACCAGGAAGACCGCCGGAACGGCGACCACGGCGAACCGCAGCGCGCAGAACAGCAGCGGGGGGAAGTTCTCCAGGCCGACGTGGATGAGGACGAAGTTGAGGCCCCAGACGGCGGCCACCAGCACGGCCAGGGCGATGTGACGCGGACTCATGCCGCCGGTGGTGCCGCCGCCGGGGGCGGCCTGCGGGGATGGGCTCATGGGACGAGGATGGCCGCCGGGCACCGTGTAGCACCAGCGATGAATGCTAAGGGCAACGCTTTAGCATGGCTTCATGATGGATCTGGGGCGCCTGCGGGCGCTGCACGCGGTGGCGGTGCACGGTTCGGTCGGCGGGGCGGCCGCGGCCCTCGGCTTCACGCCGTCCGCCGTCTCCCAGCAGATCGCCAAGCTGGAGCGGGAGACCAGGACGGTGCTGCTGGAGCGCCAGGGCCGCGGGGTGGTGCTGACCGACGCGGCGCGCGAGCTGGCCGCCACCGCGCAGACGGTGCTGGGCCTGGTGGAGCGGGCCGCGGTGCGGCTGGAGGAGCAGCGCGGCCAGGCGGTCGGACGGCTGCTGGTGGCCGCCTTCGCGACCGGGGCGCGCGGGCTGATGCCGGGGGTGCTGGCCGAGCTGCGCGAACGCTGTCCGGACCTGGACGTGCGGCTGCTGGAGTGCGACCCGTACCCGGCGGCCGACCTGGTGGCCCGCGGCGAGGTCGACCTGGCGCTCGTCCAGGACTGGCCGACGGTGCCGCTGCCGGTCCAGGACGGCCTGTCCCGGCTGGATCTCGGCGAGGACCCGGTGGACCTGCTGCTGCCGGCCGGCCACCCGCTGGCCGGGCTGGCGGTGGTCCCGGAGGATCGGCTGCGCGGGCAGCGGTGGACCAGTGTGCCGCCGGGCAACATCTGCCACGACTGGCTGGTCCGCACGCTGCGCGAGGCCGGCGAGGAGCCGGACGTGTGCTACCAGGTCGGCGAGTTCGAGACGCAGATCGCGCTGATCGGGGCGGGTCTGGGCGTCGGGCTGGTGCCGCGGCTGGGCCGGGGCGCGCTGCCGCCGGGGGTGGTCGCCCGGCCGGTGGTGCCGGAGCCGGCCCGGCGGGTGTTCGCGCTCTGGCGTTCCCAGGCCTCGCGGCGCCCGGCGATCACCGAGGCGCTGACCGCGCTGCGGGAGCACTGGGACGCCCGGAACGCCTGACCCGGCCGGACCGGGACCGGACGACGCGGGCACCACGGACGACGCGAGCGACGTGAGCAACTGCGGGCACCCCGGCGTCAGCCGGCGAGGCCGATCACCAGCCACATGAAGCCCACCCCGCCGAGGGTGCAGAGCAGCGTGGTCCGCGAGGGGTGCGGGCTGTGCGCCTCGGGCAGGATGTCGGAGGTCGCCAGGTAGAGCAGGAACCCGGCGAAGAACCCCAGGTAGAGGCCGAGCAGGTGCTCGGAGATGGTGAACAGCAGGGTGATCGCGGCGCCGGTGACCGGCGCGAGCGCGTCCGCCGCGAGCAGGGTCAGCGCCCGCCGCCTGTTGTTCCCGTAGAGCCGGGTGATCGTGTACGTGTTGAAGCCGTCGGCGAAGTCGTGCGCGACCACGGCGATCGCCACCACCGTCCCGACCGTCGTCCCGGCCTGGAAGGCCGCACCGATCGCGAAGCCGTCCATGACGCTGTGGCCGACCAGGGCGAGGGCGGCGGTCAGGCCGACGCCCTGGTGGCCGTCGACACCGGACCGGGCCCGGCCGTGGTCGTGCCCGTGGGCCTGCGCGGACCGCTGGCCGTGGGTGTGCTCGGCGTACTCCGCCTCGTGGCCGCGGTGGATGGCCACCGCGCGCTCGACGATGTGGATGGCCAGGAACCCGGCCGCGAACATCAGCAGCGCCTGCGGCACCCCGTGGACCTCCTCGGGGGCCTGGTGCAGCGCCTCCGGGAGGAGGTCGAAGGCGACGACCCCGAGCATCAGCCCGGCGGCGAATCCCAGCACCAGGTGACGGCGGTCCCCGGTGCGCTGCGCGACCCAGCCGCCGATCAGCGTCATCAGGAAGGCTCCCGCGGCGACCAGCACCGCGGTCACCGTTCCTCCCCCGTGACGGGCCGTCTGTCCACGCGTCTCCCCGTGTTCCGCCGTCCCCGGGCCGGGCGCCGGGCCGGGCGCCGGCCGCTGCCGGACGGCCGTGCCACCCAGCGTCGGGCAGCCCGCGCACCGGCGCCCGCCGGACGGGCCGTCGGGGTGAGCCGACGGCCCGGCGCTGCCCGGTACCGGCGTCCGGCGCCCCGGTTCAGCGCCCGGCGGCGAGCGGCAGACCGAGGTGGGTGCGCGCCAGCTCGCGCACGCCGTCCCCGTCGACCAGGTGGATGTGCCGGTGTCCGTCCTCGGCGGTCAGGTCGAGCGCCCCGTCGGTGAAGTGGCCGGTGGTCAGCCGCAGGCCGCGCTCGGCGGACTCCTCGCGGACCGCCTCCGCGAGCGTGCGGATCTCCTCCTCCCCCACCGCTCCGGCGCCCCGCGAGGCCCAGACGACCCAGCGACCGGGCAGCGCGCTGCCGGCCGGCCCCTCACCGGTGGCGACCAGCCCGGCCTGGCCGCGCAGCCGCACGCTCCACTGGCCGAGCCCGCCCCGGGTGAGCAGCTCACGGACCAGCTGGGCGAACTCGTTCGCCGACAGGTCCGGTGCGGCCGGGACGGTGGCCGACGCCTGCGCGGCTGGCTCGACGCCCGCCCACCCGTACGGGTCGGGGCTGACGGCGGCGCCGAGCTGGCGCAGCCGGACCAGCGCCTCGTCCTGTTCGGCGTCCGCGTAGACGCCCTCGCCGTCCGGCTCCTCGTCGGGGTCGGCGGGCGGCAGCAGCCTGGTGCGGGCCAGCGCGTCGCGGTCCGCGTCCACGCTCACCAGGCAGAGCGGCTCCGCCCCGCCGGGCCCGCGCAGCCAGCCGTTGAGCACCACCCCGGCGAGGATCTCGTCGGTGTCGACGGCATCGGCGGCCTGGAGGGCGCGCAGCGCCAGCCGGGCGACCAGCCGCAGGTAGTCGGCGGCCCGGTCGGCCGGCGGGCGCGGCACCGGGAGGGCCTCGCCGTCCGGGCCGAGCCGGTAGCCGGTCAGCGAAGGCACCACGTCGAGGGCGGGCAGGTCGAGGTCGAGCACGGCGGTGCGGGTCAGCGGCCGGTAGACGGCCCGGCAGGGCGCCGGCAGGTCCTGGGTACGGGTCTCGGCGGCGGCGAGGGCCCGTTCCAGCAGCGACTCGACGGCGGCCGGCTCGGCCTGCCGGTAGGCGCGGCGGCACTCCTCCAGGGACTCGTTGTACTCGCGCACCGCGCGCGCCCGGGCCTGTTCGGCCTCGTCGTGGGCGCGCCGGGACTCGTCGGCGACCGGGTCGACGGCGTCGGCCTGCCGGGTGCGCCATTCGCGCAGGGCGCGCTGGTGGGCGAGCCGGGCCTGGGCCAGCTCGCGCTGGTAGCCGGAGTCGAGCAGCCGGCGGGACGGGGCCTCGTCTGGGTCGGCGGCGGGGGGCTGCTCGGGGGCGAAGTCCTCCCAGCGGGGCTCCGGGTCGTCGGTGCCGGCCGCCGCGGCCGGCCCGTCGGCCGGGTAGGGGCGCGGCTCGTAGCGGCGCAGCTGGCTCTCGAAGTCCATGGCCGAGACGGGCAGCGCGGCCCGCCGGAGCAGGTCGGCCAGCCGCTCCTGCTCGGCCTGGACGGTCTGCGTGCGGTGGTGGGTGAGCGCGGCGGCCCGGGCGTGGGGGGGGGCGGGCGCGGGGGCCCCCCCCCCCCCCGGGGGGGGGGGGGGGGGGCCCGGGGGGGGGGGGGGGGGGGCCCCCGCGGGGCCGCCCGGCGGGGGGGGGGCCTACGCGGCCGCCCC
>NZ_JBHVTL010000043.1:37729-46758 GCF_042884635.1 Kitasatospora sp. NPDC058115
GGGGTGCGCCGCCGCGCGCCCGGGGGGGGGCGCGGCCCCCGCCCCGCCCCCCCCCCACGCCCGGCGGGCCGTCGGGTGACGGGCCGTCCGGGGAGGCGTCCGGGGCACCGGCGGGCCGGCCGGACGGGTCGTCGTCGTCCGGCTCGACCCCGAGGTCACGGAAGACCGAGGCCAGGAAGCCCGGCTGGGGGGCCGTGACAGCACCGTCGGACTGGCCGTCTGCTGAGTACTGCATCGGTGGTCGTTCCCCCAGGCTCGTCCGGCGGCTGCCCGGGGGCGGTCGGCAACCCGTCGGCCACCCCGAGGCCCGCCCCCTCCCGGACATTGTCCACCGAACGGGCGCACCGGTCAGCCAAGCCTCTCAGTTGGTCTTGGTGTTGGTCAGGTGCAGCCCGATGTAGCCGACATAGATCCGGCCACTGCCCGAACAGTCGTCGAGGTAGTGCAACCGGGGTGCGGTGCGGCCGCCGCCGATCCGCAGATGCGCACCCATGAACGCGCGCCGGGAGGCGTCCACGCACTCCGGTACCGGGAGCATCCGCTCCCGTTTCCACTTGGCGTGGCTGTGCACCGTCCGGGACTCGCCGCGCACCGCCTTGCGGGGCGGGAAGCGGTGGCAGCCGGCCGGCGTCCGCTCGCACCACTGCTTGAAGTCGCCGCCCGCCTGGCCGCGCACGGCCGCCTCGGCGTACTCCTGGAGCGCGGTGAGGCCGTCCCAGGTGAGCCGGGCCCAGCCGCCGCCGGCGCAGCGCAGTTCGTCGAGGGCGAGCGCGGCCTTCTGGTCGCCGGTGAAGGTGAGCAGCGGGAACTCCCCGAGCCGGGCCATCAGTTCGGTGAAGGTGAGCGGGACGCCGCCGCGGCCGCCGGAGGGCCCGGCCCGCCGCCACCCGGCCCGGCGGGCGGGTGCGGCCGGTGCGGCGGGTGCGCCCGCACCGCCCGGCACGGCGCAGAGCCGGCCGCCGGACAGGCATCCCTGGCCGGAACCGGCCGCCCGCCCGGCGGCCGCACCGGCCGGCAGGGCCTTGGGCTTCGGCCGTTCGTGGTGGCGTTCCCGGCGGAGCTCGTGCCGCGCCGGGTGCCCGGCCCGTTCGCGTTCCTCCCGCCCGTGGGCGGGCACCGGGACCGCGGGCGCCGCGGGCGCCGGGGCCTGGGCGGGACGGGCCGGCCGCAGCACCGGGACGTCCGCCAGCACCGGCGGCAGCGGCCGTTCGGCGGCGAGCCGGCGCGGCTCCCGGGCCAGCAGGGCGGCCGCGCGCCGCGGGTCCTCCTCGATCCGGTTCCGCGCCAGCACCGGGTGCCGGCGGCCGTCCCGCCGCGAGGCCGGGTCGACCTCGGGCAGGTAGGTGCGCACCGCGCCGCCGTAGACGGCGTGGTACTCCAGGGCGACGTTGAACCCGGTCCGGGCGTCGGCGTCGAGGACGTACAGGCCGGCCAGGCCGGGCAGCTGGTCGCAGAGCGGGGCGACGACGTCCGCGAGCCAGCGGCCGGCGCCGAGGCCGGCCGGCACGCTGGCCACCACGACGGGCATCCGCCGGTCCGGGTCGCAGAGTTCGTCGACCAGCCGGTCGACCCCGGCGGCGGTGAGCACCCGGGGCGCGGCCGCCACCGCGGCCGGGCCGTCCGCGGCGTCCAGCAGGGGCAGCAGGGTCCGGACCACCTCGGGCACCGGGACCCGTCCGGGCGTGCGGACCCCGCCGCCGGTGGTGTGGGTCGAGGCCTCCAACCGCAGCCAGGTCGGCCCGGCGGGCCCGGTCGCCACGGTGAGGGTGAGCCGGTCGGTGCCGTGCGGGGCGGGGGTGGTCACCCGGCGGCGGTCGTAACGGCCGCCGGACGGCGCGCCGTCGAGCGGGCCGCCGTCGCGGTCCAGCAGGACGCGTTCGCCGAGCCGCAGCCGTTCGGCGGGGGACGCGCCCGCGCCCGGGCCGGCGGCGGGTCCGGGGGGCGGGGGCTCCTCGCTCCATTCCTGCTTCAGCCAGGTGGCGAGGCACTGGTCCGCCAGGGCGAGGGCGTCGGTGTGCGGGAGGGCGGTGGTGACGGTCATCCGGTAGGGCGTCGTGGGGCCTCCGGGGCCGGGACGACCGGCCTGGGCGGGCAGCGACGACGAGGAGCGTTCCGAGGTCATGCACATTCCTCCGGGTTCGGTGGTGGGGTCCCGTGTCCTCCATCGATGGGTCATTGGTCCGGTTCGCCGGACCTGTGCCCAGGAAACGCCATGGCCCGGAGCGGAAGTTCCAACTCCGGGCCACGTCACTACATTCGGGTGAATCTGCTCAAGCCGTCCGCCGCGGACGACGAGGATCTGCTGGGCCCCGGCTCCCTGCCGCGCCCGGGTCAGTCGGCCCGGTGCCCGGCGCCGCTGCGGCTCCAGCCGGGCACCGGCACGGGCACCGCGAGCGGGCGGCCCACCGGCGCCTCGTAACGGGCGATCAGGACCACCGGGACGGGCCCGTGGTTGTGGCCGACGTGGATGTGCACCGGCCCCGCGTGCTCCACCAGGCGGTCACCGGCCCGGCTGACCTCCACCCGGCCGTCGTGCAGGGTCCGGGTGAGCGTCCCGGCGAGCACCACGACGTCGACCCGGCCCGGGTGGTAGTGCCAGCCGGTGCTGTCCCCCGGGCCCAGGGTGATGGTCCGGACGACGGGCATCGTGGTCTGGGCTCCCTGCTCGGCGGAATCCGACCAGGCTAGGCAGGGCGCCGGGGCCCCGGGACCGGGCGGCCGGAACCGGCCGGAAAGCTGTCCGGAAACCCGGCACGGCTCAGACCGGCACCTCGACGTAGGTCCGGCCCGCCGCCACCGCGGCCGACGTCCCGCCGGTCGCCTCGGCCAGCCAGGTGTGGAACGCCGCGACCTCCGGCTCCGGCACGCCGACCTCGATCCGCACCCCGGCCGCCTCGTAGGCCAGGTCGCTCACGGTGTACCCGGCCGCCCGCAGGTCGTTCTCCACCCGCCCGGCCCGGGTGTGGTCCGCCGTCACCGCGAGCAGCGCGACCGGCCGCCGCTCCAGCAGCCCGACCTCGTCCAGTGCCTCCGACACCGCGCTCCCGTAGGCCCGCACCAGGCCGCCCGCGCCGAGCTTGATCCCGCCGAAGTACCGGGTCACCACCGACACCGTGTCGGTGACGCCGCGCCGCCGCAGCACCTCCAGCATCGGCACGCCCGCCGTCCCGCCGGGCTCGCCGTCGTCGCTGGAGCGCTCGCGGCGCTGCTCGTCGCCGACCACGAAGGCGGTGCAGTTGTGCCGGGCGTCCCAGTACTGCTTGCGGATGCCGGCGATGAACGCCTGGGCCTCGTCCTCGTCGGCGACCCGGGCGAGGTGGCAGATGAACCGGGACTTCTTGATCTCCAGCTCGTGCGTGCCCGCGCTCCGGATGGTCAGGTACGGCCGGGGGGTCGGCTCCGGTGTGGCGGACATGGCGCGGCGGTTCTCCCGGACGGCGACGACGGTGGCGGCGGCGCGGCCCGCGCCGCACGACAGCTCGCCGGGGACCGCTCCGCCAGCCTAAGCCGTGTCCGGCCCCCGCCCGGCACCCGGCCGGTCGACGGCCGCCGTCGGCCGCGCCCGGCGACGGCCCGCCAGCGCCTCCAGCCCCGCGCGGTCCAGCCCGGTCGCGGCGGCGACCTCCGCGAGGTCCACCGCCCCGCAGTCCAGCCCGCGCAGCAGGTACCCGCTGAGCGCCCGGGCGGTCGCCGGCTCGTCCAGGACGTCCCCGCCGGCCCTGTTCAGGTACCCCGACAGCCGGGCGGCGGCCGGGGCGAGGCCCTCCCGGTAGAAGGAGAAGACCGCGGCGTAGCGGGTCGGCAGGTGCGCCGGGTGCAGGTCCCAGCCCTGGTAGTAGGCCCGGGCGAGCGAGCGGCGGACCAGGCCGTGGTGGAGCCGCCAGGCGGCGTGCACCTGGGCGGTCGTCCCGGCCGGGACCACGTTGGTGGAACCGTCGGAGAGCCGGACCCCGGTCCCGGCGGCCGCCGCCTGCATCACCGCCTTGGCGTGGTCGGCGGCCGGGTGGTCCGGGCCCTGGTGGGCGGCGGCGACCCCGCAGGCGGCGCTGTAGTCGAAGGTGCCGTAGTGCAGTCCGGTGAGCCGCCCCTCGGCCGCGCCGATCATCCGGGCGACGGTGGCCCGCCCGTCCGGCCCGAGCACCGCCTGGGTGGTCTCGATCTGGATCTCGAAGCCGAGCCGCCCGGCCGGCAGCCCGGCGGTGCGCTCGAAGTCCTCCAGCAGCCGGACCAGCGCGGTGACCTGCTCGGCGTAGGTCACCTTGGGCAGGGTGAGCACCAGCCCGGCGGGCAGTGCGCCGCGCTCCAGCAGGGTGACCAGGAAGAGCTCCAGGGTGCGGATCCCCCGGTCCCGGACGGCCGCCTCCAGGCACTTCACCCGGATGCCGACGTACGGCGGGACGGTGCCGTCGGCGACGCCGGCGGCGACCAGCTCGGCCGCCCGGACGGCGGCCGCGTCCTCCTCGGCGCCGGGCCGCGGGCCGTAGCCGTCCTCGAAGTCGATCCGCAGGTCCTCGACCGGCTCGCGCTCCAGCTTGGCCCGCACCCGGCGGTGCACCTCGGCGAGCAGCGCGTCGTCCGGGACGCCGAGCGCGCGGGCCAGCGCCGCCGGGGTCCCGGCGTGGGCGTCGAAGGCCTCCAGGGCCCGCCGGCCCCAGGTCCGGACGGTGTCGGCGGCGAAGGCGTCGGCCGGCACGTAGACGGTGTGGACCGGCTGGCGGCCGCCCGAATCACCCGGGTAGCGGCGGGCGAGGTCCGCGTCGACGGGCGCCAGCAGCGCGTCCACGGCCGAACGGGCGGCGGCGGAGAACCCCGCCGCGCCCCCCGGCCCGGTCCCGCCCGTCCCGTCCTGCGACATCCGTCCCCCTCCGGCAGGCTCGCACGCGGCCACCGCGCGCCGGTCAGTCCCTCCCGGACGCGGCGTACCGGCCGCGCAGTTCCGGAAGGAGCGCTTCGATGTCCTTGGGGTGGACCGAGCCGTCGGGACGGCTCCCGCTCACCCCGTGGTGCTCGGTCAGCCAGACGGCCAGCCGCTGCGGGTCCGGCTCGTGCTCGAAGGTCTCGATGTAGCTCACCAGTCCCTCGAACGCCTGCTCAGGGTCCAGCCGGTAGGCGCCGGGACGCGGCGCGGGACCGAACGGGCGCTGCGGGCGATCCACGGCCTCCGGCACCTCCCGCACGGCCTCGGGCCCGGCGTACCCCGGCCCTGCGAACTCCGGCTCCGCGAACCCGGACCCGGCGAAGTCTGGCTCCGGCGGGAAACCGGGCTCCTCGGCGTACTCGACGGGGGCGCCCGGGCCGGCAGCGGCCTGCTGCGGCTGCTCCCCGGCGGGCTCGGTGGGGCGCGGGGCCTTGAACCACGGCGAGACCTGGCCGGGCACCCTGCCGCCCGGGGCCCCGTCGCTCGGGTGACCGGTGGTCCGCACGGCCCGCTCGGTCCACACGTTCAGATCCTCCTGCGGCTGCGGCGCGGCCGACGGCTCCTCCCCCGCCGGCTCCTGCGCGTCACGCAGCCGCACGGCGGCCAGCCGGGCGAGCACCTCGGCGGGCGCCGGCTCGGCCTGGACCGGCGACTGCTGCCGGTGCTGCGGCGGCTGCTGGGGCTGGGGCTCGGACTGCGCCTGGGGATCCGCCGGCGCCTTCGCCGGTCCCGGCTGCCCGCCGTTCCCCGCCTGCGCCGCCTGCTCGGCCTGCACGAGGGCGCCCGCCGCACGGCTCTCCGCCAGGCCCCGGGACTCCTGCGTGGCAAGCGCCTCCGCACGCGCCGGGGCCTCGGCCTCCCGGGCCTCCTTCGCCTCGCGCGCCGCCTGCGTCTCCTCGTCCATCCGCTCGAACACCGCCGGATCCAGCGGCACCCCGTACTTGGCCAGCTTCAGCGGCAGCAGGGCCTGGATCGGCGCCGAGCGGCGCCAGCCCCGCCCGTACCGGAACCGCAGCTGCGCCCGGTAGACCAGCCGGTTCTGCTCCAGCCGCACGACCTCGTCGTACGAGCGCAGCTCCCACAGCTTCATCCGCCGCCAGAGCCGGAAGGTCGGCACCGGGGACAGCACCCAGCGCATCACCCGGACCGACTCCATGTGCCGGTCCGCCGTGATCGCCGCGATCCGGCCGACCGCGTGCCGCGAGGCCTCGACCACGACGACGAACAGCAGCGGAATGACCGCGTGCATGCCCATTCCGAGCGGGTCGCCCCAGGAGGCCGCGGCGTTGAACGCGATCGTCGCGACGGTCAGCAGCCAGGCGGTCTGCCGCAGCAGCGGGAAGGGGATGCGCAGCCAGGTCAGCACCAGGTCCAGCGCCAGCAGCACCACGATGCCCGCGTCCACGCCGATCGGGAAGGCGTAGGAGAAGGCGCCGAAGCCCTTCTCCTCGGCCAGTTCCTTGACCGCGTTGTACGAGCCGGCGAAGCCGATACCCGAGATGACACAGGCCCCGGCGGCGACCAGGCCGAGCAGGCCCCGGTGGGCCTTGGTGAGCGATGGGCGTGCCATTACGTCTATCAACCCCTGGATGTCGGCTGCGGCCGTACGCTGCCCCGGCTGCCGGTTCCCGCGTGTCGGGGCGCCGGACGGCTGAGGCACCTCCGGGCTCGGCCCACCGGAGTTTACTCGTACACCTGTCCCAGCGTTCTCGCAGCCCGGACCGTCACCGCCGCCGGAAACCCGGGCCCGGTCAGACCGCCCGCCCGGCCGTGCCGTTGAGGTACGCGAGCACCGCCATCACCCGGCGGTTGGCGTCCTCGGCCGGGGCGAGTTCGAGCTTGGTGAAGATGTTGGCGATGTGCTTGGCGACAGCGCCGTCACTCACCGTCAGCCGGGCGGCGATCGCCGAGTTCGAGCAGCCCTCCGCCATCAGCTCCAGCACCTCCCGCTCGCGGGGCGACAGCCGCTGCAACGGGCCGGGGCGGCGGGAGGTGGTCTGCATCAGCTTGGCGATGACGTCCGGGTCCATCGCGGTGCCGCCGGCCGCCACCCGGCGGACCGCGTCGATGAACTGGTCGGCGGCGAAGACCCGGTCCTTCAGCAGATAGCCGATCCCGCCCGTGCCGTCGGCCAGCAACTCCCGCGCGTAGAGCTGCTGGACGTGCTGCGAGAGCACCAGCACCGGCAGTCCGGGGATCTCCCGACGCGCCTTGAGGGCCGCCTGCAGACCCTCGTCGGTGAGCGTCGGGGGCAGCCGGACGTCGACCACCGCGACGTCCGGACGGTGCGTCAGCAGGGCGTCGAGCAGCTCCGGGCCGGTCTCGACCGCGGCGGCGATCGTGAAGCCGTGCGCTTCCAGCAGCCGGATCAGACCTTCTCGAAGGAGGTAGAGGTCCTCGGCGAGGACAACTCGCACGGCAGCTCCAGGGTGATGGTGGTCGGACCGCCCGACGTACTGTCGATGGCGAGGACACCGTCGAAGGTACCCAATCGGCGTTCGATCCCGCGCAGCCCGGTCCCCCGGGCGGGATCCGCCACTCCGACCCCGTCGTCCGTGACCGTGACCCGCAGCCGGCCCGCCCGGTACAGGATGTCCACCCAGACCTGCTCGGCACCCGAGTGCTTGGCCGCGTTCGCCAGCAGCTCGCAGATGCTGAAGTACGCCGTGGCCTCCACCGGTGCCGGCGGCCGGTCCGGCAGGCTCACGCAGACCTCGGTCGGCAGCGCGCAGTCCAGCGCCAGCGCCCGTACCGCGTCGCCCAGCCCGCGCTCCGCCAGCACCGGCGGGTGGATGCCGCGGACCAGGTCGCGCAGCTCCTGGAGCGCCCGCGCCGAGGACTGCCGGGCCTCGGAGAGCAGCTCGCGCGCCGCCGCCGGATCGGTCTCCATGAGGTGTTCGATCGTGCCCAGCGTCATCCCGATCGCGACCAGCCGGGCCTGCGCCCCGTCGTGCAGGTCCCGCTCGATCCGCCGCAGCTCCGCCGCCTGGCTGCCGACGGCGTCGGCCCGGGTCTCGGTCAGCTCGGCCACCCGCCGGGTCAGCTGGGCGTGGGTGGCCCGGCCGTCCTGGTCCAGCACCCGCCGCGCCACCTCCGCGTACACCCGCACCGCGTACGGCGCCAGCAGCACCCCCAGTGCGACCAGCGCGAGCCCCAGCAGGGCGGAGAAGAACGCCGCCACGGCACCGGTGGGGTTCGCCCCGTAGGACTCGTAGCTCAGCACCGCCACGACCAGGTACGTCACGCCGCCGGCCAGCAGCCCCGCCACCAGCGCTCCGAGCGCGACCACCAGCGGCGGGCTGATCACCAGCCAGAGCATCTCGGCCCGGGTCGCCCGGTCCCGCACCGCCCAGTGCAGCAACTGCGCCAGCCGGGCCACGTTGTGGGAGCGGTGGTAGGAGTACCCGGTCCACCAGTGACCGCGCTCGTCCGCCTCCAGCGCCGGACGCGGACTGTAGGAGACCGGCAGCCGGATCCCGTACCAGTCGGCGAGCCGCGCCCGCGCGCGCCGGGCGGAGGGGCGCACGAACATCCCGGCCAGCGCCAGCCCCGCGACCACCCCGGCGACCAGCGCGAACAACGCCGCCGGGTAGTAGGCGTCGAGCATCCACGCGACGGTCGCGCCGGCGAACAGCGCACCGACCACCGGCACCACCACGACCGGGACCGCACCCACCACCAGCAGCGCCACCCGGGCCAGCCCGAGGCCGCCCGCCGTGAACGCCGCCTCGGTCCGGACACGCACGCCGCCGCCCCTGCTGATCCGACTCTCCGTTGCCACGAGCGCTCCTGTTGCTGATGCCGCCGATGGTGCCGATGCCGCAGGCCGGCCCCGATCCTCCTGACCCAGTTTTCCCGGCACACCCGCCCGGGTGCACTGGCCGTCCCACCCGACTTCAGGTGGTGCTAGGTCTACCCCTGTCCTGGCTCCCTTGCCTTGGCACACCCTCCGGACGCGGGAGTCCGGACATGCGAAAAGCCCCTGCCGGTTTCCCCGGCAGGGGCTTCTCAGAAGAATTGTTCGGCGGCGTCCTACTCTCCCACAGGGTCCCCCCTGCAGTACCATCGGCGCTGTGAGGCTTAGCTTCCGGGTTCGGAATGTAACCGGGCG
>NZ_JBHVTL010000044.1:0-42414 GCF_042884635.1 Kitasatospora sp. NPDC058115
CCTCACCCCTGCGCCGGATCCCACGCGTTCGACGTCACCCCCGCGTCGGATCAACCCCCGCCCACGCGCCTCCCGCACCCCCCGCCGCCTCACCGCGCCCCCCCGACGGGCGCCCCCCCCCGACGCCCGCAGGGCCGCCAACGCCGCGGCCTCCGACCGCAGCAGGGCTGCCGAGGCGCGTCAGCGGGCCGAAGAGGCCCGGAACGCCGCCGCGGGCGCCCAGCGCGCCGCTCAGGCCGCCGAACACGCGGGCGCCGCCTCCAACGCGGCTGACGAGGCATCGGAGGCCGCCAGGAGCGCCAGCGCCAACGCGAACGCGGCCGCGGGCTCCGCCGACAAGGCCGGTAACCTGGCGAGCGCCGCGGGCGCCAGCTCCCAGCAGGCCCAGGCCGCCGCCGACCAGGCCCGCCGCCAGGCTCGCGAGGCCGACCGCGCCGCCACCGCCTCCAGCAACCTGGCACGTCAGGCCACCCAGGCCGCCCACCAGGCCCGCGACGCCGCCCGCTCCGCCGCCACCCACGCCCAGAACGCCGCCACCGCCGCCGACCAGGCAGCCGAACACGCCGGCGAATCCGCCACCTCCGCGGCCGAAGCCACCCGTCAGGCCGAAGCCGCGCGCGCCGCCGCCGCCACCGCGAGCGCGGCGGTCGCCACCGCGGGCACCGTCTACGACCTCGCCCGCAGGACCGAGAGCGAGGACCTCGCCGCCCGCACCGCCGCCGCCCTCGAGGAGGCCCGGGCCCTGAAGGCGGAGGAGGACGAGGCCACCGGGGGCATCGGCGCCCTCCTCGCGGACTGGAAGATCCTTGAGCAGGAGGCCGCCGACCTGGCCGCCGAAGCCGCCCGCCCCGATGCCGACCCCAAGGCCGTGGCGGCCAAGGGCCGCAAGGCCGCGCTCCACGCGGCCAAGGCCGGCGGCCCGTGGAGCCAGGAGGCCGCCAAGGCCGCCCTGTCCGGCACCGACGAGACGGTCGTCGACTGGGCACGCACCGGGCGGCGCAAGGCCGAGCTGGACGACATGCGCCAGAACGTGGTCGAGCTCGCCCAGGACAGCCCCGACGAGGCCGTGCGCACCGCCGCCACCACCGCACTCAAGGGCACCCCGCAGCAGATCGAGGCGTTCTTCGCCACCGGCCAGCACGAGGCCGCGATCACCGACAACCGCATCCGCGCCTACCAGGTGATCGCCACCGGCGGCACCAGCGTCAAGGAAGCCGGCGAAGCCGCCCTGCGGGACGGCTCACCCCACGCCGTCGCCGCCTTCCTGATGACGGGCCAGTACACCGCCCGCCGGATCGACGAACGCGTCGAGGCCACCCAGATGCTGGCCGCCGGCGGCCCCGAGGTCCAGGCCGCGGCCAAACTCGCCCTCGCCGGTCCCCCCGGCCTCGTCACGTCCTTCCTGCAGACCGACCGCTACATGGCCGACCGCAAGGACCTGCTCGCCGCCACCCACGCCGAACAGATGCGCCACCTGATCGCCGAAGCCGCCCAAGCCGCGGCCAAGGCCCAACAGGACGCCTGGGAAGCCACCGCAGCCGCCGCCATCGCCAACAACGCCGCCACCGAGGCCCAGACCGCCAGCACCCAAGCCCGCTCTCACGCCGATCAGGCCGCACGGTACGCAGCCGACGCCAACACCGCCGCCCACAACGCCGAAGCATCCGCCACCCGCGCCGGCCAGTCCGCCACCACCGCCCGCACCGCCGCCAACGCCGCCGCACGCGACGCCGGCAAGGCCACCGCCTCCGCCAACCGCGCCAGCGCCTCCGCCGCCCACGCACGCTGGTCCGCCACCCGCGCCCGCACCGCCGCGGACAACGCCTACGCCTCCGCCCGCGCGGCAGGCCAGGACGCCGACGCCGCGCAGCAGGCCGCCGACCAGGCCTGGGACATCGCCGTAACAAAGGCACGCCAGGAACGCCAGGCCGAACTAGCCGCCGAAGAGGAGGGCATCCAGGCCGAGGCCGCACAGATCGAGGAGGCGCTCAAGAAGGAACTCGAAGCGCTGATCCAGAACGAGGCCACCGAAGCCGAACACGAATACAGCAGCGCAAACAAGAAGCCCTGCAGCCATCGGTTTTCGTCCCTCAGGTGCTTCCTCAACATACCGAACGGGCCGATAACGAACGGCCTCCTGGACATGCTCGACGACGTCACGGAATTCTTCAAAGGCGTCCAGGACAAGGCCCAGCTCTTCAAGAAGGTCTTCAAGATGGTCCTCGGCTTCGACAGCGCCGAGGAATGCATCAGGAACAAGAGCGCCGCCGCCTGCGCGGAGCTCGCCGTCAGCTTCTTCCCCGCCGGAAAGGCGGCCAAGCTCGCCCAACTCGCAAGGAAGGCCAGGGACGTCGAGGATGCTGCACGGGCAGCACGGGTCAGGCGGATCGCGAATGACTGCCTGAAGCCGAACAGCTTCCTCGTCGGCACACGCGTCCTGATGGCCGACGGAACCACCCTCCCGATCGAGCGGATCCGTGTCGGCGACCAGGTCTGGGCAACCGACCCCGAATCCGGCGAGGCTGGTGGACGCCGTGTGGACGCCACCATCTACACGCCCGAAGACCGGAAATTCACCGACCTCACCATCGCATCAACGGATGGCCCGACCGGGACGCTCACAGCCACCGAGCACCACCCCTTCTGGGTGGAGAAGGACCGGAAGTGGGTCGATGCCGGCAACCTCAACCGGGGCGACACCCTACGTACCCCGGACGGACAAACCGCAGACGTCATCGAGGTCAGGAACCGCTCCGGACTCAACGCGGCCTACAACCTGACCATCCAGGGACTCCACACATACTATGTGCTCGCCGGTACGGCGCCCGTACTGGTGCACAATTCGGGATTGTGCACCAAGAAGATCGACGACGTCTTCTACAACCCCAGCGGCAGAACTTCTCAGGAACAGTTTGAATACCACTGGGACAAGCATGCAAAGAAACGCGGTATCACGCGTGAGCAGTACCTCCAGGATACGCAAGACTGGGCGACGGAAATCGCCCAGCCAGGAGGGAAGAAGTGGCTCGACGCCACCCGGGAGACGCTGGCGGACGGTACGCAAGGGGTAAAATACGTGCACCCCCAGACGGGTAGGGGCGGGCTCATCGGCCCCGACGGCAAACCTGTAAGCTTCTGGTATGACTTCGAGAGAGATCGGGCTATTGTCGGATTTCATGGAGAGCTACGCCCTCTGGCGATCCTTGCCGTTTCCCGGCCTGCGCCGCGGTGAGAAACTGTTGTGTGCGGGAGAGAACCTTGCACTCATTCATGGCGACCTGGCTCTCGCCGACGAACATGTGACCCAGGTGATCCTTTTTGTTGACGAGGGGATATTCAGGCCGAGCCGGGCGGACGTCATAGGATTGCTTGAAGGGATCATCTCTCGCCTGGAACGATTCGGGGAAAGCATGGCCGTCGAAGAGCGAGAAGTTGTCGATGCCCATTATCGATATGCAGTCCTATTGTATCGAATATATGGTGAATTTCTGCGCATAGGGGCTCCGTAGCCTGTCGCCTGACCGGCAGGGAATAGCAATGAGCTGCCCACCCGCGTGGGCGGCTCATTGCTTCTACTGGGGCCTTTGTGCATGCGGAGCGGTTGCAGGTCGTGTCGGTGGACTTCCCGTGAACGCCGGACCGCACGGCCGCGAAGCCGCCGTCGCAACGCTGATGTCAAGCAGTTCACTCCAGAAAGTCTCGAACAATGCAACCTGCCGGCATGGCTTGAGGCCGGCGCGCAACGTGTTGAAGGTGTTGCGACTGCGAGCCGAGGAAACCTGTCCGAGGTGGTCCACCGCGTCAGCCGCAGTGTTGGCGGCGGTGTCGATGTCGCCGAGGGAGAGGTGGGCACGGGCCGTACGGGCCAGGCGCAGCGCGTGGCCGCGGCGGTAGGGCTTGCTGCGCGTTGGCGGGCATGCTCGGACATCGGCGCGGTGCCAGCCGCGATCGAGCGAAGGATCTCCAGCAGCCCGGCAGCGTCGCCAGCCGCGCCGACGACGGGCCGGCCCGCCAGCAGCTGACCACCCTGCTGCCCGCGCAGACGTCGGGCAGCGCGTCGAGGAACGCCACGTCGGCACCCACCCCAAGATCCCGCGCGTGCTGGCAACCGCCACGCCGACGATCCGCTTCGGGGACGGCGACGTGCCACTTCCCAGCCCCGCGCCGGCCCAGAAAGTGTTGGGTAATTGATCAACTGCGTGGCGTGATGCGCTGGCGGTGATCTTCGCAGTTGAGGCGTCCGCGAAGATCACCGTCATGTGTGTCTGTGCGTGCAAGCCTTCCTACGGATTCTCGCTGACGGATGCTCAGTGGACGGTGATAGAGCCGCTGCTGCCGGTGCGGGGTCCGCGCCGGGCGGGACGGCCGTTGAAGTTTCCGCGCCGACTGGTCGTGGACACGGTGTTGTACGTGCTGGTCAGTGGCTGCGCGTGGCGGCTGGTGCCGCTCAAGACAGGCCACGGCCGACCACGCACGAGTTCGCCGGCTCCGTCCTGGCGTGCGCCTCTGGGAGAACCACTCTGTGGCCGGTCCGCCCCGGAGCTCCTCTGGGACCCGGTCAGCTGCGCTCCGCGTCGTTGTCGTCGTACTCGGTGGTGCCCGCGTCCAGGAGTGGTGTCCCGGTCGGCTGCTTCATGTGCGCCGGCGCCATCAGCCGCAGCACGTGGTACCCCGTCAGCACGATGATCGTGCCGAGCGCGATCCCGGACAGCTCGAAGTTGTCGGTGAACTTGAGGGTGACGTTGCCGATGCCGACGATGACACCGGCCGCGACCGGGACGAGGTGGAGCGGATTGGTGAGGTCCACCTTGTTGTGGATCCAGATCTGCGCGCCCAGCAGGCCGATCATGCCGTACAGCACCACCGTGATCCCGCCCAGCACCCCGCCCGGGATCGCCGCGACGATCGCGCCGAACTTCGGGCACAGGCCGAACAGGATCGCGAAGCCGGCCGCGCACCAGTACGCCGCCGTCGAGTACACCCGGGTCGCCGCCATCACGCCGATGTTCTCCGCGTACGTCGTCGTCGCCGGACCACCCACCGCTGTCGACAGCACCGTCGCCGTGCCGTCCGCCATGATCGCGGCACCCATCCGGTCGTCCAGCGGATCACCCGTCATCTCCGAAACCGCCTTCACGTGCCCCGCGTTCTCCGCGATCAGCGCCACCACCACGGGCAGCGCCACCAGCACCGCGGACGCCTGGAAGCTCGGCGCGTGCAGCGACGGCAGACCGATCCAGTCCGCCTTCCCCACGCCCGACAGGTCCAGACGCCAGTGCTCCGTCGCGGCCCCGCCGCCGACCGAAGAGTGGATCTTCCCGAAGACCCGGTCGAACAGCCACGACACCGCGTACCCGAACACCAGTCCCAGGAAGATCGCGATCCGCGACCAGAACCCCCGCAACACCACCAGCGCCAACCCCGTGAACGCCATCACCAGAAGCGCCGTCCACTGGTCCTGCGGCCAGTACGTCCCCGCCGCCACCGGTGCCAGATTGAACCCGATCAGCATCACCACCGCACCGGTCACCACCGGCGGCAGCACCGCGTGCACCACCTTCGCCCCGAGCCCCTGCACCACCGCCCCGCACACCGCGAGCACCGCACCCGCCACCAGTAGCGCACCCGTCACCGTCGCCGTGTCCCCGCCCTGCGACTTGATCACCGCGGCCACGCCCACGAACGACAGACTGGAACCCAGGTACGACGGGATCCGGCCCTGCGTCACCAGCAGGAAGAACACCGTCGCCACGCCCGACAGCATCACCGCGAGGTTCGGATCCAGCCCCATGAGAATGGGTGCCACAAAAGTGGCCCCGAACATAGCCACCACGTGCTGCGCCCCGAGCCCGACCGTCCGCCCCCACGACAACCGCTCGTCCGGCCGCACCACAGCCCCGGGCCGCGGCGCACGCCCGTCCCCGTGCAGCTTCCACCCGAACCCGACCTTCATCCCGTTTACCTGTTCCACTCGACCGTGTCCCGAAATGCACCCCGGGACCACACGCTGAAACCAACATGATCTCCCGACCGCAGCGCAGGTCGTTCGAGGAGGGCCCTGGTGTCGGTCTCGGCGACGACGGCGGCAGTGCCCGACAAAGGGCGCGAAGCTCGTCGCCGGCACAGCACCTCGAACTCACCACGCTCCGCCATGGCGATGATCTCCGCGATCTGCCGGTCGGTGAAGCCCCGACCCGACTTCCCCAGATCCGTCAACGGAGCCCGCACCAGCATCAGCCCCTCCCGGTCCACCAACCCCCGACACTGATGCTCCTGCGACTCCGGACTGATCATCTCCTCCCGAGCCACACTCACCCGGATGTAGATCACCGCACGACGCATTCGTAGGCGAATATTCACAACGAGCCTATCGATAAAGCCTGTTGGCAATGGGCGACACTCGTCGTGCATGCGCCGGGGCGGACGACCGCTCCCGGTGCGGGCGTACGCCCGTCACCGTGCAGATTCCAGCGCACGCCGAGGTCCATGCGGGGGTTCGCTTTCTCTGTACTTCCGGGGGACTGTGCGGACCGTTCTCCTGGTCACCCGGTGTTCCGCCCGTCACCACCCGCCGGTCGACCCGCGTTCTCGTGCGGCGCGGCGGCCTCGCGGGCGTGCAGGAGGGCGGCGTCGAGCGGGAGCGCGGTGCGGTCGAGGAGGGCGAGGCCGGCGTCGGCGAGCAGGGCGGCGTACTGGTCGGCGCGGCGTTCGCGGCCGCCGACGTTGCACATCATGTGGAGGTCCCAGGCGGTGGCCAGGGAGGGGGATCCGTCGGCGGGCAGCAGGCGTTCGAGGACGAGCAGGTCGGCGTGGGCGGGCATCGCGCGGGCGCAGTGGCGCAGGATCGCGCGGCACCGCTCGTCGTCCCAGTCGTGCAGGACCCGGGAGAGCAGGTAGACGTCGCCTCCCGCCGGGACGTCGGCGAAGTCGCCGGTCCGGTACGCGCAGCGGTCGGCGCAGCCCGCCGCCGCCATGGTGCGGCGGGCGGCCTCGACGGCGTGCGGGCGTTCCAGCAGGACGCCGCGCAGCCGCGGGTGCGCGGCGAGGACGCGGGCGAGGAGTTCGCCGTTGCCGCCGGCGACGTCGACGACGGTGGCGCCGGCGGGTGTGCGGGCGGCGGCGGTGAGGACCGGGTGGCCGGGCACCGGGTCGAACATCCGGGCGCTCGCCGCCATGGAGCGGTCGAAGAGGTCGGCGAGTGCGGGGTCGCGGGCGAAGTGGTCGAAGTGGTTCTCGCCGAACAGGTGGTCGAAGGCGGGCTCGCCGGTGCGGACGGTGTGGTCGAGTGCGCCGAAGGAGCGGTAGAAGGGGCCGCCGTAGAGCAGCGCCAGCGGGCGCATCGAGCCCGGCGCGTCCTCGCACAGCAGGTCGCCGACGGCGGTGAGGCGGTGGCCGTCGCCCTCGGGTTCGACGACGCCGAGCATCGTGAGGTAGCGCAGCAGGGTGGTCAGGGCGCGGGGGTGGGTGCCGGTGCGGCGGGCGAGGGTCCGCGGGTCGGCGGGGCCGTCGCGGTGCAGGGCGTCGGGCAGCCGCAGCCGGGCGGCGGCGGCGAGGGCCTGGGTGGTCCAGGCCCCGGTCAGCAGTCGCAGCAGGGTCTCGGCCGGCGGGCGTCGGGCGGAGGCGGCCAGGTGGGCGTCGAGGGCGTCGTGGTGGTCGCCGGCGGCGTACAGCTCCAGGCGGCGGTAGCCGGCCCGGGAGGCGGCGGGGGCGGTGAAGTAGAGGACGGTGCCGTTCTCGTGGGGGTTGTGGCCGCCGCCGTCGGGTGTCGCGCCGTGGTCGGCGAGCAAGGCGCACAGGCCGCGCAGCAGGACCGGCTCCGGGTGGCGGAGCTCGAAGGCGAGGTGGTCCTCGTGCCGGCGGGCCCGTTCGTGCTCGGCGAGCGGCCGGAGCCCGGAGCCGGGTGGCACCGGCAGCGCGAACACCTCGACGGTGCGGGGCTCCGGGCCGGTGCCGGGCACCGGGACGCGCCGGATGGTGACGTCGAGCGCGGCCGCCGGGCGGTGGTGGCGGGCGGCCAGCCGCTCGCGGACGACGGTGCTGGGGGCCGGCGGGACGTCGGCGTCCAGGCCGCAGGCGGCGAGGCCGGCGCGCAGGACCGGCGGGCCGGGCGGGAAGACCAGCAGGGCGGCGTGCGCGAAGCGCAGGTGGTGGGTGAGGGAGCGCAGCGCGGTGTCGTCGAGGCCGGGCAGGAGGAGCGGGAGGAGGGTGGCGGTGTCGTGGCGGCGGACGAAGTCGGCGGTCGCGCGCAGCCGGGTGGTGTCGTCGTCGGTGGTCATGGTGGTGCGTCCTCGTCGGTGCGGGTCGGTTTCAGAGGCCGACGTAGTTCTCGGCGAACCAGTCCTGCTGGGCGCGGGGAGTCGCGCAGGGCTCTCAGGCGGGCGCGGCGCAGCCCCTCGTCGAAGGACGACGGGCCGCCGTGCGGGCCGGGCACGGCGTGCAGCAGCCGGACCATCCAGTGCGAGAACTCCTGGGCCCGCCAGATGTGCTCCAGGCAGCGGTCCGAGTAGCCGGCCAGGGCGCGGCCGTCGCCGTGGGCGAGGTCGTCGACCAGGGCTTCGGCCAGCAGTTCCGCCTCCAGCACGGCGAGGTTGGCGCCCTTGGCGGCGGACGGGGTGATGAGGCTCGCGGCGTCGCCGGCGAGCAGCAGCGCGCCGTGGCGCAGCGGTTCGACGACGTCGCACTCCAGGTCGACGACGCTGCGCTGGACGATGCTCCCCCGGCGCAGCGGGCCGTGGTCGGCGGACCGCATCCGTTCGTCGAGTTCGTGCCAGATGTGCTCCTCGCTCCACGCCTCGGGCGGGGTGCCGCGCTCGTACTGCAGGTAGTAGCGGGTGATCTCGGCGGTGCGGGCCATGTGGCCGGCGAAGCCGCGTTCGTGCACGGCGTAGCCGACGGCGTCCAGGCTGGGCGGCGCCTCGGCGAGCAGGCCCAGCCAGGACAGGCCGTGGTCGTGGTGGTGGACGACGGCGCCGGGCGGCAGCGAGCGGCGGGCGGCGCCGTGGCGGCCGTCGCAGCCGGCGACGTAGCGGGCCCGCCAGCGGACCGGGCGGCCGTCCGGTCCGCCGGCCTCGACGACGGGGCGCTCGCTCCCGGCGTCCAGCACCTGGTGGGCCTCGGTGGCGAAGTGCAGCCGGCCGCCGGCGTCCAGGTACGAGGCGAGCAGGTCGGCGACGAGGAACTGCTGCGGGTAGACGGTGTGGGGCTCGCCGCGGCCGAGGTGCGCGTAGTCGAGCCGGAAGCCGCCGTCGGCGGTGCGGAACTCGCAGGTGGCGTGGGGCCGGCCGCGGCGGTGCAGGCCGTCGGCGAGGCCGTGGCGGTCCAGGACGCGGACGGTGTTCGCGGCGAGGAAGCCGGCCCGGGCGCGGGCGTGCAGATGGGCGCGGTCGGCGCGCTCCAGGACGACGCAGTCGATGCCGGCCCGGTGCAGCAGGTTGCCGAGGACGAGGCCGGCCGGTCCCGCGCCGAGGATCACCACCGCGGCCGATTCTTCCCCCATGTCCGCTCCCCTGTCGGTGTCCTGACGGTTTGTCATCCCTCGCCCATGGTAACGACGGGCGGGCGACGGAAGCGGTGGTGATCACTCGTGAGGGTGACCCCCGGGGGAACTGGCCCGGCGGAACGCCCCGCCCCCCGCCGCCGGTGCGACGACCGGCGACGGGGGACGGGGGCGGGGGCGGGGCGGGGCGAGGGTCCGGACGGGGTGGTCGGGGTCGTCGGCCCCGGTCAGGCGGTGGCCTCCGCCGCGGCGCGGCCGGCCGCGCGGCCGGAGAACAGGCAGCCGCCGAGGAAGGTGCCCTCCAGGGCGTTGTAGCCGTGCAGTCCGCCGCCGCCGAACCCGGCGGCCTCGCCGACCGCGTAGAGTCCGGGCACCGGTGTGCCGTCGGCCGCGAGGGCGCGCGAGGAGAGGTCGGTCTGGATGCCGCCGAGCGTCTTGCGGGTGAGCACGTGCAGCTGGACGCCGATCAGCGGCCCCGCGGCCGGGTCGAGCAGCCGGTGCGGGGCGGCGGTGCGGCCCAGGCGGTCGCCCAGGTAGCGACGGGAGTTGCGGATGCCCTGCACCTGGGCGTCCTTGGTGTAGGGGTTGGCGAGCTGACGGTCCCGGGCCTCGATCCGGCGGCGCATCGCCGCGGCGTCCAGCAGCGGGGTGCCGGTCAGCGCGTTCATCCTCTCGACCAGTTCCTCCAGCGTCGCGGCGACGACGAAGTCCCGGCCGTGCCGCTTGAACGCCTCGACCGGGGCGGGCGCGCCCCTGCCGAGCAGGCGCTCGCGCACGAAGGCCTTGCGGTCGCCGGCGGTGATGTCGGGGTTCTGCTCGGAGCCGGAGAGGGCGAACTCCTTCTCGATGATCTTCTGGGTGAGCACGAACCAGGAGTGGTCGTGCCCGGCCAGCGCGGGATCGGTCCGCAGGTGGCGCAGGGTGCCGAGGGTGTCGTAGCCGGGCAGGCAGGGCTCGGGCAGCCGGCGGCCGAGGGCGTCGAACCACATCGAGGAGGGGCCGGGCAGGATCCGGATCCCGTGGCCGGGCCAGACCGGGTCCCAGTTGTGCAGGCCCTCGGTGTAGTGCCACATCCGGTCGCCGTTGACCAGGCGCGCCCCGGCCTCGGCGCTGATGCCGAGCATCCGCCCGTCGACGTGGGCCGGGACGCCGGTGACCAGGTGCCGGGGCGGGGTGCCCAGCCGGGCGGGCCAGTGGGCGCGGACGAGGTCGTGGTTGGCGCCGATGCCGCCGGAGGCCACCACGACGGCCTGGGCGGAGAGTTCGAAGTCGCCGGTCTCCTCGCGGCTGGAGGCGACGCCGCGCGCCGAGTCGTCGGCGGCCAGCACTCGGCCCCGCACGCCGGTCACCACGCCGTCGGTGACGACGAGTTCGTCGACCCGGTGGCGGTGGCGGAAGGTCAGCAGCCCGCCGGCGGCGGCCCGCCGGGCGGAGCGGGCGAAGGGCGCGACCACCCCGGTCCCGGTGCCCCAGGCGACGTGGAAGCGGGGGACGGAGTTGCCGTGCCCGTCGGCGCGCAGGTCGCCGCGTTCGGCCCAGCCGACCGTGGGCAGGAAGCGCAGCCCGTGCCCGGCCAGCCAGGAGCGCTTCTCCCCCGCGGCGAACTCGACGTACGCCCGGGCCCAGCGCACCGCCCAGCTGTCCTCGTCCGCGTGGCGGTCGAACTGCGCGCTGCCCTGCCAGTCGCTCCAGGCGAGGTCGAGGGAGTCCTTGACGCGCATCCGGCGCTGTTCGGGCGAGTCGACGAGGAACAGGCCGCCGAAGGACCACCAGGCCTGGCCGCCGAGGTTGGCGGCGTTCTCCTGGTCGACCAGGATCACCCGGCGTCCCCGGGAGGTGAGTTCGTGGGCGGCGGTGAGTCCGGCCAGGCCGGCTCCGACGATGATGACGTCAGTGTCCATGGGGTTTTCCTCGGGGAAGGGCCGTCACGGGCCCGCGTCGGGGCGGGGCGGTGGGCGCGTGGTCCGCGGAGTCGGCGGCCGGCCGGGTGCGCGTCGGCGCCCCGGTGTCGCTTCGGGTCGGGAGGTGACCGAAACAGTACAGTGTTCGGTTTTACTCGACAAGGGTGCCGCGGCAGACGTGCTCGCAGCCGGCGTGCGCGGCAGGCGTGCTCGCGCCCGGGGCTCGCCCGGGGGACCCGCGCCGGTCGCATAAACTCCCCCCGTGGCCAACCGCAGCTCGACGCCCAAGGGACGGGCGCAGCGTGAACGCGCCCTGGCGGCGGCCTTCGAGGTGTTCGCCCGCGAGGGCGAGCGCGGCACGTCGCTGCGCGCCATCGCCCGGGAGAGCGGCATGAGCCTGACCGGGCTGATGCACCACTTCACCTCCAAGGACGAACTGCTCACCGAACTGCTGCGCGGCACCGATGAGTCGGCGGCGCTGCGCTGGGACGCGTCGGCCGGCGCCGACGATCCCGGCGCGTTCATGGCGCGGGTCATGGAGGCCAACGCCGCGAACCCGGCGTGGGTGCGACTGTACGTCCACCTCGCGGCGTCCTCGCTCGATCCCGGGCATCCGGCGCACCCGTACTTCCGGGAGCGGTTCGAGCGGTTCCGCACGGCGGTGCGCGGCCACCTGGTGGCGCGGCAGGCGGACGGCTCGGTGGATCCGGGCCTGGACCCGGACTTCACCGCCGCCGCGTTCCTGGCGCTCGTCGAGGGCGCGCAGTTGCAGGGGCTGAACGACCCGTCGGTGGACGTGCCCGGGCTGGTCCGGCGGGGCTGGCGGGCGCTGCTGGCCGGGCCGGTCAGCTGACCGGGCGCTGCCGCTCCGCCGGGGCGTCCAGCAGCACGCGGGCGAGGCGGCCGATGTCGTCGGCCATGTCGATGCGGGGGTCGAGCAGCCACTGGAGCTGCAGTCCGTCGGTCGCGGCGATCAGGATCCGGGCTGCCCAGGCGGCCTCGTCCGCGCGCTCCGCGTCCGGCCGGGCAGTGTCCGGCGCGGCGGTGCCCGGCCCGGCGCTGTCCGGCCCGGCGGTGTCCGACCGGGTGGCGGCCTGCTCGACGAGCCTGTCGGCGAGGCGCCGGCGGAGGCCTTCGTAGCGCCGGCCGAAGTAGTCGTGGGCCGGGTGGTCCGGCTCGGCGGCGGCCGCGGCGAGGTCCACGAAGAGCTTGACCAGGCCGGGAGTGGCCGCGTTGTCGGCCAGGATGCGCAGGAAGTCGTCCGCGCCGCGCTCCTCGAACGCCCCGAACCGCTCCTCGGAGGCGGCGTCACGGGCGGCGAGGACGGCGGTGAACAGGGCCTCCCGGCCGCCGAAGTGGTGCAGCACCCCGGCGTCGGTCATCCCGACCCGCTGGGCGATGTCCCGCACCGACACCTTGCGGCTGCCCGCCTCGGCGTAGGCGGCGAGCGCGGCCTCGATGATCTGCTGCCGCTTCGAGGAGGTCTTGGCGTAGGGGCCCCGGGGCTTGGTCATGAACGGATTCTACGAGGCTGCGACGGACCCGGACGACGAAAACCTTGAGCTCCAAGGTTTTCACGGTTAGGGTGACGCCACCCCCCACCTGTACGGCAAAGGAGCCGTCCGTGCGCACCACCCCCACCCACCCCGGCTCGTCGGCCCCGGCCGCCGGGCCCCCCGAGTCCGCGCGGCGCCTCGGACCGCTGCTGGGCGCCGCCTACCTCGGCTGGATGCTCCCGGTCACCGCGGGCTGGACCCTGCTCCAGGCGGTGTTCGAACGCATCGACCCGGACACCAAGCTCACGCACTACAGCACCGTCGCGGCGGTCGGTGCCTTCACCTCCACCGTGGCCGTGGTCGCCTTCGGCTTCCTCTCCGACCGCACCCGCTCCCGGTACGGCCGGCGCAACCCGTGGATCCTGGCCGGCGCCGTCTGCTACGCGCTGTCCGTCACCGCGATGTCCGGCACCGGGAGCTTCGCCGCTCTGCTCGTGCTCACCGTCTGCTTCCAGACCGGCCTCAACGCCATGCTCGCCGCGCTGTTCGCGGTGCTGCCGGACCGGGTCCCCGCCGAGCGGCTCGGCCGGGCCTCCTCCTGGGTGGGCCTGGGCCAGCTGCTCGGCCAGGGGCTGGGCTCGGTGGCGGGCGGCCTGCTGGTCACCCACCCCGGGCAGGGGCTGCGCTGGCTCCCCTGGCTCGCCGTGCTCGGCGCGCTGGCCTTCGTCCGGTTCGCACCCGACCGGCCGACCCTGGACGACGCCCCCGCCGTCGCACCGGACGGCGGCCTGCTGCGCTCGCTGCTGCCGCCCCGGGACGCCGACTTCTTCTGGGCGCTGGTCAGCAGGCTGCTCGCGCTGCTCGGCATCCACCTCGTCCTGGTCTACCAACTGTTCATCCTCACCGACCACTTGGGTCTGTCCACCGAAGACGCCGGCACCGTCGTCACCCTCGGCGGGCTGATCATCGCGGTGGTCGCCGGCGGGTCCGTGGCGGTCTCCGGGCCGCTGTCGGACCGGCTGGGCCGCCGCAAGCCGTTCGTCCTGGCGGCCGCGGTGATCGCCGCCGCCGGGATCGTCCCGCTCACCGTGGCACCGGCCCTGTGGTCCTTCCTCTTCTTCACCGTGCTGGCCTCGCTCGGCTTCGGCTGCCTGATAGCCGTCGACCAGGCGATCGTCGCCGAGGTCCTGCCCGACCAGCACAGCCGCGCCAAGGACCTCGGGTTCCTCAACATCGCCAACACCGCGCCGCAGGTGCTGGCGCCGATCATCGCCGGTGCGGTCGTCCCCGCCTTCGGGTACTCCGCCCTGTTCGTCCTCGCCATGGCCGTCACCGTCGGCGGCGGCCTGTCCGTGCTGCCGGTGCGCCGCGTCCGCTGACCCGGCGCCCCGTCCCGCCACCCCCGTCCCCGTACCCGTACCCGCCCCCGTCCCCGCCCCCGTGCAGAGAGAGCAGAACCACATGACCACCGACCGGGTTTCCGGGCTGAGCCTCGCCGAGCAGGCCTCGCTCACCTCCGGCGCGACCTCGTGGACCACCACCCCGGTGCGCGACGCGGTCCGCGCGCTCACCCTCTCCGACGGTCCGCACGGCATCCGCCGCCCCGCCGAGGACGGCCCCGGCATCTCCTTCCTCGGCTCCAGCCTGCCCGCGACCTGCTACCCGCCCGCCGTCACCCTCGGCTCCAGCTGGGACACCGACCTCGCGCACCGCGTCGGCGCGGCCCTCGCCCGGGAGGCGTCCGCCTTCGGCGTGGACGTCGTCCTCGGCCCCGGCGTCAACATCAAGCGCAGCCCGCTGTGCGGCCGCAACTTCGAGTACTTCTCGGAGGACCCGCACGTCAGCGGACGGATGGGGGCCGCCGTCGTCACCGGCATCCAGTCCCTGGGGATCGGCGCCTGCGTCAAGCACTTCGCCGTCAACAACCAGGAGACGGACCGGATGCGGGTCAGCGCGGACGTCGACGAACGGACGCTGCGCGAGCTGTACCTGCCCGCCTTCGAGCACATCGTCCGCGAGGCGGCGCCGTACACCGTGATGTGCTCCTACAACCGCGTCAACGGCGTCCACGCGAGCCGCCACCGCGGGCTGCTCACCGGCATCCTGCGCGAGGAGTGGGGCTTCGACGGCCTGGTGATGTCCGACTGGGGCGCCGTCGACGACCGGGTCGCCGCCCTGGCCGCCGGCCTCGACCTGGAGATGCCGCCGACCGGCACCGACCAGGAGATCGTCACCGCCGTCGAGGAGGGCCGGCTGGACGCCGCCGCCGTCGCCACCGCCGCCGAGCGCGTCCTGCGGCTGCGCGACCGGGTGGACCGGGCCGAGCGCCTCCCCGCCTGGGACTCCGACGCCCACCACGAGCTGGCCCGCGAGGCCGCCCGGGCCGGCGCCGTGCTGCTCAAGAACGACGACGGGCTGCTGCCGCTCGACCCCCGGGCCCGGCAGCGCGTCGCGGTCGTCGGCGAGTTCGCCCGCACCCCCCGCTACCAGGGCCACGGCAGCTCCCGGGTCACCCCGACCCGGCTCGACACCGCCTGGGACGCGCTCCGCGCCCAGGCCGGACCGGACCTCACGCTCTCCTTCGCCCCCGGCTTCACCCTGGACGGCTCCCCCGACGCCGCCCTGGCCGCCGAGGCGGTCGCGCTCGCCGCCGAGGCCGACACCGTCCTGCTGTTCCTCGGCCTGCCGGACACCGCGGAGACCGAGGGCCTCGACCGCGTCCACCTCGGCCTCCCCGCCGACCAGCTGGAGCTGCTGCGCCACGTGGCCGCCGTCTGCCCCCGGGTCGCCGTCGTCCTCGCCAACGGGTCGGTGGTGTCCGTCGCCGAGTGGCAGGACGACGCGACGGCGATCCTGGAGGCCTGGCTCGGCGGCCAGGCCGGCGGCAGCGCCGTCGCCGACCTGCTGTTCGGCGCGGAGAGCCCGTCCGGCAAGCTCACCGAGTCCGTCCCGCTCCGCCTCCAGGACACGCCCGCCTACCCGCACTTCCCCGGCCAGGACGGACACACCGTCCACGGCGAGGGCCGCTACGTCGGCTACCGCCACTACGACACCGTCGACGCCCCCGTCGCCTACCCCTTCGGCCACGGGCTGAGCTACACCACCTTCCGCTACGACGACCTGGAGGTGGAGCGGACCGGCGAGAACACCTGGACGGCCCGCGTCACCGTCACCAACACCGGCACCAGGCCCGGCGCCGAGGTGGTCCAGCTCTACCTCGCCGTCGACGAACCGCTGCCCACCCGCCCCCGCCACGAACTGCGCGGCTTCGCGAAGCTCCGCCTGGAGCCGGGCGCTTCGGGCCGGGCCGGGTTCCGGCTCACCGGCCGCGACCTCGCCCGCTGGTCGACGACCCGCGGCGGCTGGCGCATCGACCCCGGCGACTTCGTCGTCGAGGTCGGCGCCTCCTCCCGCGACATCCGCCTGCGCACCTGGCTGCGCACGCCCGGCGACGGCGTCCTCGACCCGCTGACCCCGGGGTCCAGCCTGGGCGAGTGGCTCGCCCACCCGATCGGCGCCGCCGTCCTCACCGAGCGGCTGGCCGGACTCCCCTTCGCCACCACCCTCGCCGAGAGCGACGCCCGGCTCCTGGCCGCCGCCCACCAGGTGCCCCTGCTGAAGTTCACCGGCTTCGGCCTCGGCGTCACCCGCGAGCACATCACCGACCTGGTCACGGAGGTGGCGGAACGCCAGAAGCGGTAGCGGCCGCCCCCGCCCCGGCCGGTCCGCGACCGGACCGGGCGGGGCGGGGCGGGCGTGGGCTACGGGCGGGCGGCCGGGCAGTCGCCGTCCGCGGCGGGGAGGACGCCGTCCAGGAGGTAGCGGTCGACGGCGGCGTCCACACAGGTGTCGCGCGGCGCGAACAGGCCCGCGTAGACGGTGTGGCGGAAGGCGCCGCGCAGGGTCACCAGACGCGAGCCGGTCAGGGCCCGGTGGGCCGAGAGCTGGCCGGGGTAGGTGGCGGCCGGGTCGCCGTCGGCGCCGACCAGCAGGACCGGGACGTCGTTGCGCACCCGGGTGGGCGGTTCGGCCGGGTCCGCGGGCCAGAAGGTGCAGGGGGTGAGGTTGCGGGTGAGCGGGCCGAACAGCGGCTCGTCGGCGCGGTGGGCCCGGATGTCGCGGTAGTAGTCGAGCGGATCGCGCGAGGCGGCGCGGTCGGCGCACATGATCGCGGTCTGCACGGCGGCGTAGCCACCAGTATCGGGGGAGGCCAGGCCGGTCAGCACCGCCTCCAGCAGCGCGGTCGGCTGCGCCGGCCGGCCCTCGGCCGCGTCCGCCAGGACCCGCACCAGGGCGGCGAACTCCTCGTAGGCGGCGGCGTCGTCACCGGCCGACACCGTCCACAGCACCTGCGGCAGGAGGCGCTCGTCCACCCGGTGGGTGCCGACCGCCAGCGGGGCGCGTCCGGCGGCCAGCCGCACCCGCTCGACCGCGGCCAGCACCTCGGCGGTCGTGCCGCCCAGGTGGTGGCGGTCGTCGTGGCGGGCCGCCCAGCCGGCCCAGGCGGTGAGCGCGGCCGCCATCGCGGGGCCCTGGGTGGCGGTCAGGTCGGGACCGAAGCGGTCCGGGTCCATGGCGGCGTCGAACACCACCCGCCCGACGCGCCCGGGGAACAGCTGGAGGTAGACCTCGCCGAGGTAACTGCCGTAGGACGAGCCGAGATAGGAGATCCTCGGCTCGCCGAGGACGGCGCGCACCAGGTCCATGTCCCGCGCGGTGTTGCGGGTGGAGGCGTGCGGCAGCAGGTCGCGGTACGGGGCGCAGCGGGTCGCGAGGTCCTTGGCGACCTCGGCGGCCCGGTCGAAGCCCAGCCGGTCGGGTCCGGCCGAGCCGGGGCCGGCCGTGGGCCAGCCGCAGTCGAGCGGGGTGCTGGCGCCGACGAAGCGCGGGTCCATGCCGACGATGTCGTAGCGGGCGCCCAGGGCGGGGGCGGCCTGCCGCAGGGCGAGGGCCAGGTCACGGGCGGGGACGCCGGGGCCGCCGGGGTTGTAGAAGAGGGTGCCCAGGCGGTGAGCGGGGTCGGTGGCGGGCAGCCGGGAGAGGGCGACGCCGATCGTCCGCCCGCCGGGGTTCCGGTAGTCGAGGGGGACGGTGACCTCGGTGCAGCGGGCGCCGGCCGCGTCGAGCTCGGCGCCGGCGGTGTCCTGCGGGCCGCTCGCGCAGGCGTGCCAGCGCGGCTGTTGGCCGCGCAGCGCGGCGAGCGGGTCGGCGGCGGCGGTCGCGGCCGGCGCGGTCAGAACGGTCAGGGCCAGTGCCGCCACAGCGGCGGCCGACTTCGCGGCGCGGATCACGGTGTTTCCCCTCGGGTGCCTCGGCGGGCCGTCGGGGCGACCGTAGGGGGGCCCGACGGCCGGCCGCATCCGCCGCCGGTAGCGGGCTCCCCCGCCGAAGTACCCCTCCCCCGCTACGACTTCAGGACCACTCGCGGTCGGCAGCGACACGCGGCGTACCGCCAGGCGGAGGTGGTTTCTAGACGAACGGACTAGCTGCGGGCGCGGTTCCCCGCCGGCCGGGACCTACTGGTGAGGGTGCAGCAGCGCCCGGGGGTCCCACCGCACGGAAGGAAGCAGGACATGGCCTCGCAGAACATCAAGGAATTCAGGGAGAAGGTCGAGAGACTCTACGACGACGAGGGGAGCGATTTCAGGAAGAAGTTCGACGCGGCGATCAGGGGCCTGACGCCGCCCACGGTGTACCCGGACTCGGACGTCTACAAGGACTGGCGCGGGGCGACCGGGAAGACCCTGGCGGACTTCTTCGTCGAATGGTACGACTGGGGCTGGAAGCAGCCCATTTCCGACGGGCTGCAGTACATCCGCAGATTCAGCTGGATCGGCTACGAGAACGCCGCCGGACTCGCGTTCGTGACCAGCGAGTCGGGGCGTGAGGTCCTGGCCGACTTCACCCAGTTGCAGGGCCTGCAGATGGATTCCCCGGATTCCGCGAAACTGGTCGAGAAGTGGATCGACGAACTCGGCCCGAAGCGGATGGCCGATTTCGAGAAGGGCGACTGGTCGACCCTCAACAAGTTCTTCATCAGGGAGCTGAAGCCCGGCGCCCGGACGATCGACGCCCCCAAGGACCCCAGCGTCGTGGTCGCCCCGACCGACTGCATCATCAACATGATCGTCGACAACCTGGCGCCCGACACACCGCTCCCGATCAAGGCGGCCGTGACCATGAGCGTCGGCCGGCTGCTCGACGGCTCCGAGTACGCCGAGCGGTTCATCGGCGGCACGGCCGTGTCGTGCATCCTCATGCCCGACACCTACCACCGCTACCACGCCCCGGTCGGCGGCCGGGTGGTCGAGTCCCGCGACGACGTCGGCGGGGTCTACTACGGGATCCGGGACTTCCCCGACCTGCTCAACAAGGGGAACGTCGGCTACGGGTACGACTACAGCCTGTTCGAGGACTTCCGCCGCGGATACGCCATCATCGAGACGCCGTACTTCGACCACCTCGGGGATCCGGACGGCACGGGCCACGTCGCCCTGGTGCCCGTCGGCCTCAACTCGATCGGCTCCGTGACGTTCCGCGAGCCGTTCCGCAGGATCACCAAGGACTCGGCCCCGGTCGAGGTGACGAAGGGCGACGAGATCGGCTACTTCCAGTACGGCGGTTCACTGAACATCCTGCTGTTCGAGGCGGGCCGGTTCCCCGCACTGCAGCTGCTCCTGGGCCAGCGCATCGGGGTCCTCCAGGAGGTCGCGCACACCGAGCGCCACTTCGAGCGCTACGTCCGCCCGCTGCCCGGGCGCATCACCCCGGCCTCCTGACCCCCCTCCCGAAACGGAAGGCGACCCATGCCCCGTCAGCCCGTGTACTCGATCCCGGCCAACGCCGCCAACACCCAGACGATCCACTTCTGGCCCGACCCCGCCAAGAAGGACGAGGAAGGGCTCCCGAAGACCGCCCGGTCCTACGCCGGGTACGCGGACGTCGACGGCCCGGGACCGGCGAAGAGCCACCTGTTCTACTGGTTCTTCGAGAGCCAGACGTGCGACCCCAACCTCGACGCCGCCGAGCAGAAGGACCTGATCGAGCAGACCCCCCTGCTGATCTGGCTCAACGGCGGGCCCGGCGCCTCCTCGCTCGCGGGACTGTTCCTGGAGAACGGCCCGCTGCGCGTCGCCGACGACGCCGCCGGGACCATCTCGGTCAGCCCCGACAGCTGGAACCAGGAGGCCCACCTCCTCTACTGGGACCAGCCCGTCGGCGCCGGATACAGCTACTGCGAGACCGAGGACGCCTACGTCCAGGACGAGGAGACCCTCGGCCGGATGTTCTGGCTGGCGCTGCAACAGTTCTTCGACACCTACCCGGAGTACCTGGCCTGCCCCCTGTACGTCTGCGGGGAGAGCTACGCCGGCAAGTACGTGCCGTACATCGCCAAGAGGATCCACGAGGAGAACGGCAGCGGCGCCGGCAAGCACCTCAACCTGAGCGGGATCGCCGTGGGCAACGGCTGGATCAAGCCTGAGCTCTCGATCCGCATCATGATCGACTACGCCTACGCCTCCGGGTTCCTCGGCCTGAACCAGAAGGCCGCCCTGGACTTCGGCTACGCCGAGTTCCAGGAGGTCCTCAAGGCCGAACAGATGAAGAAGGCCACCGATCTCGGCAACGGCCTGGTCAACGCCGTGCTGGCCTTCGGGGGCGGCTTCGACGTCTACGACGTGCGGCGCTGGGAGGACCTGTCCTGGGGTGCGCTGCCCGCCTACCTCGGCACCGCCGCCGTCAAGGAGGCCCTGCACGCCGAGCACGCCTGGCAGTTCGCGGACAACGCCGGCCCGGTGGCCGAGGCGCTGAAGGCCGACGTCATGGCGGACGCGTCACCGCTGTACGCCGACCTCGTCCACGCGAAGGAGAACTACAAGGTCCTGCTCTACACCGGGGACTTCGACACCGCCTGCGGCTACCAGAGCACCGAGGAGATCCTCGCCGAGATCATGAAGGACGGCTGGGGCAACGCCAGGCGGTTGATCTGGAAGCAGGCGCAGGGGCACCCGAAGGGCTTCGTGCGGACGCTGAGGAACGTCACCCAGGTCGCCATTCCCGACTCCGGGCACGAGGTGCCGTACTACCAGCCGCAGATCTCCCGGGAGATGCTCTACAACTGGCTCTTCGACCGCCCCTTCCACGGCCAGGACCCGGCGGGCGTGGTCGAGGACATCCTGCGCAGGGCCAAGGAGGACGCGGACAAGGAGACGACGTGAGCGGGCACCTCAAGCGGACGAAGGAGACGGACGACCTCGCGAAGGCCACGGCCGTCCTCAGGGAAGGGTTTGTCTGCGTCGTCGCCCACGTCGACACCGCGGCGACCACGCCCAAGTGCGTCCCGATGGTCTACGCCTACCACGAGGAAGGGGACGAGAAGCTCCTCTACCTGCACGGCTCCACCGCCTGGCCGGACACCACACCGCCCTCGCTGAAGCACCTGTGGCGGGACGGCGGGGTTCCCGTCTGCCTGACCGTCACCCTGGTCGACGCCCTGGTCGTCGGGCGCGCGGCGATCAGCACCTCGCTCGGCTACCGCTCGGTGGTGGTGGACGGGATCGCCCGGAAGGTCGGGTCGAAGGACCGGGCCAAGGCCATCGAGGCGGTCACCCACCAGGTCTTCCCCGGCCGCTGGAGCGAACTGCGGCCGCTGAAGGACGGCAAGGGCGGCGAACTGGACACCGACGGGAAGCACACCCCGACCACCGGGGTCCTCTCCGTCAGCCTCACCCAGGACGCCACGGTGCGCTCCAAGACGCACGCCCCCGAGGGGCCGGAGCACGAGAGCCAGGAGGACCTCGACTGGGACGGCGGCAAGGCCTGGGGCGGGATCCTCCCGATCCGCCAGGTCTACGGGCCGGCCCGGCCGGACCAGCACGTCAAGCAGGGCACCGCCGTCCCCGACGCCGTTCGAAGGCTCGTCGAGCACGGCCGGACCGCGTAGCACGCCGACGCCACGTCCTGCGGGCCCGGGAGAGCCGCTCGCAGGACGTGGCCGTCACCGCACCGCCGTGTCGGGTTACGACCCGGTGGCCGGAGTCCGGTCGTTGCGGCCCTCCAGGACGACCGCCGGTTCCAGCGGGGAGGCGATCTCCTGGCCCTTGCTGCGCGAGGCCCAGTCGCGGATGCCGATCAGGACCATGATGAAGAAGATGCCGTAGACGATGCCGGAGAAGTACAGCTCGGAGTGGATCGCGAGCGGCACGCCGACCAGGTCGACGGCCAGCCAGACGAACCAGAACTCCACGTACCGGCGGGCCTGGGTGTACATCGCCAGGATCGAGCCGACGAAGATCCAGGCGTCGGCGAGGACCATCCACCAGGGCGCGCCCGGGTAGAACGAGGCGTCGTTCGCCTTGAGCAGGGCGGCGAACGCGAAGGTGCCGACGGCCATGACCGCACCGAGGACCGCCCGCTCGCGCCAGGAGGCCCAGCGGACGTTGATCGTGCCCTCCTGCTGCCTGCTGCGCCGCCAGGTGGCCCAGCCCCAGGACGCCGAGACGATGATCACGACCTGGCGGGCGGCGTTGCCGCCGAGGTGGACGTTCAGGCTCGCGATGAGCAGCAGGACCGAGCCGAGGATCTGCACCGGCCAGGCGACGAGCGAGCGCCGCAGCGCGAGCCAGACGGTCGCGAGCGCCAGGATGTTGCCGAGGAAGTCGGACCAGTAGACGGGGATGCCGAAGAAGCTGAACTGATCGTTCAACCATTCGAGAGCGCTCATGACCTACACCTTTGTTTGCTGGGGGAACAAGCCTGGGTGTGAGCTGCGGCCCGGGACTCGGGCCGGTCGGGGAGGCGAGGAGCACGGCGGTGGGGGCAGGACCGTGCGCGGGGAGCCTCAGGGAGCGGTGCGGGTGCCGCGGTGGGCGGCGAGCGCGTCGTCGCGGACGCGCCGCCCGCGGTCCGAGGCGAGGATCTCCTCGGAGCGCAGGACGTCCTCCCGCACGGCCCGCACCAGGGCCGAGGGAGAGGGGAACTTCACGGTGTCGCGGATCCGTTCGGCGAACCAGACGGTGACCCGCTCGCCGTAGACGTCCTGCGCGAGGTCGTGGCAGTACGCCTCGACGTGGACGTCGGCGGTGTCGCAGAAAGTCGGGTTCGACCCGACGCTGATCGTGGCGGGGTGGACCGTACCGGTGCGGTGGCGGACCACCCAGCCGCTGTACACCGCGGCCGGCGGGACCGGGGAGTCCGGGCCGGCCGCGATGTTGGCGGTGGGGAACCCGAGCCCGTGGCCCCGGCCGGCGCCGTGCACCACCGTGCCGGTGAGGTGCGGGCGGGCGGCCGGGGGCCCGGGCAGGGGGTTCTCAGGCATGGGGCAGCAGCTCGCGGAACTGGCTGGTGTGGAAGACCAACGGCTCCACGCCGGCGAAGAGTTCGACGCTCAGCAGTTCCAGGAGCACGATCTCGTGGTCGCCGCCGTCGTAGGTGGCGCCCACCCTGGCCGTCAGCCACAGCGCGGCGTCCTCGACGAGGACGGCGCCCTCGGGCGTCGCCGTCCACGCGACGCCGTCGAAGCGGTTGGCCTCGCGGGAGGCCAGGCGCCGGCAGAGCGTGCCCTGGCCGTGGCTGAGCACGCTCAGCCCCAGGACCTCCGCCTCCGCCAGGCGCGGCCACGTGGTGGAGGTGCGGGCCACGCTGACGGCGACCATCGGCGGCTGCAGGGAGATCGACACGAAGGAGCTCGCGGCGAACCCGACCGGCTCGTCCCCGCGCAGCGCGCCGATCGCGACCACGCCGGTCGGGTAGGCCCCGAACGCCTGCCGGAGGGTGGCCGCGTCCAGCTCGGCCGGGGTGGACGTTGCGGCCTGGTCATGGGCAAGGGTGGCCATGGTCATCGACATCCTCTCCTCGCGGGTGCTGTTCTCAGTGCCGGTACTGTGCCGCCGGGTGGCTGGCCGGCAGCGCGCGGTCGTCCGCCCCGGTGAGCCGCTCGCGCAGGCTCTCGCCCTCCGTGTACTCGCCGCGGAAGACGCCGCGCTTGCGCAGGATCGGCAGCACCGACTCGACGAACTCGACGGTCGAGGCGGGCTGGACCGCCGGGGAGAGCAGGAACCCGTCGAGGTCGGCGCCCTCGGCGAGGGAGCAGATCTCGTCGGCGATCTCCTCGGCGGTGCCGACCACCGGCCGGGCGCCGACGCCGTGGGTGTGCCAGTCGGCCAGCACGTCGCCGACGGTCTTGCCGGCGAAGCGGGCCACCTGGGTCTGCGACATCTCGGTGGACAGCTCCGTCATGGGGGTGTCCGGCGCGTAGGAGGAGAGGTCGAGGCCGGTGAACATGGCGTAGCTGGCGACGGTCACCTCGGGCCGCTGGGCGTCCAGGATCCGCCGGTAGCGGCGCTCGGCGTCGGAGGTGCTGGCGCCGACGACGCAGGAGAACGCCGACATCACCTTCACCTCGTCGGCCCGGCGGCCCGCCTTGACCGCCTCCTCGCGGATGGAGGCGGTGTGCCCGGCGAGCTGCTCGACGGAACCGCTGCCCACGAACATGCACTCGCCGTGGCGTCCGCCGACGCGGCGCCCGGCGGGCGAGGCCCCGGCCTGGAAGAGGACCGGCGTGCCCTGCGGGGAGCGGGCGGTGTTGCCGTAGCCCTGGGAGCGGAAGAACGGGCCCTCGTGGGTGACCAGGTGCACCTTGGCGGGGTCGGCGAAGCGGCCGTCCTTGTCCTTCTCCAGCGCGTCCGGCTCCCAGGCGCCCTCCCAGTACTTGTAGACGAGGTCGAGGAAGTCCTCGGCCATCCGGTAGCGGTCGTCGTGGGCCACCATCTCCATGCCGAACGCCTTGACCGCGGTGTCGGCGGTGCCCGTCGTCACGACGTTCCAGCCGATCCGGCCGCCGGAGAGCTGGTCCAGGGTGGCCATCCGGCGGGCGAACGCGTAGGGCGGCTCGACCAGGACGGACCCGGTCATGACCAGCCCCAGGTGGGTGGTCGTCGACAGCAGCGCGGACGCCACGACCACCGGGTCGAGGCGCGGCAGGTCGAGGGTCTCCTCGGTGGCGATCGGCGGGCGGGTGCCGTCGATCTCCGACCAGCCCCAGGCGTCGGCCAGGAAGAGGAAGTCCAGCTTGGCGTCCTCGCAGATCGTGGCGAGCTCGCGCCAGTACCCGAGGGTGTCGAAGAGGTGCCGCCGGCTGTCGGGGTGGCGCCAGGTGGCGGTGCCGCTCGCGTTGGTCTGGGCGTTCTCGAACAGGCCGATCTTGAGGTTCTTCATGGGTGGTTCTCCGTTGTGCTGGTGAGGGGCCCGTGGGGGGAGGTGTCAGGAGGCGGAGGGAAGGGTGGGGGTGTCGAGCTGGGACGCGTAGGGCATGGAGGACTGCGCGCCGAGACCGGTGACGGCGTGCGAAGCGGCGCGCACGGCACGCCCGACGGCGGCCGCCAGCGCGGTGCCGCGGCCGAGGGAGTCCGCGAGGGCGCCGCAGAAGGTGTCACCGGCGCCGACGGTGTCGACCGCCTCCACGCGCGGCGCGGGGACGTGGGTGACGCCGGGGCCGTGGGCCTCCCTGAGGAGGGCGCCGTCGGCCCCGAGGGTCACCACGACCGCCCGGCACGGGAGCACGGCGCGCTCCAGCAGTTCCCGCGCCTCGCGCGGGCCGGCGGGCCGGGCGGCTCCGAGCAGGGAGGCGAGTTCGCCGAGGTTGGGGACCAGGACGTCGACCGCCGCCAGCACCCCCGGGTCGACCGGACGGGCCGGCGCGGGGTTGAACACGACGGTCCCGCCCTGCTCACGGGCCCGCAGGACCGCCAGGTCGACCACCTCGGGGGCGATCTCGTTCTGCACGAGGAGGACCTCGCCGGGCTCGCGGACCAGCCGTGCGGGGAGGTCCTCGGCCGTGAGGGCGGCGTTGGCGCCCGGGTTCACCACGATGGTGTTCTCGCCCGCGCCGTCGACGACCACCGCGGCGAGGCCGGTCGGGTGCCGCTCGTCCGACCGCACCGCCCCGACGTCGACGCCCTCGGCGGCGAGCGCGGCCAGCAGGGGGGCCGCGTCCGCGCCGACCCGGGCCACCAGGCGCACCCGTGAGCCGAGCCGCGCGGCCGCGACCGCCTGGTTGGCTCCCTTGCCGCCGGCGCCCTCGGCGAAGTGCCGCGCGAGCACGGTCTCGCCGGGGTGCGGCAGTCCCTCGACGCTCAGCACGAGGTCGCGGTTCACCGAACCGACGACGGTGATGGACGGCATTGACGCTCCTTTGGGAGATCGATTTCCGACATGCTGTACCAGCACCCCCCAACCGTCAAGTAGCCTCCTCGTGAAAAGACCGCCCCGATGTCGTGGCCCCCATCACCCACCCATCCGAAGGACACCCCACGTGACAGCGCCCCGACTCCTCGACGTGGCCGAGGCCGCCGGCGTCTCCCGCGCGACGGCCTCACGGGTCCTCGCCGGAACGCCCCGCAACGTCGACCCGGAGCTCGCCCGCCGGGTCGAGGAAGCCGCCCACCGGCTCGGCTACCAGGCCAACCACTCCGCGCGGGCCCTGCGCACCGGCACCACCGGCACCGTCGGCGTGGTCGTCCCCACGCTCGCCAACCCGTACTTCGTCCAGCTCGCCGACGCCATCGCCCAGCACGTCCGGGCCGCCGGCGGCACGCTCATGGTCTCCGACGCGGCGAACGACCCCGCGATCGAGGCCGAGCAGATCGAGACCCTGCTCGGCGGCCGGGTCGACGGCCTGTTCGTCGTCCCCGTCTCGGCCGAGGAGTCCGGGCCCGCCGTCCGCCACGCCGCCGCCCGCCGCCCCGTGGTGCTGTTCGACCGGTGGGCCGAGGGATCGGGCACGGTCGCCGTCACCCTCGACAACGCGGCCGCCGTCCGACTGCTCGTCGAGCACCTGGAGGAGACGGGCCGTCACCGGATCGCGCTGGTCGCGGCGGACCAGGCCTCGTCCTCGGGCGCGGAGCGCCTCGCGGCCTTCACCGACCTCCAGGGCGAAGGCGCCACCACCGTGCTGCTGCCCAACTTCACCACCGACGCCGGGCGGACGGCGGGGCGGCGCATCGTCGAGCAGCGCGACCGGATCGACGCCGTGGTCTGCGGCGCGGACGTCCTCGCCGTCGGTCTGGTGAGCACCCTGCACCGCTCCTCGGTCGCGGTGCCCGGGGAGGTCGCCGTCACCGGCTTCGACGACACCGAGATACTCGAACTCTTCGACCCGCCCATCACCTCGATCCGACACCCGCTCTCCGCCATGGCCGAACGCGCACTGACCCTGCTTCAGGCACCGAGCCGCGAACGCGCCGAACGCGTCGAGCGCTTCCGGCCCCAGCTCGTCGTCCGCGCCTCGACCGACACCGGCGCCTGACCACCCGTCAGCGCCCGGGTCCCGCCGGGCGGACCGGGGTTCCGCCGGCCGCCGGCGACCGACGGGCCGTCAGCTTGCCCAGCTCCCACAGCAGCAGCAGCGCGACGGCGGCCAGCAGGGCCCAGCCGAACTGCCGGGCGTCGAGGTCGGTGGTCCCGAGCAGGCGGTGGAACACGTCCATCTGGGTGACCAGCACCGCCAGGACGAACTCCACCAGCGCGGCGATGTTCATCTGCTTGCTGTCGAAGGTGCTGACGGCCAGCACCGACGCCCGCTCGCTGCGGCACTCGTAGGCCGCCACGATCAGGCAGAGCGCGAAGGCGGTGAACGCGATCGAGTTGCCGGCCCGCAGGCTGTCGTAGTGCGCCTCGCCCAGCTTGATCAGCGCGAGCAGGGCGATCGTGACGGCCAGCCCGGCGAGCCCGACGGTGACCACGACGGGCCCGGTCAGCACCGTCTCCCCGCGCGGGCGCGGGGTGCGCCGCATCAGGCCCGGGCTCTCCCGGTCGAAGCCCAGGGCGAAGCCGAACGGCGCGTTGACGACGAAGTGGATCCACAGCACCTGCGCCGGCGTGAACGGCTCCCCCGCCGCGAGGTCGAAGACCGTGGCCCCGAGGAAGGTCAGCACGAAGGTCACCAGGAGCACCAGCACGAACCGGATGTACTTGGTGAGGTTGTCGTAGAGCTTCCGGCCCTCCGCCACGGCGTGGACGATGGTGGCGAAGTTGTCGTCGGCGAGGACCATCCGGCCCGCGTTCTTGGCGACGTCGGTGCCGCTGCCCATCGCGATCCCGATGTCGGCGGCCTTGATGGCGGGCGCGTCGTTCACCCCGTCACCGGTCATCGCGACCACGTCGCCCTTGCGCTTGAGCGTGTCGGCGAGCAGGACCTTGTGCTCCGGCGCCACCCGGCCGACCACGCCGATGGCGTCGATCCGGGCCAGCCGCTCCGGCTCGGGCAGGGCGGCGAAGTCGGCACCGAGGACGGCCTCGCCCCGGATGCCGAGTTGCCGGGCGATGGCCGCGCCGGTGGTGACGTCGTCCCCCGTCACCATGCGGACCCGGATGTGGGCGGCCTGCGCGCTGGCGACCGCGGCCCGGGACTCCTCGCGCGGAGGATCGACCATGCCCACCAGGCTGGTCACCCGCAGGTCGGTAACGAGCGCCAGGAGATCGCCGTCCGGGTCGAAGTCCGCCGGGTCCAGGTCCCGGACGGCCCCGGCCATCACCCGCAGTCCCTCGCCCCCCATCCGCTCGGTCTGCGCCCGGGCCCGCGCCGCGAGGTCCTGGTCCCAGGGGATGCCGGCGCCGCCCGCGAGCGCGGAGCCGGCCCGGGCCGTCACCGCCGGGGCGGCGCCCTTCACGAAGCACCGCACCACCGGCCGGCCGTCCGCGTCCTTCGCCGCGTTGAAGGTGGCCATCAGCTTGTAGCCCGGGTCGAACGGCAGCGTGGCGAGCCTGGGGAGGCGCTCCCGGGTGCCCTCGATGTCCAGCCCGGCCTTGTGGCCCAGGACGAGCAGGGCGCCCTCGGTCGGGTCCCCCACGACCCGGCCGTCCACCAGCTTCGCGTCGTTGGCGATCAGATGGGGCAGGACGGCGTCCTCGATGCCCGCCGAGGAGCCCGCCGCGTGGTGCACCCTCCCGTCGAGGCGGTAGCCGGTACCCGAGACGGTGTAGCGGTCGGTGGGGCTGAGGACCTCGACCACGGTCATCTGGTTCATCGTCAGCGTGCCGGTCTTGTCCGAGTTGATGGCCGAGGTGAAGCCGAGGGTCTCGACGGACGGCAGCTCCTTCACGATCGCGTGCCGCTTGGCGAGATTGAGGCTCCCGACCGAGAGGATCACCTGGCTGACCGTCGGCAGCGCCTCCGGGATGGCGGCGACGGCCAGCGAGACCGCGCTGACGAACAGCGTGTCCCACGCCTGGCCGCGGCTGCGGCCGAGGGCGAACATGACGGCCATGGTCAGACCGGCCGCCGCCGCGATCCACAGCGTCAGGGTGTTGAGCTCCCTGGTCAGCGGCGACTGCTCCCTCTCGGTGGCCGACAGCATCCCGGAGATCTTCCCCAGCTCGGTGCCGGCGCCCGTCGCGGTGACGACGAGAAGTCCGCTGCCGTGCGTGACCGGGGTGTTCATGAACGCCATGTCGGTCTGGTCACCGGGCCCCGGCCGGTCGGCCGTCACCGTCCCCGGGTCCTTCAGCGCCGGGACGCTCTCGCCGGTCAGCGCCGACTCGTCGATCTGCAGGGCGCTGGCCTCGACGATCCGTCCGTCCGCCGGGACCTCGTCCCCGGCCGAGACGAGCACGACGTCGCCGACGACCAGCTGCTCCGCCGGGATCTCGGTCTCGGTCCCGTCGCGCCGGACCCGCGCCGTCGCCTCCATCATCGACTTCAGCGCGTTCATCGCGCTCTCGGCCTTGCCCTCCTGGCGCAGGCCCACCACCGCGTTGAACAGCGTCAGCACGAGGAGCAGCACCGCGGTCGTCCACTCCTCGATCGCCAGCGAGACCACCGCCGACGCCACCAGGATGATCTGCATGTAGCTGCGGTACTGGTCGAGGAAGCGCAGCCAGCCGGGCCGCACCGTCTCCTCGGGGAGCGCGTTCGGCCCGTTCGCGGCGAGCAGCTCGGCCGCCCGGGCGGCGCTGAGCCCGATCGCCGGGTCCACCCCGAGCCGCGCCGCGACCTCCTCCGGAGTCCGGGCGTACCACGCCTCCGCTTCCCCTCGCCCCGAAGGGCCGGGCTGCTCCGCCATCGTCGCTCCTCACGATCCGGGACCCTTCCGCCGAGGACCCGGCCGGGGACGCCCGCGCGGGGCGCGCCGGCCGGTGCCCCCGCGGTCCGCACCGTCGAGTGCCCGTCACCCGCGACGGCCCGGTGGGTCCCGCCACGCGGGAGAGTGCTGCTGCCACGCTCCGGCCCTCCGGCGCCCGCGGCAATCCGGCGGCGTCCTTCCGGTGGTGCCCGGTCGTTCGTCCGGCCGCCGTGCGTGGCGGCGCCCGGGATCCGGGCCGACGATGGGCCTGTCGTACGCTCCCCCTCGGCCGGAGGCCATGATGGCGACCCTGACGGTATGGCGCTTCCCCACCGCGGCCGGAGCGGACGAAGCCCTCGACACGCTGAGGAAGCTGCAGCGCCAGAACCTGATCACGCTCCAGGACGGGGCCGTGGTCAGCTGGCCGGGAGACGCCCGCAAGCCCAGGACCCGTCACCTGGGCGACCTCGCGGGCATGGGCGCCCTGGGTGGCGCCTTCTGGGGGTTCCTCCTCGGGATGATCTTCTTCGTCCCGGTGCTCGGCGCGGCGGTGGGCGCGGCCGGCGGGGCGCTGGGGGGCCATCTGGCCCACGTCGGCATCGACGACGGCTTCGTCCGGCAGGTCCGGCGGGAGGTCACTCCGGGGACCTCCGCCCTGTTCGTCCTCAGCGCCGACGCCGCGCTCGACCAGGTCAGGTCCGCGTTCGAAGGACGGCACGCCGAACTCATCGAGACGAACCTGTCGGCCGAGGAGGAGGCGCGGCTGCGCGAGGCGTTCACCGAGGGCGGATGACCCGGCCCCTCCGGCCCGCCGTGTGACGCAGGGCACATCGCGGCGCTGTCACATTCCGGCGGCGTTTCCGGTCAACGAGGTGAATCCCCACGACACGAGGAGCACACCATGGACGCCCGTCTGGACTACTTCGGCAACGGCGTCGGGGCCAAGGTCCTGCGCCACGTCAACTCGGCCGGCAAGGTCCTCTCGGACTCCGGGCTGCCGCACGCGACGCAGGAGCTGGTGAAGATCCGCGCGAGCCAGATCAACGGCTGCGGCTTCTGCACCGACATGCACACCAAGGACGCCGCGCACGCGGGCGAGAGCGCCCTGCGGCTCAACCTGGTGGCGGTCTGGCGGGAGGCCACCGTGTTCACCGACGCCGAGCGCGCCGCGCTGGAGCTGACGGAGCAGGGCACCCGGATCGCGGACGCCGCCGGCGGCGTCACCGACGAGGCCTGGGAGAACGCCGCCAAGCACTACGACGAGGACCAGCTGGCGGCGCTGGTCTCGCTGATCGCCGTGATCAACGCCTACAACCAGATCAACGTCATCACCCGGCAGCCCGCCGGGTCGTACCAGCCCGGCCAGTTCGGCTGAGCCGGCCCCCGGACACCGGCGGCGGCCGGTGTCCGGAGCCCGGGCGGGGCCGGTCAGGCCGGTCGGGCGTCCGGGCGGGGTGCACGCAGGTGGGCGCGTTCCTTCAGCTCGGCCTCCTCGACCAGTTCCAGCATCGGCCGGCCCGGCGCGCACATCATGGTCACCACGAACCGGGTGCGCGCGTCCGGCAGGGCGTTGCCGTCCTGGTAGTGGATGACGTCGCCGCCCGGCTCCCAGAAGGTGCCGCCCGCCTCGACGATCCGCTCGGGCTCGCCCTCCAGCTCGAAGCGGACGGCGCCCTCGATGACGTAGCCGAAGGCCGGTCCCGAGTGGCGGTGCGGCGGGGTGCCCGGGTCGCCGGGCTCCCACGCGATGAGCACGGTCATCGCCGAGGCGCCGTCGGGGACGGTGATCGGCGAGGCGTCCTGCAGCATCCGCGCCGCGGTCGTCCAGCCCGCCGGTCCGTCGTGGTGGCCGGTTCCGTGCCGGTGGGCCGCGTCCTTGTCCGTCATGGGCTCGTTCCTTCCGTGGGCCGGCCCGTTCGCGGGGATCCCGCGCCGCGGGCCGTTCGACCGTTTCGACGGTACTGACCGGGGACCGGGCGGTTCTGTGACACACCCGTCGGCCTCAACCGTCAGCCGCACCCGTCAGCCGCACCCGCGGCCGCACCCGTTGGAGGGACCCAGCCATGCAGACCGACCCGGGGACCGATCCGCTCGACCCGGCCACCCGGGAGTTCCTCGCGGTCCGCCCCCAGCTGTTCGGGATCGTCTACCGGATCCTCGGCAGCACGGTGGAGGCCGAGGACATCGTCCAGGAGACCTGGCTGCGGTGGCAGCGCACCGATCACGCGGAGGTCCTCGAACCGGCCGCGTTCCTGGCGACCGTCACCACCCGGCTGGCCATCAACGTCGCCCGCTCCGCCCGGGTGCGGCGGGAGTCGTACATCGGGCCGTGGCTCCCCGAGCCGGTCGACACCCGGGCGGATCCGCAGCTGGGCGCCGAGCGCGCCGAGGCGGTCGAGCTGGCCGTCCTGCTGCTCCTGGAGAAGCTCAACCCCGTCGAGCGGGCGGCGTACGTGCTCCGGGAGGCCTTCGACTACCCGTACGCACGGATCGCGGAGATCGTGGAGACCGGCGAGGCCAACGCGCGCCAGCTGGTCAGCCGGGCGCGCAAGCACCTGGCCGCCGCACGCCGGGGGCGGGTGGACCGCGCCGAGCACCGGCGGCTCCTGGAGGTGTTCGTCGGCGCCGCGCGGACCGGCGACCTGGCGGTGCTGGAGGAACTGCTCGCGGCCGACGTCGTCAGCCGCACCGACGGCGGGGGGATCCGTGGCGCCTCCCGGATCCCGATCGTCGGCCGCCCCGTGGTGGCCCGGTACCTGGCGGCCTTCGCGCCGCGCTTCTGGCCGGGGACGGACCTGCGCTGGGTGGAGGCCAACGGACGGCCGGCCGCGCTCGTGTCCTCCGGCGGCGCCGCCGTGGCCCTGCTGTGCCTGGACGTCTCCGAAGCGGGGATCGAGCGGATCATGTGGGTGATGAACCCGGCCAAGCTGGCGCCCTTCGTGGCCTCCCTGGACGGCTGAGGCCGGCGACACCGCCCGGTTCACCCGGACACCGCCCGGTTCACCCCGGCCGCTGTCACGGATCCGGGGGGTGCGCTGTCCTACTGGTGAGGCGGGGCAGTCCGCAGCGGAACAGTCTCAGGGAGGATCCCCCATGAAGGTCGTCGTGATCGGTGGTACCGGACTCATCGGCTCGAAGCTGGTCGCCGGGCTCAGGGAGCACGGCCACGAGGCGGTGCCGGCCGCGCCGGGCACCGGTGTCGACACCCTGACGGGCGAGGGCCTGGCCGAGGTCCTGGAGGGCGCCGCGGTGGTGGTCGACGTGTCGAACTCGCCCTCGTTCGAGGACGGGCCCGTGCTGGAGTTCTTCCGCACCTCGACCGCCAACCTGCTCAAGGCCGCGGCGGACGCCGGGGTGGCCCACGTCGTGGCGCTCTCGGTGGTCGGCACCGACCGGCTCCAGGACAGCGGCTACTTCCGGGCCAAGCAGGCGCAGGAGGAGCTGATCAAGGGCTCCGGGCTGCCCTACTCGATCGTGCACGCCACCCAGTTCTTCGAGTTCGCGAAGGGCATCGTGGCCGCGGCGACCGAGGGGGACACCGTGCGGCTGTCCGCCGCCAGGATCCAGCCGGTCCGCTCCGACGACGTGGCCGCCGCCGTGGGCCGCACGGCCGTCGGCGCCCCCGTCAACGGGGTGGTCGAGGTGGCCGGCCCCGAGGTCTTCGGGCTGGACGAGCTGGCCCGCACCGCGCTGGCGGCGACGGACGACCCGCGCACGGTGGTGACGGACCCGCGGGCCCGCTACTTCGGCGCCGAACTGGCGGAGACCACGCTGCTGCCCGGCCCGGGCGCTCGGCTCGCCGAGGCGCGTTTCGCCGACTGGCTGGCGCAGCAGGGCTGAGCCGGCCCGGGGCGGCCCGCGCGGTGCGGGCGGGCCGCCCCGCCGGGTCAGCGGGGTGCCGCCGCCGAGGCCGACGCCGACGCCGTCGCCGGTGCCACGGTGACCGGTGAGGAGGCCCCGGGGACCAGCAGCCGCGGTTCGCCGCTGCCGTCCGCCGGGACGGACCAGAGGTCGGAGCCCTTGCCCTGCCGGGCCGGGAGGGCGTAGCCGAGGGTGGAGTCGTCCAGCCAGGCGGCCTGGTCGTCGACGCTGTGCGACTCGGCCGTCGGGTGCTCGCGCAGGTCCGCCAGGTCGAGGACGTAGAGCCGCCAGGGGGCGGCCGGGTCGTCCGAGACCTTCTTCTTGAAGGCGATCCGGGTGCCGTCCGGGGAGAGCGAGGGGCACTCGACGTTCTCCCGCAGGGTGCGGGCCGACCACGCGTCGAGGTCGCCCTCGACCAGGTGGGTGCGGCCTCCGGTCGCCACGGTGGCGTAGAAGTGCTTGTCGTCGGCGGCGAAGTTGACGCCCCAGTAGTTGACGTCGGCGGCGTGGTGGCGGGCGCCGCCGAGGGTCAGCGGGATCTCCTCGATCGACTTGACCAGGTAGCCGGTGCGCAGGTCCAGGATCGACGTGCGGGTGGAGAAGCCGCTCGCCGCGTAGGAGTCGCCGACCGCGAAGGTGGTCCAGGAGAGCACCTGCCCGGAGGGCGACACCCGGGCCCGGTTGGGGATGCCGGGCACGGTCACCGTCCGCAGTTCGGTGAACGCCCGGTCGTAGACCACGGCCTGGGTGCGGGCCGGGGTGCCGGGCAGCGCCCGCAGGCACAGGGCCCGCTCCCCCGCCGCGTAGAAGCGTTCGCAGGACGGCCCGTCCGGTGCGCCCGGGGTGCGGGCGACCCGGCCGGTGGCGCCGTCGCGGTAGTAGAGGCCGGGCTCGTTCAGGGTGAACGAGGCCTCCGCCGCGACGAGCCGGTGCCCGCCGCCGCGCTCGCGGGCGTGCAGGACGTAGCCGATCGAGCCGCCCAGCAGGACGAGCACGGCGAGGACCAGCACGGTCGAGCGCGCCTTGACGACCGCGGGCGGGGTCATGTGTCGTTCCTTCCGGGGAGGATCTTCCAGGCGGCGGCGAGGGCCGCGGCCAGGGCGAGGGCGGCCGCCACCAGGGCCGGACGCGGGCCCCACCACGTCCAGGCGACGCCGAACCCGGCCGCCCCGACCAGCCGGGCCAGCGCCTGCCCGGTCTGCAGCACCGCGAGCCCGCCCGCCCGGCCGTCGGCCGGGAGCACCGGCCCGGCCAGCGCCATCAGCACGCCGTCGGTGGCGGCGTAGAAGACGCCCAGCAGGACGAGGACCAGCACTGCGGTGAGCGGGCCGAGCGGGGCCAGCAGGGTGAGGTAGGCCGCGAGCAGCGCGCCGTGGCCGAGGAGGAACGGGGTGCGGCGGCCGGTCCGGTCCGCGATCCGGCCGGCCGGGACGGCGAGCAGCAGGTAGCAGGCGGCCGCGCCGAGCGGCAGCAGCGGGAAGAGCGCGGGCGAGAGGTCCAGGCCGCGCTGGAGGAGCAGGTAGAGGAAGGAGTCGCCGATGGTCGCGGCCCCCAGCAGCGCGGCGGCCGCGGTCACCCGGCGGAACACGGGGTCGCGCAGCACCCGGTGCCTCGGCCGGGCGGGCTTCGGCGCGGCGGCGGCCGGTGCGCCGGCGCGGACCGGTTCCGGTGCGGAGCGCGGGACCGTGGCGGCCGGGACCGCGCCGCCCGGGACGAAGAGCACCAGCACCAGGACGCCGAGCAGCCCGGTGGCGAAGCTGACCACGAAGACGGCGTCGTACGCGTCGGCCGTCGCCCACAGCACCGCGAAGGCGACCAGCGGCCCGAGCAGCGCGCCCGTGGTGTCCATCGCCCGGTGCACGCCGAACGCCCGGCCGAGCGCCTCCGGCGGTGCGCTGAGCGTGATCATCGCGTCCCTGGGCGCGGTCCGCACGCCCTTGCCGAGGCGGTCGGCGGCCAGCGCGGCGGCGATCCCGCCGGCCGCGCCGCCGGCCAGCAGCAGCCCGAGCCGGGAGAGCGCCGACAGCAGGTAGCCCGCCCCGGCGACGGTCCGGTGACGGCCGCCGCCCCGGTCGGCGAGCCGGCCGCCGAGCAGCCGGACCAGTGCGGTGGCACCGTTGAACAGCCCGTCGAGGAAACCGAACTGGAGGGGTGAGAGGCCGAGGCCCAGCACCAGGTAGAGCGGCAGCACGGCGGTGACCATCTCCGAGGAGACGTCGGTCACCAGGCTGACCGCCCCGAGCGCGACGACCGTGCCGGGGACGCGCCGCCCCCCCCCCGCCGGGCGGGGGGGGGCGGGCGGGCGGGCGGGGGGGGGCCCGGCCCTAAAAATTGGGAGCCCATGGGGGGGCTGGTGTCCTTGACCTGGCCGTCCGTCCCGACGTAGCTCCAGCCGTAGCCGGAGTCGGTGAAGTCCAGCTTCAGCACGCCGTAGTCACCGCTGATCCGCTTCTGGCTGTTGGGCTGGACCTGCTCGATCGGGTAAGGCTCGGCGCCGCCCATCCCGCCGACGATCTCCACGATGCCGTCCGCAGTCGCCCTGCCGTCCGGGTCCTGCGGGGCGAACCGCTCGTAGTGGTGGTCGTGTCCGTTGAGCACCAGGTCGGCGCCGGCGGCGTAGAGGATCCGCCACACCGGCCGGGAGACCGGGTCGTTGCCGTGGCCGCCCGAGGAGTACAGCGGGTGGTGCCAGTAGGCGGCGACGCACTTCTTCGTGTTGGCCGCCAGGTCGGCCTTCAGCCAGTCGGTCTGGGCGCTCTGGTCGAAGGCGTTGGAGTCCAGCGCGACGAAGTGCCAGTTGCCCTCGTCGAAGCTGTACCAGCTCTTGCCCTGCGGGTAGGCGATGCTGCCGAAGTACGCCTTGTAGCCGGCCAGCGACCCGGCCGGGTCGTAGGTCTCGTGGTTGCCCGGCACCGGGTGGGTCTTCGCCTTGAACGCGCCCCAGCTCTTGTCGTAGTAGTTCTTGAAGTCCGCCAACCTGGCGTCGTCGTACTGGTTGTCACCCATCGTCAGGTAGAAGCGCGGGTTGATCCGCTGGGCCAGCGCGGCGGTCTTCGGGTGCGCGCAGCCGCTGTCCGAGGCGGTGCACTGGGCGGCGATGTCACCGGCCGCGACCACCGTGAACGCCCCGCCCGAGGGCCCGGTCGGCGACGGCCCGGTCGGCGACGGCCCTGTCGGCGACGGGCCGGTCGGCGACGGGCCGGCGTCCGGGGTCCCGTACACCTCCAGCTCGTACAGCGAGTACCCGTACGAGGTGGCGCGCGCCGTCCCGTACATCCGGACGTAGCGGCCCTTGCCGGCCAGGCCGGTCCAGTCGTCCGTCCCGCCGTTGCCGGCCTTCTCCTCCGCGATCGCCGTCCAGGTCACCCCGTCCGCCGACACCTCCAGCCGGTACGCCTTGGCGTACGCGGACTCCCAGCTGAGCTTCACCCGCGAGACGGTGGCGCCCGCCCCCAGGTCCACCCGCAGCCACTGCGGGTCCTTCCCCTCCTCGCTCGCCCACCGCGTGGTGGAGCTTCCGTCGAACGCCTTGGCCGCCGCGTAGGACGACCCCTCCGTGGAGGAGGCCGTGGCGGCCTTCCCCCGCGAGAGCAGCGGATCGGCCGCCGCTCCCGCCCGCCCGGACCAACCGAGCACCAGGCCGCCGATCAGCACGAGAACGGCGGCGAACACTCCGACATGAACAGGCCTTACCGAGACACCAGGACGCATCCTCGGACTCCCTGACCTCAGAGACGGTGAGAGCTGCACACCGGCGCACACCACGCACGTGCCCACCGGCGAGGGGAGCGTAGTAGAAAGTAAAGTTTCCTGACAATAGCGCCTTCGCGCCGAACTCCCGTCCGAACGAGGGCTCCAGCCCCCTCGCACGGGAGCCCGGACACGGTCGCCGGGCGGCCCCCTTCGCCGAAATTTACCCCCGGGGGTATGGTGGGAAGCGAGCAGATACCCCACCGGGTATCTCTGAACCGGAAGCAAACGGACGCAGGAGAGATCCCCATGTTCTTCGCCCAGTACTACCTCGACTGTCTCTCCCAGGCGTCCTACCTGGTCGCCGACGAGGCCACCGGCCGCGCGGTGGTGATCGACCCGCGCCGGGACGTCGACGAGTACGTCGCCGACGCCGAGGCGCACGGCTTCACCGTCGAGGCCGTGATCAACACCCACTTCCACGCCGACTTCCTCGCCGGACACCTGGAGCTGGCGGCGCGCACCGGCGCGTGGATCGGCTACGGGAGCCGGGCGGTGACCGAGTACCCGATCCGCAAGCTCGCCGACGGGGAGCGGATCACCCTGGGCGACGTCACGCTGGAGATCATGGAGACCCCCGGGCACACCCCCGAGTCGATCAGCGTCCTGGTGTTCGAGCACTCCGCGGACCCCGTCCCCTACGGCGTGCTGACCGGCGACGCGCTGTTCATCGGCGACGTCGGCCGCCCCGACCTGCTGGCCTCCGTGGGCACCACGGCCGAGGAGCTCGGCCGGATGCTGCACCACAGCGTCCAGCACAAGCTGATGGGCCTGCCCGACGAGGTCCGGGTCTTCCCCGCGCACGGCGCCGGCTCGTCCTGCGGCAAGAACCTCTCCACCGAGCGCCAGTCCACCATCGGCGCGCAGCGTGCCACCAACTACGCCTGCACCCCGATGAGCGAGGAAGACTTCGTCGCGATCGTCACGGCCGGCCAGTCCGCCGCCCCCGGCTACTTCGGCCACGACGCCGCCCTCAACCGGCAGGACCGCGGCCTGTTCGACGCCGCGGCCGCCCACCGCCCGCTGACCACCGAGGAGTTCGCGGCCCGCCTGGACGCCGGGGCGGTCGTGGTCGACGCCCGCGGCCCGCAGGAGTTCGCCGCCGGGCACCTGCGCGGCGCCGTCAACGTCCCCGCCGACGGCCGCTTCGCCGAGCAGGCCGGCGCCGTGCTCGCACCGGAGGCCGATCTGCTCGTCGTCGCCCCGGACGGCCGCGAGGGCGAGATCGTCACCCGCCTCGCCCGCATCGGCTTCGACCGCACCGCCGGCCACCTGGCCGACCCCGAGGCCGCCCTGCCCGCGCTCGCCGACCGGCTCACCCCCGCCGCCCGCCTCACCGTCGAGCAGCTGCGCGGCGCGCTCGCCGACGAGCACCCGCCGCTGGTGCTCGACGTCCGCACCTGCGGCGAGCGCGCGGAGGGCGCCGTCGAGGGCTCCGTGCACATCCCGCTCAACGAGCTCCCCGGCCGCCTCGGCGAGATCCCGGCGGACCGGCCGCTGGTCGTCCACTGCGCCGGCGGCCACCGCTCCTCCATCGCGGCCAGCCTGCTCCGCCACCACGGCCGCGGCGAGGTCGCCGACCTGCTGGGCGGCTACGCCGCCTGGGACGCGGCCGGCTGAGCCCGGCGGCCACGAGCGAGGAGGACGACAACGGTGAGCGAGGAGGAGGACACGGTGAAGGACACGGCGAACGGACCGACCGTACGGGTCGACGACGACGCGGCGGGCGCGGTGCTCAACCGGCTGCGCCGGGCCCAGGGCCAGCTCGCCGGCGTGATCGCGATGATCGAGGCCGGGCGGGACTGCCGCGACATCGTGACGCAGTTGGCCGCCGCCTCCCGCGCCCTCGACCGGGCCGGGTTCAAGATCGTGGCCAGCGGCATGCGCCAGTGCACGGCCGCGGACGGCGACACGCCGCCGATGAGCGAGACCGAACTGGAGAAGCTCTTCCTCACCCTCGCCTGACCCCGCTGCCTCTCCCCCAGGAATGGAGCACCCCGTGGACTACGGGATCCCCGTCACCCTCGACCTGCCCTTCGCCGAGACCGTCGAACGCGTGCGCGCCGCGCTCGCCGAGCAGGGCTTCGGCATCCTCACCGAGATCGACATCCGCGCGACCCTGCGGGCCAAGCTCGGCGCGGAGACCGAGGACTACGTCATCCTCGGCGCCTGCAACCCGCCGCTGGCGCACCGCGCCCTCCAGGCGGACCGGCGCATCGGACTGCTGCTGCCGTGCAACGTCGTGGTCCGCGCGGACGGCGCCCGCACCGTCGTCGAGGCGATGGACCCGCAGCTGATGGTCCGGGTCACCGGGCAGCCCGAGCTGCAGGCCGTCGCCGACGAGGCGGCCGCCCGGCTGCGCGCCGCGCTGGCCGCGCTCACCGGCTGAGACGCGGTGCCGCCCGAGCGGCCGCACGTGGGAGGAACCTGACGGGGCCCGCCCGGAGCGGGCCCCTTCTTTCGGCCTCCCCTATACCCCCACCCGTATTTTTGCGCCCGTTCGGGCGCAGCAGGAACGGAGCAACCCGTGAAGCACCCGGCCCCCACGCCCGTCCGGCCGGCCGCCGCCGCGCCGGCCGACCCGGCCCCTCCCCCGGGCCTGCTCGGACGGCTCGGCACCTGGTCCGTCCGCCACTTCAAGGCCGTGCTGGCCGGCTGGCTGCTGGTCGTCGTCGGCCTCGGCGCCTTCGCGCCCCAGGTGACCTCGGCGCTGTCCGGGGCCGGCTGGCAGGCCGACGGATCGGAGTCGGTGAAGGTCCGGCAGGTCGCCGAACAGCACTTCGCCGGGAACGCCTCCTCGGCGCTGCAGATCGTGGTCGCCGCCGACCGGCCGGTCACCGAGCCGGACGTCCAGCGGGTGATCGCCCGAGCGGGCGAGATCGCGGCGGCCGACCCCCGCGTCTCCACCGTGGTGGCGCCGCAGCCCGGCGCGACCGTCTCCCCGGACGGCCGGACCGCCGTGCTGCTCGCCGGCGCCGACGCCTCCCCCGACGACATGGTCCGGGCCGCCGACGACCTCAAGGGCCCGCTGAACGCCCTCTCCAGCGAGGGCGTCGACGTCCACGCCACCGGCGCGTCCGTGCTGTGGAGCGACTTCAACAAGGCCAACCACGACGCCATGATGAAGTCCGAGATCATGTCCTGGCCGGTCACCCTGGCCATCCTGGTCCTCGCCTTCGGCTCCCTGGTGGCCGCCGGTCTGCCGCTGCTGCTCACCATGGCAGGCCTCGCCGCCTCGGCCGGCTCGCTGGTCCTCATCAGCCACCTGTTCCCGGTCTCCGTCTGGGCGATGAACTTCGCGATGATGTTCGCCCTCGCCCTCGGCATCGACTACGCGCTGTTCCTGGTGGTCCGCTTCCGCAGCGCCCGGGCGGCGGCCGCCCGCCGGAACCCGGGGCAGGACGGCCGGCTCGCCTCCACCGCGGCGGTCGCCGAGACGATGGACACCGCCGGCAAGGCCGTCCTGCTGTCCGGTGCGACCGTCCTGGTCAGCCTCTCGGCCGTGATGCTGGTGCCGTCCCCCGCGTTCCGTTCGATGGCCGGCGGCATCATGCTCGCCGTCCTGTTCGTGCTCGCCGCCACCCTCACCCTGCTGCCCGCCGTGCTCGGCCGGCTCGGCCACCGCGTCGACTCCCTCGCCCTGCCGTGGGTGAAGTCCGGCGAGCACCGTTCGCCGCGCTTCGCCGCCTGGGGCGAGCGGCTGTGGAAGCACCCGCTGCGCTACGGCGCCCTGGCGCTCGCCGCGCTGATCGCACTGGCCGCGCCCGTCATCGGCCTGCGGACCGCGATGCCCTCCATCACGGTGCTTCCCGAGGACGCCAGCGCCCGCGCCGGCTACACCGCCGTCCAGCAGGCCTTCGGCCCCGGAGCGCCCGGTGCCCTGCAGATCCTCACCCCGGCGGACCGGGCCGCGGCGGTCGCCGCCGACGTCGCCGCCACTCCCGGGATCGCCGGCGTGATGCCCGCGCAGCCGGCCTCCGACGGCTCCGGCTGGTCGATCGTCCAGGCCGTGCCGACCGTGGATCCGTCCAGCCCCGATCTGGGCCGCACCGTCGACGCGCTGCGCGCCGAGCTGCCGGCCGACACCCTGGTCGGCGGCGCCGCCGTGGAGAACCTGGACCTCCAGCACCTGCTGACCGAGAAGACCCCCCTGGTCATCGGCGTGGTGATGGGCCTCGGCTTCCTGCTGCTGCTGGTCGCCCTGCGCGCCCCGCTGATCGCGGCGCTCGGCACGGCCGCCAGCCTGCTGTCCACCGGCGCGGCCTTCGGCGTCGCCCGGCTGGTCTTCCAGGACGGCCACGGCGCGGGGCTGCTCGGCTTCACGTCGCAGGGCTTCCTGGACGGCTGGGCGCCGGTGTTCTTCTTCGCGATGATCTTCGCCATCGCGATGGACTACACGGTCTTCCTGCTCGCCTCCGCCAAGGAGCACTACGAGCGCACCGGCGATCCGCGCGAGGCCATGGTCGGCGCGCTGGCCCACTCCGGCCGGGTGATCTTCGCGGCGGCGGGCGTGATGGTCGCGGTGTTCTTCACCTTCGCCCTGTCCGGGCCGCTTCCGCCCAAGGAGATGGGCATCGTGCTCGGCGTCGCCGTCCTCCTGGACGCCGCGCTGGTCCGCCTGGTGCTCCTGCCGGTCCTGCTCCGCCTCACCGGCGCCGCCGCCTGGCGCACGCCGGCCTGGCTCGACCGGGTGCTGCCGAGGATCTCCTTCTCGCACGACTGAGCCCCGTCCGGCCGCGCCCGGCCCGGCCCGCCCCCGTGGCGGGCCGGGCCGGCGTCGTCGTGCGGCGACCCGTGCCGCGCCGCTGCGGCCGCGCACACGCGTCGGGCCGTACCGGGGATTCCCGGTA
>NZ_JBHVTL010000045.1:0-40758 GCF_042884635.1 Kitasatospora sp. NPDC058115
TCTCGGAGTGCCACGCGCAGGCGCACTGGACCAACCCGCCCTGCAAGCCGGCAACCGACTCGTGGGCAACGAACCCGACACCACCACCAACGCCGCCCACCCAGCCCACCCCGCCCACCGACGGCCGGAGGCACCACATGCCTGACGCGATGACCGTGATCCGGTCCGGACCGTTGAGCACGGTGCAGGACCTGGGACGACGCGGAGTCGCACATCTCGGAGTGCCACGCGCAGGCGCACTGGACCAACCCGCCCTGCGAGCCGGCAACCGGCTCGTGGGCAACGAACCCGACGCCGCCGCCGTCGAAACCACGCTGGGCGGGATCGCCGTGCGCGCGCTGCGGCCGCTGCTGGTCGCGGTGACCGGGGCGCCGTCGCCGGTGCGGGTGGACGGCCGGCCCGCCGCCTGGGGCGCGCCGGTGCTGGTGCCCGCCGGGGCGGTGCTGGACGTCGGTCCCGCGGCCGCCGGGGTGCGCGCCTATCTGGCGGTGGCCGGCGGGATCGCCGTGCCGCCCGTGCTCGGCAGCCGCTCGGCCGACCTGCTCTCCGGGCTCGGTCCGGCCCCGCTGGCCGACGGCGACCGTCTGCCGGTCGGCCCGCGCCCGCCGCTCGGGCCCGCGCCCGAACTGGTCCCGCTGCCCGCTCCCCCGGCCGAGCTGGTGCTGCGGCTGCGGCTCGGCCCGCGCGCCGACTGGTTCGCCCCGGACACGGCGGACCGGCTCGCGCGCACGCGCCTGCGGGTCGCCGCCGCGAGCAACCGGATCGCGCTGCGCACCGAAGGCCCCGCGCTCGACCGCGCCCGGGAGGGCGAACTGCCCAGCGAGGGCATGGTGCTGGGGGCCGTGCAGGTACCGCCGGACGGCCTGCCGGTGGTCTTCCTGGCCGACCATCCGACCACCGGCGGCTACCCGGTGGTCGGGGTCGTGCCGCCCGCCGACCTGCCCGCCGCCGCACAGGCCCGCCCGGGCACGCCGCTGCGCTTCGTCGTCCTCCCGGGCCGCCCCGCCGCCCGCTGACGGCCGGGCCGGCCACGGCGGTGACGGCCGTCCGGGAGCGCGGCACCGTGCCGGGCGTGCCGGTCCGGTCCCGACCCGGCATGCCCGACCGGTGACCCGCAGATGATCGTGAACGCGGAACGAAGTGGTCGGCCCGGCCGCCCGCTCCACCGCACCCCTGGCGACGGCATGCGGACCGGAGGGCGGATTCGGGCCGGCCGGAGGCTCCGGGCGTTCCTGCCCCAGGTCGACGTGAGGTACGACGACCCGGACGCGGTCGGGCTGCGCCGGGCCGGGCTGCGTCCCGGGCCGCGGTGGAGTGGGCGGCCGGCCGACGACGATCAACGGGCCCGCCGGGGACGGCGGACTCGTCACCGCGGCCGTCTGCGGCGAGGTCGTCGTCGTGGGATCGACGGGTGACCGGATCACGGCGGTGCTCGCGGTCCCGAACCCGCACCGGGCGGGCACCCCTCCGGCGCCGCGTCGGATTCATGCTCCGGGACGGCGCACTCCCGGGCGTCGGAGCCGGCACCGTGAGGACCTGGCCCGCACGGGACCGGCGCCGCCCCGCAACCGGGTGCCCACCGCATCGTCCGGCGGGCCACCGGAACGGGTCACCGGCACGGGCCCCGGGGCGGCCTACCGCCCCGACAGGGCCGAGGCGACGGCCCGTTGGTGGCCGTCGATGACCGACGCGCCGTCCTCGACGTCCCAGAGGACGTTCTGCAGGACCCGGGCGAGGGTCCAGCGGACGGCGCGGGCGCGGTCCAGGGCGAGGCGGTCGGTCATCAGGTCGAAGCGGCGGCGCAGGGCGTGCGGGAGGTCGCCGGTGGCGGTGAGGTCGGACCGGCGGTTCTGCAGGGCCGGCAGGAGCTCGAACCCCGGGTCGCCGGCGAGGGGTTTGGGGTCGATGGCCAGCCAGGGGGCGCGGGCGCCGGGGGCGGGCGGGGCGAGCACGTTGCCGTAGTGCAGGTCCCAGTGGAGCAGACGGTCGCCGGGTTCGGGCCGGACCTCGCGCAGGGCGGCCGCGAGGTCGGCGAGCAGCCGGCGGTCCCCCTCATCGGCCAGCCGCTCGCGCGCCCGCGGGACCTCCGCCAGCATGGCGTCCGCGACGGCCGCCAGGGTCCGCACACCCTCCGGGGCCTGATGCTGCGTCAATTCCGCCAGCAGTTCGGCGAGGACACCGGTGGCGGCGAGGTGGTCGGGGACGGCGAACAGGGAGCGCGCGGGATCGAGGCGCTCCAGCAGCAGGGAGCCGGTGGCCGGGTCGTGGTCGAGCAGCCGGACGGCGCCCCGGCCGCCCCAGGCGCGCAGGGCGAGCGGTTCGCCGGCCGTCTCCTCGTCCACGGGCTGGAGCTTGAGCACGGCGCCGGTACCGTCGGCCCGCCGGACGGGCAGCACCAGGCCGACCACGCCGTGCGCGGGCGCGCCGTCGATCCGCAGCTCCCACCGATCGGCCAACTCCGAAGCCAGCGCGGGCAGTCGGCGGACCCAGGCCCGCCCCTGCGCCCCGAAGAGGTCGACGAGGGAGGCGGCCAGCGCTTCGGGGACCCGGATCGGCACGACGGACACGGGACGACCCTACGCCAGCGCGGCGGCGACGGCCCGCGCGAAGCCCTCCGGGTTGTCGATCATGATGTTGTGCCCGCAGTCCGGCACCGCCTCCAGCACCACGCCCGCCGCGCGGAGCCGGTCCGCGCCGGGCAGTTCGCCGTCGGCCCCGGGGTGGAGGAAGGTGCGCGGCAGGTCCAGGCCGTGGAGCTGCTCGCGCAGGGGCGGCACGGTCGCCCGGCAGCGGTGGACGGCGCTGCGGTGGAGCGCCTCGGGACCGGCGAGCCGCATGGTGGCCCACCAGAACGGGCCCGCCCACTGCTCGACCTGCTCCCGGCCGCCGGCCAGGAACTCCTCCTCGGTGAAGGTGGCGATGCCGCTGCTGCCCGGGCCCCGGCTCGGGGTCACCGGGTCGATGACGGCGTCGACCAGCACCAGCCGGGTGACCAGCCCGGGGTGCCGGTGGGCCAGCGCGATCGCGACCGCGCCGCCCAGGCTGTGGCCGATCACCTCCACCCGCTCCGCCCCCGCCGCGCGGACGGCCGCGGCGACGGCGTCGGCGTGCGCCTCCAGGGTGTAGGGGAAGTCGGCGGGCCGGTCGCTGATGCCGAAGCCGAGCAGGTCGAGCAGCAGCGAGCGGTGACCGGTGAGCAGCGGGTGGGCGGCGGCCGCGGCGTAGTAGACCGGCGAGCTGGCGCCGAGGCCGTGCAGGTAGAGGCGGACGGGCTCGCGGCCGGGGATCTCCACCCAGCGGATCCGGTCGCCGTTCGGGGTGACGGTGGCGTCGCGCACGGTCGTGCTCCTCTTCTGGTCGTCGGGGTGGCGCCGGGGGCTGCCCCCGGGGCGCCGCGAAAGACCATACCTCGATTCCGAGGTATCTCAACAGCGAGATATCGGCCCCCGGATCTGAGAGAGTGGCCCCATGCTGAAGCTCGCGATCCTCGGGTTCCTCCACGACCGGCCCCTGCACGGCTACGAGCTGCGGCGCCACCTCGCCGCGCTCACCGGCCACGTGCGGCCGATCAGCGACGGCACGCTCTACCCGGCGATCAAGCGGCTGGAGGCCGACGGCCTGCTGGTGCGCGCCACCGAGCCCGGCGCGGCGGCCGCGCCCCGGCACACCCTGCGGCTCACCGACGCCGGGCGGGCCGCCCTGCTCGACCGGCTGCGCACCCCGGACGACCTGGACGTCAGCGACGAGAACCGCTGGTTCACCGTGCTCGCCTTCCTGCGTCACCTCGACGGCGAACCGGCCGCGCAGGCCGCCGTGCTCCGGCGCCGCCTCGCCTTCCTGGACGAGCCGGCCAGCTTCTTCTACGACGGCGACCGGCCGGTGGACGCCGAGGAGGTGGCCGATCCGTTCCGCCGCGGCATGCTGCTGATCGCCCGTGCGACCACCACCGCCGAGCGGGACTGGCTGCGCGCCACCCTCACGGAGCTCGACCGCACGGCCTGAGCGCGCGCGGCCTGAGCGCGCACCGCCCGGGCACCCCCGGCCGGGCACACGCCCACCGGGCGCACGCCGGAAACGCCGCGGCCCGCGCCGGCCCCCTGCGGAGGGAGCGGGCGCGGGCCGCGGCGTCCGGTGCGGGCAGCGCGGGCCGACCGGTCAGTGCTGGTGGTAGGCGTGGACCACGGCGTGGCCGCGGCCCTTGCCGATCATCCACTTGTTGACCGGCACGGTCAGGACGAAGGCCAGGGCGAGCGAACCGGCCAGCGCCAGCCAGAACAGGATGTCGGCGAGGCCCGCGTCCATCGCGCCGGGCACGGTCATCATCACGGTGTTGTCGATGATCTCCATGACGATGATCGAGACGGTGTCGGCGGCCAGCGCGACCTTGACGGCGGTGCGGACGTCGAGGCCGGCCTTGAGCACGCCGCGCATGGTCAGCGCGTAGCCGAAGACGAAGGCCAGCAGGACCGAGAGCACCACGGTGGTGCCGTTGCCCAGCCCGAAGGCGGTGCCGAGCACCATGCCGAGGATCTCGCCGATGGCGCAGCCGGTGAGGCAGTGCAGGGTCGCCTGCGCCGCGGCCGCCCAGGTCACCGCCCCGCCGCCGTGCCCGTGGTGCGCGTGCTGCTCGTGGTGCTCCGCGTGACCGGCGTGCTCCGCGTGACCGGCGTGGTCCCGGTGCTCGCCGTGGTGCTCGTGGTGGCCCTGGTGCTCGTGGCCGGCGTGCTGCTGGTGGTCGTGCTGGGCGGGGTGTGCCATGTCGTCCTCCACGTGCTCGTTGCCTCGGTCGTGCTGCCCGGTTCGTCGATGACTCTATACCCCCCTGGGGTATCTGCCAAGCATGGATCCCCACGCCCTCTTCCCACCTCGCGCCCACCGTGTTCGGATGGTTCGCATGGCTGACGAAGGACACGACGAGGGACACGGCGAAGGACACCGCGAAGGACACGAGGAGTTCCGCGAGGGGTACCGGGGCACCGGCCCCGGCGCGATCACCCCGGACGGCTGCGCGGTCGACATGTACGCGCGACTGCCGGTCAACGACGAGCCCGAGGTGATCGCCGGCGCCGTGCCGCCCGGTGCGAGCCTGCTCGAACTCGGCTGCGGCGTGGGCCGGATGACCCGCCCGCTCGTGGACCTGGGCTTCCGGGTGACGGCGGTGGACGAGTCCGCCGAGATGCTGGCGCGGGTGCGCGGGGCGCGCACCGTGCGCAGCCCGATCGAGCACCTCGACCTCGGCGAGCGCTTCGACGTCGTCCTGCTCGCCTCCTTCCTGGTGCACGCCGGCAGCCTGGACGTCCGCCGGGGCCTGCTGGACGCCTGCCGCCGGCACGTCGCCGAGGACGGCTGCGTGCTGATCCAGCGCGAGGGCGAGGACTGGCAGACCAACGTGCCGCGCGAACGTCCGCTGGGCGAGGGCGGGCTGGTGCGGGTGGCGTCGGCCACGCCGGTGTCCGCGGGCGTCAACCGGGTGCACGTCGAGTACGAGTTCCCGGACGCGCGGTGGACCCAGACCTTCCTGTCCCGCCCGATGGACCGGGCGGAGTTCGAACAGGCGCTGGCCGAGGCCGGGCTGGCGGTCGACGCCTACCTGACCGAGGACCGGATCTGGGTGCGGGCCCGGCCGGTGGCCGGCTGACCGGTACGGGACCGCCGCGGCCGGCGGTCGCGGGAACGGCCCCCGAGGGTGGGGGCGCGCGACAGGCCGTCACCTGAACGGCGTAGCATCAGGCGGACGCCGGGCCCGCGCGCGGCCCGAGCGCCGGGCGGGACCGGTGGTTCGCCTGCCATCGAGCCGCGCCACTGGACCGCGCCGGCCGGTTCGCAGGGCCGTTCCCGCACCGACCAACAAGGAACGCTTCATGCGCATCGAGCGACGGATACCCCGGGCGGGTGTCCGGTGATCGAATGGTTCCACGGGGCCGTCCTCGGCCTGATCCAGGGACTCACCGAGTTCCTGCCGATCTCCTCCAGCGCCCACCTCCGGGTCTTCCCCGCCCTGATGGGCTGGAAGGACCCGGGCGCGGCGTTCACCGCGGTGACCCAGCTCGGCACCGAGACCGCGGTGCTGATCTACTTCCGTCGCGACATCGCCTCGATCGTGAAGACCTGGACGCTCTCGCTGTTCCGGCCCGCGCTCCGCTCGCACCAGGACGCCCGGATGGGCTGGTTCGTGATCATGGGGACCCTGCCGATCGGCATCCTGGGCAAGCTGTTCCAGGACACCATCGAGCAGGACCTGCGCGACCTGCGGATCATCGGCACCACGCTGATCCTGTTCGGCGTGATCCTGGCGGTCGCCGACCGGACCCGGGCCGTGCGCTACGCCAAGCCGATCACCGAGCTGACCCTGCCGCACGCGGCCGGCTACGGCATGGCCCAGGCGCTCGCGCTCATCCCGGGCGTGTCGCGCTCCGGCGGCACGATCAGCGCAGGCCTGCTGCTCGGCTACAGCCGCGAGGCGGCGGCCCGGTACTCGTTCCTGCTGGCGATCCCGGCGGTGCTGGCCTCCGGCGTGCTGGAGCTGTTCAAGATCGGCGAGGGGCCCGCGCCGGCCTGGGGGCCGACCCTCCTGGCCACCGCGATCGCCTTCGTGGTCGGGTACGCGGCGATCTCCTGGTTCCTCAAGTACATCTCGAACAACAGCTTCATGCCGTTCGTGATCTACCGCATCGCGCTCGGCATCCTGATCATCGTCCTGGTCTCGGTCGGCACCCTGGCGCCGGACGCCGGCGTGGTCGCCAAGTAGCGGCGAACGAGAACGGCGTTCCACAGCGAAGCGGGCCGGTCCACCCCCGGGGGTGGACCGGCCCGCTTCGTCGTCCTCGAAGGCGGCCGCGAACCTCGGCGGCCGCGAACCCTCAGCGGCGGCGCTCCCGGGCGGCGGTCAGCCGGCCCCGGACGGCGGCGTGGACCTCGGCCTCCTCGGCCGGATCGGCGGCGAGGCGGCGCAGGCGCTCCAGCACACGGGCGTCACCGGTGGTGGCGACGTGCCTCGCGGCGAGCTCCCTGGTCGATTCCTCGCAGTCCCAGAGGCACTCGACGGCGGGCCCCTCGGGGAAGTGCACGTCGGTCGCGGCGAGCGCCCGGGCGGCGCGGCCGCGCAGTTCCGAGGAGACGGCCTCCCCGTAGATGTGGCGCAGGACCGGGACGGCACCGGCGGCGGCCAGCCGCCCCGCGCCGTCGACCAGCGTCCCGAGCCCGGCGTCGGCCCCGGACACCCCGTGCAGCGAGACCCAGCGGCGCAGCCCGGCCACCACCAGCGGGCCGTCGGCCGGCTCCCCGGCGTCGGCCAGCAGCCGGACGGCGGCCTCGCCGAGGGCGCTGTCGGCGCCGCCGGTGGCCGGATCGGCCCAGCGGCGGGCCTGGGCCAGCGCCTCCGGGCCGCGCATCCGGCCGAGCAGTTCCAGGGCGAACCGGACCATCCGGTCGTCCACGTCGGCGGCGGCCAGCTCGATCAGGCCGGCCGCGGCCGGGTCGCGCTGGTCGACGAGGTAGCGCAGGGCGGCCCGGCGGGCGCCCGGCAGGCCGGTGCGGGCGGCCTCCAGGACGGCGCAGCGGTCCTCGGCGCGCACCACGGCGGCCAGGCAGCGGGCGGCCGCGGCGGCGCGGCGGTCCACCCCGTCGGGGCGGGCCGGTGAGCCGTTGTCGCAGGAGGCCTCCGGGCGGACCGGGCCGCCGGCGAAGGCCCCGGCGCCGAGGCCGCCGAGGTCGCCCTGATCGGCCCAGGCCAGGACGTCGGCGGTGGACCAGCCGGGGGTGACGCCGCTGCGGTTCAGCTGGCGCTGCCACAGGTCGAAGGGGGACTGCTCGCTCGCCGCCGCGACTCTCGGGTGGTAGGCGGCCCAGAGCCGCCAGGGCCGGGGCTCGTAGGCGCCGCGGATGGTCTCGCGCAGCTCGGCGTCGCCCTCGGGGCCCGGCGGGAAGCGGTCCAGCACGGCGGTGCCGAGCAGCAGCAGGCCGCGGTCGTCGTCGCGCAGCGCGAGCTCGTCCAGCGCCCAGGCCCAGTTGGTGCCGGTGGCGGCGTACTCGCGGAGCATGAGGAGGGCGTCCCGGCGGCCGTACGCGGCGAGGTGGCCGAGGACGGAGAGCGCGAGGCCGGTGCGGGCCTCGTCCTCGTCGAGGAGGTCCTCCGGGGAGTGGAGGTGGTCCTCGATGCCGTCCAGCGACGCCTCCAGCTCCATGTAGAGGCGCGCGTAGTAGAGGGAGCGGTTCTCGACCTGCCAGTCGGCTCGCGGATCCCTGGTGACGCACTCCTCCAACGCGGTGATGGCCTCGGTGCGGTCGGCGGCCAGCGCATGGAGCTGCCCGTCACCGCGACCTCGCTGCAGGAGGCCGAGGAGGCTGGCACTGGGTGCTATCACTGGCTCGAACATGAGGTCAGCATCCGTTGCGGCGGTCGTAGTGGCAACGGGATTTCCGTCGCCGGGGTCTCTGGTCGGTACTGCGCGGGCGCCCGGGCGCCGGAATCACCGAAGGTTACCGCCTCGGACAGCCCGTCGCACACAGGGCGACGGACGCTTTGTGCGCACTGGCATATGCCGGGGGCCCTTTGTCGGCGTTCTGTCCAAATCGCGGACGGCTGTCGGACCGCTGTGCGACAGTCGTTCCCACACCCGCCGACCGACCGCCGCGAACGGACGAGTGGACCTGCCATGCCCATGACACCGACGCCCGGCCGCGACACGGTCGCCGCGGCCGAATGGGATCTGCGCACCGACGACGTGCGCTGGTCCGCCGAGGCCTACCCGCTGCTCGGCTGCGACCCCGGCCACGGCCCGCTCAGCCTCGACCGGCTGCCCGACCGGCTGGCCGAGGCGGACCGGCCGCAGCTGCGCCGGATGATGACCGACGCGCTGGTGCACGGCCGGTACGCCGTCGGCACCCTCCGTGTCCGCCACCCTGGCGGCGGACACGGCACGGTGGAATGCGCCGGCGAACCCGTCCTGGGCACCGACGGCACCGTCACCGCCCTGCGCATGCTGCTGCGCCCGGCGGACCCCGACTAGCGGACGGCTGCCGGACGCCCCGGACGCCGACTCCGACGCCTCAGACGGGCTGCGGCCGGTACTTCGCCCCCACTGTCCTCAGCTCCCGGCCCAGCTCGTCCCGCAACTCGTCCACCACCGGAACCCCCCGGTAGCGCGCGGTCAGCCGGTACATCTCCCGCAGCCGGTCCCACGTCCGGTGCGAGGAGTTCTGGCCGATCAGGTTCAGCACCAGCTTGACCTGGGTGTCCGCCGCGTCCGGCTCCCCGGTGAGCCAGTGCACCGAGGCCAGCGTGATCCGGTCGAACAGCGCCGAGCGCAGCTGACCGGTCCCCTCCCGCAGCTCGATCACCCGCTCGGCGTGCCGGCGGGCCTGCCCGGCGGCCGACAGGTCGTGCTCGGCGAGCGTGCGCAGCACCAGCGCCTGCATCCCGCGCAGCTCCGCCTCGTCGAACACCTGCATCCAGGACGGCGGCGGCCCGTCCGGGTCCTCCGCGAAGAGGTCCTCCGCCTCCCCCAGCAGCCGCCAGGTCGTCTGCGACTGCCCGATCGACGCGAACGCCCACGCCTCGACGGTGTTCAGCATCGCCTGCGTCCTCGGCAGCATCCGGCCGCCGCTCGCCCGCGCGGCGGCCATCAGGTCGATCGCGTCGTCGGCCCGCCCGAGGTGCACCATCTGGCGCGCCGCCCGGGAGATCGCCTCCCCGGCACGCGGCCGGTCCCCGGCCTCCTTCGCCGACTCGGCCGCCAGCATGAAGTACTTCTGCGCGGTCGGCTCCAGCCCCACGTCGTGCGACATCCAGCCCGCCAGCACCGCGAGGTTGGCCGCGACCAGCCACAACCGCTGCTCCACGGAGCCACCGTGGCGGTGCGTCAGCAGCCCGCCCACCTCGTTGAGTTGACCGACCACCGCCTTCCGCTGCAGGCCGCCGCCGCGGGCCGCGTCCCAGGCCCGGAACACCTGCACCGAGTGCTCCAGCGCCTCCACCTCGTCGGGCCCCACCGGGCCCGCGTCGTACTGGTCCACCACCGGCCGGACACCGCCCTGGGTGACCACCCGGCGCGGGCCGGGCGCCGAGGCCGCGTACGCGACCGCGTCCCCGCCCAGCCAGCCCTTCAGCGAGTCGGCGATGACCGCCCCGGCGGTGAGCGCGGCACCCGCGCCCATCAATCCACGTCGGTTCAGCATGAGGTCCATTCCCGTGAACTCGGTGAGGACCGCGGCCGTCCGATCCGGCTCCCACGGCGACGAGGTGGCGGACTGCGCCGCTCCGGTCCTGGTGGGCCGGTGTCGTTCCAGACCGAGGTCCTCAGTGGTGACGACACGGCCGAGCCGCTCCGTGAACACGGCTGCCAGTACCCTCGGCACCGGATCGCGCGGGATCTCCCCCTGCTCGATCCACCGCCGCACCCGCGAGGTGTCGGTGGACAGCTGCTGCTGTCCCATCGCGGCACCACGCCTGTTGACCAGCCGCGCGAGCTCGCCCTTCGACCATCCGGTCAGGACGAACAGATCGGCGAGTCGGGTGTTGGGTCCCCTGCTCACGTGAAGCCCCCAGGTTCCTCGGCTGATCCGAGGCTAGAGCTTCCGTCATGTGCCGGGCGAGCATTCGCCAGGCTTCGCCAGGGTCCGCCACATTACCAACCACCGTCCTGCGGGTGTCATGTAGAGGTGCGCCACCTCGCCCCCGGGTCGGGCGGCGTCCCAGGCCGGTTCGGGGGTTCCCCCGTGCGGGTCGCGGGGCGCTCCCGGTCCTCACCCGAGGGGGTGGCGCGGCCGGGTGGCGCGGGGGCGCCGGGCACGGCCACGGCAGAACCGGCCATCCGCATTCCCCAGGGTGCGGAAGGCCGGTCCACCGCCGCAGCACGGGGTTCCGGCCCCGGCGTCCGTGCCCGGCGCCCGCGCACCACCCACCGGACCGCACCAGGGCCGGCCGCCGGACCAGGAACCCGGCGGCACCGGCCCTCCCGCCCCCGCGGGCCTCCGAGACGGACCAGGAAGGGACTTCCCTCACCCCATGTACTCCTCAGCGACCTCCCCGACGCCGACCGCGCCCCGGACCGCGCTGCGCCCGCCCACCGCAGCCGCCGGCCGTCCCGGCCCGAAGCAGGTCCCGCCGCCGTCCCGGCCGGCCGCCCCCCGCGGTGCCGTCGACGGCCGGCCCGTGGACCCGCGGGGCCCGGCCGCGCGGACCGCGCTGGGGCTCCGCTCGCCCGAGACCGCCGCCCCGGCCGGCCCGTGGACCCCCGGAACCCGGATCCCCGCCGCCCGTCCCGGCGACGGCCGGCTGCTGCGTCCGCCGACGCGGCCGGGCCAGCCCGCGGCGCAGGAGCGGATCGACCCCTCGGCGCTGCAGACGCCGTCCGTGCGGGCCGCGCTCGCCGGCGTCTCGCGGATATGTCCCGCGTTCACCCCGCGCCAGGTACTGCGCGAGGGGAGCCGCCACATCCTGGTGGCGGGCACCATCGGCCGGGCCCCGGTGGTCGCCAAGTGCCTGGCCCCGCAAGCGGTGCGCAGCGAGTACTTCGACCAGCTGGTGGCCGACTTCCACCACGAGGTCGCGGTCTACCGGGCCTTCGTCCGGCACCGCCCGCCGGTACGGCTGCCCCGGCTGGTGGCGGCCGACCACGACCGCTGCGTGCTGGTCATGGAGCGCGTCCCCGGCCGGCCGGCCGCCCGGGAGCGCCACCCGGCCAACGCGCCCACCCCGGGCGAGGTGCGGGCGCTGCTGACCGCGGTGCGCACGCTCAACCTGTGGCGGCCGCCGACCGACGTGTTCCAGCCCCGGCTGGACTACCCGTTGGAGATCGCCCGCTACCACTCGGTGGGCCAGCTCACCGACCGGGACGCCGGGGACCTGCGCGGTCTGCTGCACGGCCTCGGGCACGCCCCGCTCCAGCTCTGCCACGGCGACGCGCTGCTCAGCAACATGCTGCTGGCGCCGTCCGGTCCGGTGCTGGTCGACTGGGAGCAGGCCGGCTGGTACCTGCCCGGCTACGACCTGGCGGTGCTCTGGAGCGTGCTGTCCGGGGACACCGCGGCCCGTCGGCAGATCAGCCAACTCGCCCAGAGCGGCGGCACCCTGGCCCGGGACGCGTTCCTGGTGAACCTGGTGCTGGTGCTGATGCGGGAGATCCGCCTGTACGACGTGCCGGGCGCCGGCGAGGAGCAGCGGATCATGATCCGCCGGCTCTACGACGACGCCGCGCTGGCCCGCCGCGCGGTCCGGGCCGCCGTCGGGACGCGATGAGGCCGCCCGGCCGCCGGCACCCGGTCAGGGCCGGGTGCCCCGCTCCAGGGCGGCCCGGCCCGCGGCCTCCAGGACGGCCTCGTCAGAAGCCAGGTGGACCCGGCTGCTGAGCACGTCCCGCAGGTAGCGCTCCAGCGGGTGACGGCGGCTCAGTCCCGGGTTGCCGGTGAGCGAAACGGCCTGCTGGACGGCGGCGATCGCGGCCCGGGTGGCCAGCAGGTGGGCCGGTCCGGTGCGGGCGACCGCGTCCGGCTCGGCCCGGTCCACCCGGGGGGCCAGGCCGTGGACGAGCTCCTCGGCACCGATCAGCTGGGCCTCGATCTCGCCCAGCGCGCCGCGGTAGCGGGGCAGGCTGCCGAGCGGCTCGGTGAGATTGGCCGGAGTTCGCTGGTGCAGGAACCGGACCAGCCAATCCTGGGCCGAGCGGGCCACCCCGACGGCCACCGCGGAGAGCGCCAGATCGTGCCAGGCCCGGGCCAGTTCGGCCGCCGGGACGGCCCCGGCGGCCGGCGCGGTGGCGGAACCGGGGCGCGCGGCCGCACCGGACGCGCCCTTTCCGCCGCCGCCCTTCGGCGGGTTCAGGCCGAGCGCGAGTTCGGCGGGCACCCGCACCTCGTCCAGCACCACGTCGTGGCTGGCGCTGGCCCGCAGGCCGAGCTGGTCCCAGGTCGGGTCGACCTCCAGGCCCTCGCTCTCGCCGCGCACCAGGAACGTCCCGCTCCGGGGCTCCGGTTCGTCGGTGCGGGCGGTCACCGCCATCCAGGCGAGCGCCTCGGCGCCGGTGCAGTAGGTCTTGCGGCCGGTGAGCCGCCAGCCGGTGCCGTCCCAGCGGGCCAGCGTGGCCGGCGGCTCGCCGCTGCGGCCGCCGGGTTCCGCGTGCAGGGTGTTGACCAGGGCCGGCCCGCGCCGGGACTCGGTGAGCAGCCGCCGGTAGCCGGCGGTCGGCCAGTTCGCCGTCCGCGCCTGCTCGGCGTGCTGGAGCAGGGTGAACGCGGTGACCACGGCCACCGAGGCGTCCCCGCGCCCGAGTTGGGCCAGTACCTGGACGGTGTCGGCGAGCGTTCCGCCGGGGCCGCCGTACCGCCGGTCGACGGTCAGGGTGAGCAGTCCGGCGTCGTGGACGGCCTCGATGCCCTGGTAGGGGAAGGTCGCGTCGCGGTCGTGCTCCTCGGCCCGGGCGGCCAGCAGGTCGACGACCCGGGGCAGCCCGGCGAGGGCGGCCTCGACGGGGGACGGGGCGGCGGGCGAATGGTCGGCAGTGATGATGCTCATGGGGCAGGTGCCTCCGGGCGGCAGCGTGGGCTCTGGCTCCTCGGCACGCCGGGACGGGCGCGCGGGACGGGCAGGCGACCCCGGAGGTCGGTGGAACACCCGCCCCCGGAACCCGGGCTCGGCGGACACCCGCCCCCGGACCGGCGCCGGCCGCTCGGCCGGCCGCCCGCCGCCTCGGGGACGAATCCCCCTCAGTGACCCGGACACACCGCGCTGGCGGTGCGCCGCAGGTCGAGGTAGCTGCGACGGGTCAGCAGCGGGAGACGGCACGGCATGTCCGCGACTTTACGAAGCCGTGATCGAGGCCGTCAAGCAGTGCCCGAGGCCCGGAACGAGCGGGGTGACGCAAGCGCCGCGAGGACCGGAACGGGAAGCGGAACCCTGCCCTCCGGGGCACGGTCGCGGCGTCCGGTCAGCCCTGCTGGAACATGTCCGCGGGCAGCGGTTTGAGCAACTGGTAGAGGTCGTCCGAAATCGGTCGGTCCCAGGAGGCGATGGTGACCTGCACGCCGTCACTCCGGCCGAACTGGGCACAGAAGACCCGGCCCTCGCTGACCTTGACCTTCTTCACGATCAGCAGGTCGTCCCCGAGCATGACCGGGAAGTCCTCCGCCGAGACGAACTCGACCGGTTCCTCGTCCCCCAGGGCGGCGAGCAGCTGGCGCACCTCGAAGGGCACGCTGTCGCCGGTCTCCCGGGCCGGCGAACCCTCGGGGAGGTTGCCGATGAACATCGCCGGGCCTCTGCCGCCGAACAGGTCGTAGCGCAGGAAAATCCCCTGGCAGGAGCCGTCCGGGCCGGTCATCATGGCCGCACCGAAGTCGCCGGGCCAGTCGCCCGGGTCCATGGCGAGCACGTCGAAGTCCGGGCCGGTGGGCTGACCGGAGCGACGGCGGAGAAAAGACATGGGAACATCGTACGTGCCCGGCAGACCCCGCTCGCGGGGTGGGTGGGGCGCCGGACGGAGATCCACGCTCAGAGACCAATGTTGACTCTGAGCAACCGTCCGGGCTACGTTCGGTTCAGCACGACAGCCGTTCTGGGTTTCACCCTTCGGGGGGACGGCATGTCGCAAACGCGGCCCTACACGCGTTTCCCTCACTGTGCATACCGTCGTGCCGATCCGCCGAGCACCCAGCTTCGACGTCGCACACCGCACAGCACACAAGCCAACAGTTCCATGCACCACAAGCAAGGTCCGCGGGGCCCCGGCCCGTCGCTCCCGCGGATCTGCTCGGGACGCCGCCGCGTGGGGGCGTGCGGGTCCCGGGCACCGGCGCCACCTCCCGAGTCGCTCTCGGGTCCGGCGCCATCCTCCCGGCGACTGCCGGCCCCTCCGTGGGGCCGGGACCGGCCGACGCACCCCCGGTGCGCAGGGGATGACTGGGAGGAGACTCGGCAGCACTGCCGGGTTGCACAGCAGGCGCCGTGTCTGGCCGCGTGGGGGCGGTGGGCACGGCGTCTGCCTGTGCTCATACTCTGAGCTGCGTTTGTCCAGCAGTCAACAGAAATTATGACGGGGCACGTTCAAATGTGATCGGAACGATGACCACCGGAGACCTTCGGGCCCGGCCGGGCGCCCCGTGCGGGACGTCCGGCCGGATCCGGTCAGGTGAGGTCGAACTCGCCGTCCCGCGCGCCGAGCACGAAGGCCCGCCACTCCCCGGGCGTGAACACCAGCACCGGGCCGTCCTCCTGACGACCGTCCCGCATGCCGATGTAGCCGTCGACGAACGCGATCTGCACGTCGCCGACGCCCTGGCTGCTGCACAGCCAGGTCGCCCCGGTGAAGTCCACCTTCGGCTTGCCGTTCGCGCCGAGCTCCGCCGGCCCCGCCTCGACCGGCTCCACCCCGGTCCCGCTGTTGGCTGTCACTGCTGGTCTCTCCTCCCGACGGCCTGAACGGCCCCAGCCTAGTCACCCGCACGGCCCCGGTCAGCGGGATCGGGAGGACTCCCCCGGCCGCGTCCGACGGCCCGTCAGCGGCCCCGGCCCGCCCCCGCCGGGCGCGTGTCCCGCGCGGCGGGCGGCGGGCGAACTGCCAGAGTGTGGGGAGCCCCCACCGGGCCCCACCGAGTCCCTTCCCGCCCCCACCCCGCCCCCACCGAGCGCCCCGAGGAGCAGCCGATGAGCCGCCGGGACGGCACCCGCGCCGATGTCATCCCCATCTCCGAGGCCCCCTCGGCCCACCCCCCGGCGCCCCGCACCCCGCCCGCCCCGGCCCCGCTGCCCCGGCCCACCCCGGGCCGCCCGCCCGGGCACGGCCGGGTCGGCGTCGTCCTCGTCTCGCACAGCCAGGAACTCGCCACCGCCGTCCGCGCCCTGGCCCTCGCGCTGACCGGTGACGACTCCGCCGCACCGGTGGCCGCGACCGGCGGCGACCTGGTGTCCGGCCCCGGCATCAGCGCCGTGCTGGTCGCCGCCGCCACCCGGCGGGTCGACCAGGGCCACGGGGTGGTCGTGCTGGCCGACCTCGGCGGCGCGGTGACCACCGTCCGGGCCCTGCTCGCCGACGCCGACGAGCACGGCCTGCCGTTCCCGGTCCGGTTCGCCAACGCACCGTTCGTCGAGGGCGCGGTGGCTGCGGTCGCCACCGCCACGGCCGGCGGCGACCTCGCGGCGGTGCTGGACGCCGCCGAGGAGGCGTACCGCCAGCCCAAGGGCTGATCCCCCGTCCGGGGGCCGCCTCGACCCGCCGGGACCGCCGGTGACCGCTTCCTGCCGTTCTGCGGGATCGGTTCCACAGCGGGTGACCGCACGGCTACCATCGGCACCGGGCCGGCCGCGGGGCCGGCCGGTCATGAGGGGGGAACCTCGGCCATGCGCGCGGTCGTCACCGGCGGAGCCGGACTCGTCAGGGCCGGACTCGTCGGAGCCGACCCGCCGGCCGGTGACCACGCCGACGCTGGCGGCGCCCCGGAGGTGCCGGAGGGCTCGCCACCCGGCCCTGCCGGGCGTGCCGACGCTGCGGTTCCCACCCGACTGATCACCGGGGAGGCCGGCCTTCGGCACCCGCACCCGCGCGCCGGTCCCGGACGTCCGGCCGGCGCCGCTGCGGGAACCTGCGCCGGGGCCCGCCGTCAGGGGCGCGGCGCGCCGTTCCACTCGAAACCGGCCTCGGCGTGACCGGCCACCGCGCGCTGGATCCAGGCGAGTTCCTTCTCCGCCATCGGCGGCAGCGCGTCCAGCGCGTACCAGCCGACCGCGAGCGTCTCGTCCTCGTCCACCCGCACCTCGCCGCCCACCGGGCGGCAGCGGAAGATCAGCTCCAGGTACTGCGTCATGTCGCCGTTGGGATAGGTGACCTCCGGCGAGACGGTGACCGCCACCAGCCGGTCCGGGACGGCCACGACACCGCTCTCCTCCAGGCACTCGCGGACCGCGCCGTCGGCGGGCTGCTCGCCCGGGTCGAGGATGCCGCCGGGCGGCGTCCAGCTGCCGTCGTCGGCGCGCTGCACGAGCAGCACCCGGCCGTCGTCGTCCAGGACGACCGCCACGACGGCGCTGAGCCAGAGCATGCGGGATCCGACCACGGCGCGGAGGTCGGCGAGGAACTCGGGAATGGCCATGGCCCGCACCCTATCCGGCGGGGGCGTCGCCGACCGGCGCCGTCCGCCGGCAGCACGGCGCCGCGGCGTCATGGCAGGACGGCGCCGCGACGCCCACGACGGCCCGCCCGGACGGGCCGTCACCCGCCGGGCGGTCGAGCCCCGACGGGGCGGTCGAAGTCCTACGGGGCGGTCCGGCCCGCGCAGGCCGCGGCCGTCACCAGGGCGGTGAAGGCGGCCTCGGAGGCGTGCCGCCCGGCGGAGTCGTACGGATTGCGGACGAGCACGACCTGGCGCGTCCCGGTGTCGTCGCTGAGCATGATGCTGCTGTAGCCGATGCTGTCGCCGCGGTGGCCCCAGAAGTTCCCGCAGGGGGTGGGCGTGCGCTCCAGGCCGAGGCCGTAGTCGGCCCCGCGCCCGAGGCCCGTGGTGCGCTTCATCTCGGCGAGTTCGGCGGGCCCCAGGAGCCGTCCGCCGAGCAGGGCCGAAACGAAGGCGGCGAGGTCGGCAGTGGTCGAGATGCCGGCGCCGGACGGGCCCGCGACGCTCGGGTCGAACAGCGTGACGTCCACCGGGCCGCCGGGCAGGGCGACGTAGCCGTGGGTGTGGTGGCCGGGCACCGCGGGGTCGTTCTCCGGCATGGTGGTCTCCCGCAGGCCGAGGGGCCGGATGATCCGTCGTTCGACCTCCTGCTGCCAGGTGCGGCCGGTGGTCCTCTCGATGAGCATGCCGAGCAGGATGTAGTCGGTGTTGGAGTAGTGCCAGTCCTGACCCGGCGGGAAGTACGGCGGGTGGCTCTCGGCGACGGCGACGAGTTCCGCCGGTGACCACGACTTCCAGCGGTCGGTGCTGAGCCAGGTCCGGAACGAGGCCTCGTCGTCGTACGCGAAGGCCGGGTCCGAGGTGTAGTTGTAGACGCCGCCCGTGTGGTTGAGCAACTGGCGGAGACTGATCGCGGCGCCGTTGTGCACGACGCCGGGCAGGTACTTCTCCACCGGCTCGTCCAGGCCGATCCGGTGCTCCGCGACGAGCTGGAGGACGACCGTCGCCACGAAGGTCTTGGTGGCGCTGCCGATCCGGAAGCGGTCGCGGGCCGCGGCGGGCTCACCGGTGGCGAGGTCGCCGGTTCCGGCCGCGCCCCTCCAGAGGGTGCGGCCGTTCTCGCTCACCCGGCCGAGCGCGGCGGTCGCACCGCCCGGCGCCACCACCGCCCGCAGCCCGGCGTCCAGCGCCGCCCGGTCGACCCGTCGTGCCGAGTCCGACACCGCACCCGCGTCGACGGCGCCGGCGGCGCCCCCTGCGTACGCCGCCGGGACCACGCCGGCCACCAGGCCCGCCCCCGCCAGCACAACCGCCGCCCGGCGCACGGCCCTGCTCCTTGACGTCCCCACCGCTCCGACCTCCGCCTCATCCGCCCGGAGTCCTGTTCAACTCCAGCTGTTCGCATGGCTGTTGAAACTGTCGCAGCGCACAGGGGGCGGAGCGTCGGCCTGGGGTCCCACCTCGTGTCGCCATCAAGTCGCACGCCTCGCGCCGGGTCTCTACGACTTGGGGAGGGGGCGACCCCCGACGGCTCCCGGGGTCGACGCCGCCCCGGACGGCCGTCGCGGGAGGGGAAGGGGAATGTGGGGCTGCTGCCCCGGAATTGTGAAAGAAACGAGAAGGAATTGGCGGATGGGCCGATTACCCGCCGACCCGACCGGATGAACGCGATCGGGCGATCGGCGTTCGAGCGACTTCCCGGTTTGCCGGTTTGTCGGTTTGCCGGTTTGCCCCGGGATCCGCCGCGGCGGTCCGCGCTCAGGCCGCCGCGCGGCGGCGGCGGAACAGCGCGAAGCCGATCCGCCCGAGCAGCAGCACGCCGGCCGCCAGGCAGCCCGCCACCGCCATCGCCCAGGCCGGACCGTCACTGTCCGGAACCACGACCGCCACCACGATCCCCAGCGCGAGGCAGGCCAGGCCCACCAGCGCGAGCGGCACCTGGTGTGTGACCAGCGGACCGCCGTGACAGTACCGGGCCAGCCGGGTCGCTCCGTGCGGGTGGAAGTGATCACGTTCCGCATCTGCCATGAGCCCAAGGTACCCCGGAGCCGCCGCCCCGGCAGCATGCGGGACGCGATCGGGCGGACACCCTCGGTGAAGGCCGCCGACGGGCGTCGGCGGATGTTCGGAAAGGTGTCGCCATGCCGTCCCGAAGCCGTTCCGGGCTCGTCCCGGAATTGTTCCCGATCTGCGAAAAAACCTTGCCGGTCCCGTACAACCATCAACGGGGCGTAGCTGTCTCCATTACATTGAGCGATCCAGGAGCCGTCCGCGGTGCGGGTTGGGAGTCCCCGCCGTGGACCGGACATACCCAGGGGGCGGAGCCGCCGTGCCCTGGAGTCGGAGGCCGGGCTCCGTCCTCCGGCGGTACCGCCACGCCGCATCGGCGACCGAGGGGGAACCGTGCCGCAGTCCCATTCCACGACATCGACCTCCAGCCCCACGGCCCGGACCAGGGCCGTGGTGACCGCCCTGTCGGACCTGCGGCCGCCACCCACCACCGCCGCCCCGCCCGTGCCGCCCCGCCCGGCCGGACCGCCCGGGCCGGGCACCGTGACGACCGACGGGCAGCCGGTCGTCACCCCGCCGGCCGTCACCCCGCCGACCGGCCTCCAGCCCGCCGTACTCCCGCCCGGCGTGCACCCGGCCGGCGGCCGCGCGCTACGCTCCGCCGTCCCCCTGACCTGCCCCCGGCCGGTCCGCCGGCCGGCCGAGCCCGAGCGGGCCGACCGCCGCGCCGGCCACCGCGCCGACGCGCGCGGCGAGTGGCTGCGGTTCGCCCCCGTCCAGCCGCTCTTCCGCGCCCGGGCGGCGCAGCGCCTCGCCGTGCTCGCCTACCACGGGGTCACCGACCCGCGCTCCTTCGGCGCCCAGCTGGACCGGCTGCGAAGACTCGCGACCCCCGTCTCGCTGGCCGCCGTGCAGCAGGCCGTCGCCGAACGGCGCCCGCTGCCCGCCCGCAGCGTGCTGGTGACCTTCGACGACGCCGACCGCAGCGTGCTCACCCATGCGCTGCCCGCGCTGATCGAACGCGGCATCCCCGCCGCCGCCTTCGTCATCTCCGAGCTGATCGGCACCGAGAAGCCGTTCTGGTGGCACGAGGCCGACTTCCTCGCCCGGCACGGCGGCCGCGCCCGCTCGCTCGACTGCGGCCATCCCTCCCAGCTGCTCCGCCGGCTCAAGGCGATGCCCGACCCGGACCGCCGGCGCAGCCTCCAGGAACTGCGGGTCAGCGCCGACCGGCGCCCGCCCGGCCAGGAACAGCTCACCCCCGCCGACCTGCTCGCGCTCCGCGAGGGCGGCGTCGCCATCGGCAACCACACCCAGGGGCACCCGTGCCTGGGCCGCTGCGACGACGCCACCGTCCGGGCCGAGATCACCGGCGCCCACGAAGCCCTCACCCGCTGGCTCGGCGAGCCCCCGATCGCGTTCGCCTACCCGGACGGCGGCCACGACGTCCGGGCCGAAACCGTCCTTCAGGAGCTGGGCTACCGGCTCGGCTTCCTCTCCGACCACCGCCTCGGCCCCCGGCTGCCCTCCCACCCCCTCCAGATCAGCCGGCTCCAGGTGGACTCCACGACCAGCAGCCGGTGCTTCGACACCATCCTCTCCGGCCTCGAACCCGCCTACCGCCGCTGGCGCGGCCGCGCCGCCTGACCCTCCCCCGCGCAGGAAGTCGCCCCACCGGCTTCCTGCGCACACCACCCCGCCACACGCTCCGGCCCCCTCACCCGCGAGCCCCGAGCGGCGCCAACCGGCAGGCCCCCCGGGCACCCCGCCGAGCCCGTCGCCCGGGCGGCCTTCGGCCACCACCGAGCCGGAACGGCGGACCGTCGTCCGCAGCCAGCCCCACGCAGCGCCCCGCCCGGGTCCCGGCCCGGCGCCGGGACAGTCGGCGTACCCGCCCCCGACTGTCGGGCCGGGATGACGGAGATCTCCAGCGCGACCGACGCCCGCATGCAGGCCCGGAACCCGGGCGCGCGCCGCCAACGGCCGGCGAGGCAGGGCGGCGGACGACTCCGCCGCCCTCCACACCCGCCCGCACACCCACGACCCGCACAGACCCTGCCCGGCGCCGAGCCGGAACAACGATCAAAAACCACACCCCCGCCACAGCGCCGAACGGCTCCACCACATCCACGCCTCACTGCGCCCACGACCTGCACGGACACCGGCCGGTGCCGAGCAGGACAGCGATCACGCCCGCCGCCACGCCCAGAAGCCCGGACTCGCCACCAACGGCCTGCGGGGCAGAGCGGCGGACGAATCCGCCGCCATTCGCAGGGGGCGCAACGGGCCCGGGTCCGGGGATGGGCAGGCCGGGCGGAGGCCGCCACCGCCGTCTGCGCCAGGACACGGGGCGGTGAGGGCCGCACGACGAAGGTCGGCGCCGCCGCGCCGGGCCGGAGCTGCCCAGGGCAAAAGGCCCGGCCTCTGCGAGCCCAAGCCTCACGGGCAGACCGTCAGCCCCGCTGACCGACCGCGCCCGGACGCCGAAGCGCCATGAACTCGCCGCCGCCACGATCCGCGGCCACCCAGGAAACCAAGCTTCGCGGACAGCCCATCGCACCCCCGACCGCACCCGGCGCCCAAGCGCCCCGAACTGGGCACCGCCTCGATCCGCGGCAGCTCAGGACACCGAGCCTCGCGGACAGGCCATCGTCGCCCCCGACCTCACCCGGGTACCACGAACTGGCCACCGCCACGATCCGCGGCCACGCACGAAACCGAGCCTCGCGGACAGGCCATCGCCGCCCCCGAGCCCCACGAGCGTCTGCGCGAGCTCGGGGTGCCGGGTCCTGCGGCCCAGGCCGTTGCCGAACCGCGCCAGGGGTCAGGGTCAGGGGTCAGGACGCCGGGGCGGTGAGGGACAGGGTCTGGGGGTAGGCGAGGGCGGCGGGAGGGAGGGTGGTGGGGGTGCCGGCGTGGAGGACGGTGAGGGTGGCGGTGCCCTCGCGGGTGGGGTCGAGGACACGGCGCAGGGCCTGGGCGGCGACCGGGTCGGCGGAGCCGTGCAGGGTCAGCGAGGGCAGCGCGGCCGGGGCGACGGCGGCGCGGATGCGCTCGGCGACCAGTTCGTAGTGGGTGCAGCCGAGCACGACCGCCGCCGTGCCGGCCGGGGTGCGGGCGGCCGCGTCGGCGACGGCGGCGTCGATGGCCGCCTCGTCGCCGTGCTCGACGGCGTCGGCGAGCCCGGGGCAGGCGACCTCGGTGACCGCGGCCGTTCCCGCGAAGTCGCGGATCAGCCCGCGCTGGTAGGCGCTGCCGGTGGTGGCGGGGGTGGCCCAGATGGCGACCGGGCCGCCGAGGGCGGCGGCCGGCTTGATCGCCGGGACGGTGCCGATGACCGGCAGCGCGGGCTCCAGTTCGGCCCGCAGCGCGGCGAGCGCGTGCACCGAGGCGGTGTTGCAGGCGACGATCAGCGCGTCCGGCCGGTACTCGGCGGCGGCCCGGGCGCAGCCGAGGGCGAGTTCGGTGATCGCCTCGGGCGTCCGGGGCCCCCAGGGCATCGAGGCAGGGTTGGAGGAGAGCACCAGATCGACGTCCGGACGCAGCGCCCGGAGTGCGGCGGCGGCGGCCAGCAGGCCGATTCCCGAGTCCATCAGTGCGATCTTCACGGGTCAAGACTTTAGTCGATGCCCCCCGTCGGGCCCCGGGTGCGGCAGACTGCCCGGGTGACCGTCCTGCTGTGGATCGCCGCGTTCTCCCTGCTGGTCTGGCTCTGGCTGGCGGGCTGCCACGGGTTGTTCTGGCGCACCGACGTGCGGCTGCCGCCGCGCCGGCCGCCGGTGCGCTGGCCGCAGGTGGCGGTGGTGGTGCCGGCCCGGGACGAGGCCGGGGTGCTGCCGCTGTCGCTGCCGGGCCTGCTGGCGCAGAAGTACCCGGGGCGGGCCCGGGTGGTGCTGGTGGACGACCACAGCTCGGACGGGACGGGCGCGCTGGCGCGCTCGCTCGCCGCCCCGGGGGGCCTGGAGCTGACGGTCACCACCCCTCCCCCGCTGCCGCCGGGCTGGACCGGCAAGCTGTGGGCGCTGCGACACGGGGTGGAGCTGGCCGGGCCGGACGCGGAGTACCTCCTGCTGACCGACGCGGACATCGCGCACGGGCCGGACTCGCTGGCCGAGCTGGTGGCGGCGGCGGAGAGCGGCCGGCTGGACCTGGTGTCGCAGATGGCCCGGCTGCGGGTGGAGACCGGGTGGGAGCGGCTGATCGTGCCGGCCTTCGTGTACTTCTTCGCCCAGCTGTACCCGTTCCGGTGGAGCAACCGGCCCGGGTCACGGACGGCCGCGGCGGCGGGCGGCTGCTCGCTGGTGCGGCGCGAGGCCCTGGAGCGGGCGGGCGGGGTGGCGGCGATCCGGGGCGCGGTGATCGACGACGTGTCGCTGGCCCGGGCGGTGAAGGCGGCCGGGGGCCGGACCTGGCTGGGGCTGGCGGAGCAGGTGGACAGCGTGCGCCCCTATCCGCGCCTGGCGCAGCTGTGGCGGATGGTGTCGCGCAGCGCGTACGCCCAGCTGCGGCACTCACCGGTGCTGCTGCTGGGGACGGTGCTGGGGCTGGCGCTGGTGTACCTGGTGCCGCCGGTGGCGGCGGTGGCCGGGCTGGTGGGGGGCGCGTGGCCGGTGGCGGTGGCGGGCGCGGCGGCGTGGGCGCTGATGGCGGGGACGTTCGTGCCGATGCTGCGCTACTACGGGCGGCCGGCGCCGGCCGCGCTGCTGCTGCCGTTCACGGCCTCGCTCTACCTGCTGATGACGGTCGACTCGGCGGTGCAGCACTGGCGGGGCCGGGGCGCGTCCTGGAAAGGCCGGACGTACTGAGGCCGGGTGGGTCACACTGGCCGGATGGACCGTCGGACGATCTCCCGGCTCGCGCACGCGCGTCATCCGATCGCCGCGCCGCTCTGCGACGCGTCGGTGGCGGCGCTGCTGGAACGGGCGCTCGCGCCGGACGAGCAGGGGCGGGCGCTGGACCTCGGCTGCGGGCGGGCGGCCTGGCTGCTGCGGGCGCTGGGCGCGCGCCCGCGCTGGCGGGCGGTCGGGGTGGACGTGGACGCGGCGGCGCTGACCCTGGCCCGGGAGTCGGCCGAGGCGCTGGGGGTGCAGCGGCGGCTGGGGCTGCACCACCTGGACGCCCGGGAGTTCACCGACCGCCGGCCCTTCGAGCTGGTCCTGAACGTCGGCGCGACGCACGTCTTCGGCGGTCTGCTGCCGGCGCTGGCCGCGGCCCGGGAGTTCCTGGCGCCGGGCGGCCGGGTGCTGGTGGGCGAGGGGTTCTGGGAGCGCGAGCCCTCGGCGGCGGCGCCGGCCGCGCTCGGCGCCGCGCGCGAGGACTACGCGGACCTGGCCACCACCGTGGACCGGGTGACGGCCGACGGCTGGACGCCGGTGTACGGCCATGTGAGCAGCCGGCAGGAGTGGGACGACTACGAGTTCTCCTGGACGGGCACGGCGGCCGAGTGGGCGCTGGACCACCCGGAGCACCCGGACGCCGCGGCCGTCCGGGCGGCGGCGGAGCTGCACCGCGCCCAGTGGCTGCACGGCTACCGGGGGACGCTCGGCTTCGTCACGCTGCTGCTGCGCCGGGACTGAACGCCCGCGGGGGCGCGCTACTTCCCGATCCGGGTGAGGAAGTCGTCGATCAGCGGGGCGATTTCGGGCAGCTTCTCCTCCAGGGCGAAGTGCCCGGTGTCGAACACGTGCAGGTCGGCGTCGGGCAGGTCGCGCAGGTAGGCGCGGGCGCCGGGTTCGGTGAAGAACGGGTCGTTGCGGCCCCAGACGACGAGCGCGGGCGGGCGGTGGGTGCGCAGCCACTCCTGCCAGACGGGGTAGAGCTCGACGTTGTGGTGGTAGTCGAGGGCGAGTTCGACCTGGACGTCCTTGCGGCCGGGCAGGTCGAGGTGGTGCTGGTCGAGGGTCCAGCCGTCGGGGGCGACGAGGGTGGGGTCGCCGGTGCCGCCCTCGTACTGGGAGCGGGTGATCTCCAGGGTGAGGATGGCGCGGGCGCGTTCGGCGGCGCCCTCGACGCCGGGGCGGTTGGCTATGAACGCGCGGGCCTGCTCGGAGAGTCCCTCCTCGTAGGCGTTGCCGTTCTGGACGACCAGGCCGGTGATCCATTCGGGGTGGCGGGTGGCGAGCCGCAGGCCGACGGGGGCGCCGAAGTCGAAGACGTAGAGGGCGAAGCGGTCGAGGCCCAGGGCCCGGCAGAAGCCCTCGACGACGTCGGCCAGGGTGTCGAAGCGGTACGCGAAGGCGTCGGGCGCGGGGCTGTCGCTGTGGCCGAAGCCCGGGTAGTCGGGGGCGATCAGCCGGTGGCGGGTGCCGAGCGCGTCGAAGAGCCGCCGGAACTGGTGGGAGGCGGACGGGAAGCCGTGCAGCAGCAGGAGCACGGGGGCGTCGGCCGGGCCGGTCTCCCGGTAGAAGACGCGCAGGCCGTCGACGTCGACGTGGCGGTGGTGGACGTGCGGGATCGTCAGCTCGCTCATGCTAACCATTAAACACACTGGTAATGGTTAGGGGAAGGGCCGGAAAGCAGCCCGGCGGGCCGGCCTCGTGCGGCCGGCCCGCCGGGACCATCCGGGGAGATGACGGGAGATCAGAACAGCGTGTGGGCCCGCGGGTGGCGCTGCTGGTCCTCCGCGACCAGACGGTCCATCACCCCGGGCATCGCCTCGACGCCGCCGGCCTTGGTCGGCGAGGTCCGCGCGTCACCGTGCACGACCACGGTCGGCAGCTCGTTGATGCCGTGGCGGACGAACAGCTCGGCCGCCTCGTCCACCGCCTTGGCCACCTGCTGCGAGCCGTAGGCCTCGCGGAAGCGCTGCTGGTCGACGCCCTGGCGCTGCGCCCAGGCGGTGGCGGTGGCCTCGGTGGTGAGGTCCTGGTCCTCGGTGTGGACGGCCCGGAAGGCACCGGCCTGCAGGCGATCGACCAGACCGAGCCGCTCCAGCGTGTAGTACAGCCGGGCGTGCCCGCGCTGCGCGGTCTCCTCGCGGCTGCCCGGCCAGATGGCCGGCACCCGGCGCAGGTCGACGTCGGCGCGGTGCCGCTCGGCCCAGGCCTGCAGCGGCTGCTCCAGCGCCTGCGAGTGGCTGCAGTCGTACCAGAAGAACTCCAGCGCCTCGGTGCGGGCGCTCTCCCGCACCGGCTGGATGGTGTTGAGGTGGGAGAACGGGGTGCCCTCGCGGGGCGGCTGGTGACTGACGGCGGCGGCCTGGAGGGGGGACGCGGCGATCCCGGCGGCGACGGCCAGCAACAGGGAGGTTCGAAGGATCGGCTTCACACCGGGAGTGTGACCCGTGACGAGGCGTCAACGGCCTGTCGTCCCGGTGCGTCGGGCCGGGATTCGCCTGAACAGCGCACCCGACCCGGCGCACCGGGACGCGTCGGCCGCGTCAGCCGCGCCCGCGCGGTCCGCCGCGGTCGCAGACCTCGTTGAACAGGCGCTGCCAGGCGTCGGCCACCACGTCGAGATCGCAGTGGGCCAGCGCGTGGGCGCGGGCGGCGGCGCCGAGTCCGGCGCGGTCGCCGGCCAGCACCCCGGCCAGCGCCTCGGCGAGGGCGAGCGGGTCGCCGGGGGCGACCAGCGTGCCGGTGACGCCGTCCCGGACCACCGAGCCGACCCAGCCGACGTCGGTGGCGACGGCCGGCAGGCCGGCCAGCGCGGCCTCGATCAGCACCCCGGGCACCCCCTCGCTGTCACTGCTGAGCAGCACGGCGTCGGCGGCCCGGTAGAGCGGCGCCGGGTCGGCGAGGGTGCCCAGGAAGTGGGCCCGGGCGGCGGCCGGATGTCGCTCCAGGGCGGTGCGTTGCGGGCCGTCGCCGGCCACGGCGAGCCGCACGTCGGGGAGCCGGTCGAGGGCGTCGAGGGCGAGGTCGAGGCGCTTCGCGGGGGCGATCGGGCCGAGCCAGGCCACCAGCAGGCCGTCCGGCGGCAGGCCCAGCGACTGCCGGGCGGCGCGCCGGTCGGCCTGCCCCTGCGCGGGCGGGTAGCGGTCGGCGGCACGGGCGTTGGGGATGGTGCGGACGGTGGCGGCGGGCAGCCGGAAGTGTTCCACGAGCAGGTCGCGGGCCCCGTCGGAGAGGGCGGTGACGGCGGCGGCGCGGTGCAGCAGGGCGCCGGTGCGCAGCCTGCGGACCGGGCCGGCCGTCCAGTTCCGGGGGTCGCCGATGGAGGCGTAGACGAACGGGGTGCGGGTGCCGGCGAGGGCGAGGGCACAGGCGGGGAGGGTGGCGGCCCCGTGGGCGACCACGAGGTCGGCGGTGCGGGCGGCGGCGCGCAGGGCGCCGAGGGTGCGCGGGTGGAGCCGGCCGGGGCCGAGGACGGTGGTGCGGGAGTCGGAGGCGTCCGGGTGCGGGGCGAGCGCGCGCAGGGCGGAGGCCTGGCCCCGGCGGCGCAGTTCGCGGTGGAGGTCGTGGGCGAGGTTCTGGGCGCCGCTGCGGCGTGGATCGGTGATGAGGTGGAGGATGCGGGGGCGGGTTCCGGTCACCTTGACCGGTGTCGCGTCAGGCATGGGAACGACCTTGGCACAGCCTCCGGCCAGGGACGACCCCTTGGCGCAACCCGGCGGTGGTCCGCACGCCAGCGCGGGTACTCCTGAAAAGCGCCGGACGGGAGCCGTCGTGCGCCCTTCGAGGGGCCAACACGCCCTGCTGCACGCTGTCGTCCGCCCCCGGACGGTTCGCCACCGGCCCTCCGGCACCGCTCCGGGTGTGACCTAATCGCTGGCGGGCACCGACCGCGACCTGCGATGCTGAGCGGCAGTCAGGGCGCCGTCCCGGCACGGGAGAACGGGCGCGCCCAGGAGGGCGGGGGTTGGCCTGTGCATGTGCTCTATGTGATCGACAGCGTGAGCCGGGCCGGCGGGGCCGAGCAGGGCCTGATGGCGATGGCCCCCCAACTGACGCGGGCCGGGGTGAAGCTGGACGTCGCGTACCTCAAGGACTCCCCCGGCGGCTTCCAGCCGGAGCTCACCGCGGCCGGCGCCGAGGTGTTCGGGGTCGGCCGGCCGACCCGGGGGCGCACGGCCGCCGCCCTGCACCGACTGGTCCGCGAGCGCCGCCCGGACCTGGTGCACACCACGCTGTACGAGTCGGACGTGCTCGGCCGGGCCGCCGCGCTGGCCGCCCGCACCCCGGTGGTGACCACCCTGGTCGACGCCTCGTACGGCCCCGAGCACCGCAACGCGCGCGGACTGAGCCCGTGGAAGGTGCGGGCCGCGCAGACCGTGGACGCGGCGACCGCGCAGGGCACCCGGCGCTTCCACGCGCTGACCCGCTACGTGGCCGGGGCGATGGCGCGCCGCCTGCGGGTGCCGTACCAGCGGATCGACGTGGTGCCGCGCGGGCGCGACCCGGAGCGCCTCGGCACGGTGACGCCGGACCGGCGGGCCGCCGTGCGCACCGCGCTGGAGCTGCCCCCGGAGGTGCCGGTGGTGCTGGCGGCGGCCCGTCAGCAGTACCGCAAGGGCCTGGACGTCCTGCTGGAGGCCTGGCCGGAGGTGCTGCGCGCGGAGCCGGAGGCGGTGCTGCTGCTGGCGGGCGGCGAGGGCGCCGAGAGCGAACGGCTGCGGGCGCTGGCCTCGACGACGGCCGGGGTGCGCTTCCTCGGGCCGCGCGACGACGTGTTCGACCTGATGGCGGCCTCCGACGCGTTCGCCGTGCCGTCCCGCTGGGAGGGGCTGGGCAGCGCGGCGCTGGAGGCGATGGGCGTCGGCGTGCCGCTGGTCGCCGCCGATGTGCCGGCGCTGCGCGAGACGGTGGGCTCGGAGGACTACGCGCGGCTGGTGCCGCCGGAGCGGCCCGCCGCGCTGGCGGAGGCGCTGACCGACACCTTGCAGGACCGGGCCTCGGCGCGGGTGCGGGCGAAGTCCGCGCGGGCGCGGTTCCTGACCTCCTTCACGCTGCACCGGGTGTCGGCGCAGATGGTGGAGTTCTACGAGCGCTCGCTGCGCCTGCGGGTGGTCTGACGCCCGCCGGACGGGAACCGCCGAAGTGCCCGCGCCGCGCGTCGGGGCCCGACGCGCGGAGCCGGGGCCGGTTCCGGTCCCACCGCACCGGCGTGCGCCGACGCGCTGCGCGCCGACGAGATCGGCTCGCGCCGTCGCGTCCACCCGCCGGTGCGGCGCCGGTGCTCCGGCACCCGCCCCGGGCAGGCGCGGGCGGTGGTCCGGATCCAGCCGTACGCGGAGCGTCCGGGCGGCGCCCGAGCCGTCGGCACCGTCCCGCGGTCCCGTTACGCGGTTCGGGTGACGCCGGTTGGACCGCGGGCCCGCCCGGTCGGCAGGATGACCGGCCGGGACCCGTGGTCCCGCCCCACCCTCCCCCGTACCGTTTGGAGTTCCCGGTGTTCAAGGGATTCCGCAGCTTCCTGCTGCGTGGAAACGTGGTCGACCTGGCCGTCGGCATCGTGATCGGCGCGGCCTTCACGGCCGTGGTCACCGGGTTCGTCACGGCGTTCCTCACCCCGTTGGTCGGGGTGGCGACGGGCGCGGTCGGCGACTTCACCGAGAAGACCTTCGAGGTGGCGGGCGCCCGCTTCCCGTACGGGGTCTTCGTCAACGCGCTGATCGGCTTCGTGCTGGTGGCCGCGGTGATCTACTTCGTCGTGGTGGTGCCGGTCGGCAAGCTCCAGGCGAAGCTGGCGGGCGCCGAGCCGGAGCCGGTCGCCAAGGAGGACTGCCCGGAGTGCCTGAGCCGGATCCCGGTCGCGGCGGTGCGCTGCTCGTTCTGCACCACCGAGGTCGCCGGCCGCCCGGGCTTCCCGGCCCAGCGCGGACCCGTCGAGCCGCCCGCCGCGAAGACCGGCGGCAAGACCACCGGGAAGACCGCCGCGAAGGCCGCCGAGCGCGGCGCCGAGCAGGGTGGCGAGCAGGCGGCGGAGCAGTCCGCCGAGCAGGCCGCCCCCGCGCGCTGAACGGTCTCCGGCCGCGCTGACCGCGGCCCGCGAAAGACCTGACGGGGACTTTATTCCCGAAACATTCACGAGCCCCCGCCGCGCCCCCGGCGGGGGCTCGAATGCGCCGGTGCACGCCCCGCCCGCAAAAGTTTCTTCGACGGTCCCCGAACCGTCCACCGGCCCGTCACCGCACGGGCCTTCGGCACCCCCGTCCGGACCGCGTTCGAACCCCCCGAGCCACCGGACAGTGGCCGGAAGTCGCCGCCGGAATGTCCGTTCTTCCCACTTTCGAAACTTTTGTTCGAGCGAAGCTTGTGTAAACACTCGAACTGCTCCGCCTCCCAGTCTCCTCAGCAGGCGCGTTGTGGGCTTACCGTATGCCCCATGACCTCGCCCCGCTCCTACGACGGAGTCGGCTACCCCTCTCCGTCCTTCTCCTCCGGCACGCCCATCTACGACAGCCTCGTCGCAGAGCGCGGTGTCCCGCAGATCGCCCCCATCAACGTGCCGGCCGCCCTGCCGCCGGCCCTGTCGACCGGTTACGGATCCGGCCTCTCCGGCCCGTCCTACGAGAACAACCGGTACGGCACCGGGTACGACGCCCCCGGCGGCAACCTCCCCGCCCTGCCGCCCGCCCGCCTCGCCCTGGGCCCCGGCCCGAGCAGCGCGCCGTCCTCCGGCCCGGCCACCGCGTACATCCCGGCGCAGCCCGCGCCCGCGTACGCCGCCGCGCCGCAGCCGCCGGTCCCCGGCTACGGCGGCCCGCAGCCGTACCTGCCCGGCCAGCGCCCGCAGACCCCGCCCCCGGGCTTCACCCAGGCCGCCACCGGCGGGTACCAGCCGTCCGGCGGTCAGAGCTTCGGCGGCCAGAACACCTTCGTCGGCGGCCACGGCGGTCCGCAGACCTTCGGCGCGCAGCCGGCCGGCGGCCCCACCGGTCCGCACGGCGCCGGCCAGCCCCAGGGCCCGCAGGCCTTCGGCGGCCCGCAGGGCTTCGGCGGCCCGGGCAGCCAGCCCGGCGGCTTCGGCGGCTCCGGCGACCAGTCCTTCGGCGGCGCCCAGCTGCGCCCGGCGGTCACCCCGGTCGCCCCGGTCCGCCCGATGCAGCCGCAGCGGCCCGGCCCGTACGGCGAGCCCGGCCAGTTCCAGCAGGGCTACCAGCCGCAGGCGCAGGGCTACTGACGCCTTCCGGGCCGGCCCCCTCCGGCCCGCACCCCGCACCACCTAGCACCACCCGGCGCACCCACATCCGCCGGGCGTACGGAGAAACGGGTCATCCACGGACCGCCCGGAACGCCGCCCCACCAGCGTCCCGGGCGGTCCGTGCGCATTCGGGCACCCTCCGGGGAGGGCACCCGGGACGTCTCGGGCCGCATCGGAGCGCGTCGGGCGCGTCGGTTCGCGTCGGGGGCACGTCGGGGGCACGTCGGTCCACGTCGGGGGCACGTCGGCGGCACGTCCGGGCGCCGACCGCGGGCGCCGGCGGTCCGCGCACGGCTGGCAGGATGGAGGAATGCAGCTCACCGGACTCCACGTCTACCCCGTCAAGTCCATGTACCGCCTGAGCCCCGAGAGCGCCCGCGTCGAACCGTGGGGCCTGGCCGGCGACCGGCGCTGGATGCTCGCCGACGCCACCGGCCGGTTCGTCAGCCAGCGCGAGAACGCCGCCCTCGGGCAGGTCCGCGCCGAGCTCACCCCCGCCGGGACCCTCGTGCTCACCACCGCCGACGGCTCGCGCGCCGAGATCCCCGCCCCCGCCGTCGCGGCCGGCGACCAGCTCGCCGACGTCGAGGTCTGGGGCACCCGCTTCCACGCCGTCGAGGCCGGCAAGGAGAGCCAGCTGTGGATCGCCGAGCACGTCGGCGACTACCGGCTGGTGCACCTGGACGACCCGCGCGCCCGGCCCGCCGACCCCCAGTTCTCCTCCCCCGGCGACACCGTCTCGATGGCCGACGGCTTCCCGCTGCTGCTCACCACCACCGCCTCGCTCGCCCGGCTCAACGCGCTGATCGCCGCCGAGCACCCGGACGGCCACGAGCAGCTGCCGATGGAGCGGTTCCGCCCCAACGTGGTGGTCTCCGGCAGCGAGCCCTGGGCCGAGGACGGCTGGCGGCGGATCCGGATCGGCGAGCTCACCTTCCGGGTGGTCAAGCCCTGCGGGCGCTGCGTGGTCACCACCACCGACCAGGAGAGCGGCGAGCGGCGCGGCCCGGAGCCGCTGCGCACCCTGGCCCGGCACCACCGGCTGCTGAAGAAGGCGGCGTTCGGGCAGAACCTGATCCCCGAGCGCCCGGCCGGCGTCGAGGACGACGTGCTCGGCACGCTGCGGCTCGGCGACGAGGTCGAGGTGCTGGAGGACGGCGCGCACTGGCCGGCCGACCTCAGGGTCTGACGGCGGGCGCCGGGCGGTGCGCTCCCGTTCCCGCACCCCGGTCCCGGTACCGGGCGTGTGCGCGCTCGTTGAAGCAGGTATTGGCGCACGCCGTGGGGCCGCGGCGCCCGGCCGCCCCGCCCGGCCCGCGCGGCCGGACCACCCGCGCGGGCGCGCTACGGTGGGCGGACGACCCGCGCACCCCGGTGCGCCGCGTCCGGGCGCGCCGCGTCCGCGTGCGTCCGGTCCGCAGATCACCGGCTCGATGAAGGTGGGGACGACAGACCGTCATGGCTGAGCACAGGGTCCGGGTCACCCAGGACAGCGCATCCCGCTGGCGGCGCCGCGCCGGCGAGTACGACACGCTCACGGAGGCCCTGGCGGCCGCCGAGCCGGGAGACACGGTGGCCGTGCGTCCGGGCACCTTCCGGGAGAACGTGGTCGTGGACAAGGCGGTGACGCTCGTCGCCGCCCAGGGCCCCGGCAGCGTCCGGATCGACCCGCCGGGCGGGGTCCCGCTCACCGTGACCGCCGCGGCGGTGGTCCGCGACCTGGTGATCGAGGGCAGCGACCGCTCCGTGCCCGCCGTCCTGGTGACCGGGCGGGACGCGACCCCCGCGTTCACCGGCTGCCGGGTGGAGACCCACTCGGCCGCCGGGGTCGAGGTGACCGACGGTGCCCGGCCGACCCTGAAGGGCTGCGTGGTGGCCAACCCCGACGGCCTCGGGCTGCGGCTGCGCGGCGCGGGCACCGCCGCCGCCTTCGAGGACTGCGAGGTCGCCGTCGCCGGGCAGGCCGGGCTGGCGGTGCTCGGCGGCGCGACCGTCGCGCTGGACCGCTGCCGGGTGCACCACGCCGCCGGCGCGGGCGTCCTACTCTCCGACCCGGGCAGCGCGGCCGAGCTGACCGGCTGCGAGATCTACGAGATCCGCGGCAGCGGGGTGCAGGCCGAGGCCCAGGCGGGCGGGCGGCTGGTCGACTGCGACATCCACCGGGTCACCGGCAACGGGCTCACCCTCGACGGCGAGGCCGAGCTCGTGCTCACCGGCTGCCGGGTGCACGACGTCCCGGAGAACGCCGCCGACCTGCGCGGCCGGGCCCGGCTGAGCCTCGCCCACTCCACCGTGCGGGACTTCGGGCGCGGGGCGCTGTCGGTCTGGGACCAGGGCACCGAGGCGAGCGCCGAGTCCTGCCAGATCCACGGCTCGAACGGCGAGTACCCGGCGCTCTGGGTGAGCGACGGCGCCCGGCTCACGCTCACCGACTGCGCGCTGCACGACCTGCCGGACGCGCTGTTCGTCCTGGACCGCGACTCCGCCGCCGTCGCCGAGGGCTGCTCGTTCAGCCGGATCCGCAGCTCGGCGGTGTCGGTCAGCGGCGGCGCCACGGTGACGCTCACCGGCTGCCGGGTCCAGGAGGCGGGCACCGGGCTCTGGTTCCGCGACCACGGCAGCGGGGGCGTGCTCACCGGCTGCGAGATCTCCGACGTGGCCACCGGCGTGATCGTCACCAAGGGCGCCGACCCGGTGCTGCGGGACTGCACCGTGCGGGCCGGTTCGGACGCCGGCGTCTACGTCTCCGCCCAGGGCCGGGGCACCTTCGAGGACTGCCGGGTCTCGCACGGCAAGGGCTTCGGCTTCCACATCATCGACGGCTGCCGGACGGTGCTCACCCGGTGCCGGGCCGAGCAGAACGAGCGGGCCGGCTTCGAGTTCTCCGAGCCCGGACCGGTCGTCGAGGGGTGCACCTCGGACGACGTCCCGGCGGCGTCGGCCGCGGCCCCCGAGATCCCCACCCCGCGCACCCAGCCGGCGCCCACCACCGCGCCCTTGGCGTCCTCCGCACCCACCGCCACGGCCGCCGCGGCGGTGATCGGCCCGATCCCGGACTGCCGGCCCGCCGACGAGGCGCTGGCCGAACTCGACGGGCTGGTGGGCCTGGCCACCGTCAAGCAGGAGGTGCGCACGCTGATCGACCTCATCTCGGTCGGCCGGCGGCGCCGGCAGGCCGGGCTGAAGGCGCCCTCGCTCCGCCGCCACCTGGTCTTCACCGGCGCCCCCGGCACCGGCAAGACCACGGTGGCGCGGCTGTACGGCGAGATCCTCGCCTCGCTCGGGGTGCTGCAGCGCGGCCACCTGGTCGAGGTGGCCCGGGTGGACCTCGTCGGCGAGCACATCGGTTCCACCGCGATCCGCACCGCCGCCGCCTTCGACCGGGCGCGCGGCGGCGTCCTGTTCATCGACGAGGCGTACGCGCTGGCGCCGGAGGACGGCGCCCGTGACTTCGGGCGGGAGGCGATCGACACGCTGGTGAAGCTGATGGAGGACCACCGGGACGAGGTGGTCGTCATCGTGGCCGGCTACACCGCCGAGATGGAACGCTTCCTCTCCGCCAACCCCGGGGTGTCCTCGCGGTTCTCGCGCACCATCACCTTCCCGGACTACTCGGCGGAGGAGCTGCTGGAGATCGCCCGGGCCCAGTGCGCCGAGCACGAGTACGCGCTCTCCGACGCCACCGAGCACGCGCTGCTCGACCACTTCGCCCGCATTGAGCGGGGCCCCAACTTCGGCAACGGGCGCACCGCCCGGCAGGTCTTCGAGACCATGGTCGAGCGGCACGCCATGCGGGTCGCCCAGCTTCCCGACGCCTCCACCGAGGACCTCCAGCTGCTCGTCCCCGCCGACCTCCCGGCGCAGCGCCTGCCGTAGGGCGGCGGGGTCCGGCGGGTCCGGCGGGTCCGGCGGGTCCGGCGGAAGGGGAACTCCCCTCCGCTGCGGGTCCGTTGGACCTGTCATGAGCTCCCTCCTCAGCGGCGCGGCGGGCGGCCTGCTGCTCCCGGCCCTCCTCGTGGTGGTCTTCTTCCTCGGGGCCGCCGGGCGACGGCTGCTCGGCCGCCGGGGCGGGCGCGGCGTGGGCGGGGTCGGCGTCGATCGGGGTGCCGGGCACGGGGTCGGCGCGACGGCCACCGAGGAACTGCACGCGCTGCTGTACCCGGGCAAGCGGGCGCAGCTGGAGCAGCGGCGGGTCGAGCTGGTGCTGCGGGAGGACGAGCACGACGGGGCGCCGCGGCGGACCGGGATCGACCTGGCGGGCGGCCGGGCGGTGATCCGGGGCGACGCCCGCCGGTCGTCGCGGTGGTGACGGTCAGACGCGTTCGCCTGCGAGCATCAGGGCGATCAGGAGGTTCAGGCGGTCCTCCGCGAGGTCGGGGCGCAGGCGGCCGCTGCGGGTCAGGGTGACCAGGCCGTGCAGGGCCGTCCAGACGACCTCGGTGAAGGTCTCCGGATCGTGGGGGCCGGACGCCTCGGCGACCGGGGCGGCCAGGGCGGCGAACGCCTCCTTGAGCTGTGCGGGGGTCTCGGGCCGGCCGAAGGGGAGGCCGGTGGCGAGGGTGAACATGGCGTCGTAGAGGGCGGGGTGGGCGGCCGCGAACCTCGCGTAGGCGCCGACGACGGCGGCGAACGCCTCGACCGGGCCCTCGGCGTTCCGGGGCGCCTCCCGCAGGTCCGCGGCGAGTTCCTCGAAGCCCTCCAGGGCGACGGCGGCGATGATCGCGTCCCTGTTGGCGAAGTGACTGTAGAGGACGGGCTGGCTGTACTCGATCAGCGCGGCGAGGCGGCGGACCGTCACCGCCTCCCAGCCCTCGTCCTCGGCGAGGTCGCGAGCGGTCCGGATGATCAGTTGATGCCGTTCGGCGCGTTCGCGCTCGCGGCGGTCGTAAGCGGTCATGCCAGATATGCTAGCAGTGCTAGATATTCGAGCGACGATCGCACTGTTGTTCCCTCCATCTTCTGGCGGCCGCTAGAAGTTCTGGCGGCCGCCGGAAGACTCCGCGACGGCGCTCGGTACCGCGCGTCAGCCCGTCCACTCACCACCGGCGAGGAAGGACTCCAGTCCGGCCAGGTAGGGCGCGATGTCGATCCGCTCGCCCGCCAGCCAGTCGTCCGAGTAGTACCTGTCGAGATAGCGGTCACCCGGGTCGCAGATCAGGGTGACCACGCTGCCGCGCTCCCCTGCCGCGCGCATCTGCGCGACGATCCGCAGCGCACTCCACAGCCCGGTCCCGGTGGACGCGCCCGCCTTGCGGCCGAGCACCTGGTCCAGCATCCGCACGGCCGCGACCGAGGCGGCGTCCGGGACCTTCATCATCCGGTCGATCGCCCCGGGCACGAAGCTCGGCTCCATCCGGGGCCGGCCGATCCCCTCGATCCGCGAGCCGCGCTCGCACACCGCCGCCGGATCGTCGTGCACCCAGCCGTCGAAGAAACAGGAGTTCTCCGGATCGGCGACACAGATCCGGGTGTCGTACTGCATGTAGTGGACGTACCGGGCGATGGTCGCCGAGGTGCCGCCGGTACCGGCGGTGGCCACGATCCAGGCCGGCTCGGGGTGCGGCTCCAGGCGCAGCTGGGCGAAGACCGACTCGGCGATGTTGTTGTTGCCCCGCCAGTCGGTGGCCCGTTCGGCGTAGGTGAACTGGTCCATGTAGTGGCCGCCGGTCTCCTCGGCGAGCCGGGCCGAGGCCTCGTAGACCTCGTCCGGCCGGTCCACCAGGTGGCACTCACCGCCGTGGAACTCGATGAGGTCGATCTTGGCCTGGCTGGTGGACTTGGCCATCACCGCGATGAACGGCACCCCGACGAGCTGCGCGAAGTACGCCTCGGAGACGGCCGTGGAGCCGCTGGACGCCTCGATGACCGGCTTGCCGGGGCGGATCCAGCCGTTGCAGAGCCCGTAGAGGAACAGCGAACGGGCCAGCCGGTGCTTGAGCGAGCCGGTGGGGTGGGTGGACTCGTCCTTGAGGTAGAGGTCGATGCCCCACTGCGCGGGGAGCGGGAAGCGCAGCAGGTGGGTGTCGGCCGAGCGGTTGGCGTCCGCCTGGACCTTGCGGACCGCCTCCTTGAGCCAGCGCCGGTACGCCGGGTCGGAACGGTCCACGTCGGCCGTCGGGTCGATCCCCATCTGTGCCACTCTCCTCGTGCGGTTCGTGCGGGTCGTGCGGGCCCCGGAAGGCCCCCCGGCCCGCTCACAACGAGTGTACGAGTGTCACGATAAGTAACATTATCTGAAGCCCCAGGCTCCGCTTATCCCCCGCTCGCCCCGCCCACCCGCCGTGCCCACCGCACCGCCCGGACGCACCGCGCCCGCGCCCGCGCCCGCCTACCCGGCGGTCACCGACTGCGGGTCCGCCAGGTAGGGCATCCAGCCCAGCTCGGCCGCCCCGGCCAGCGCGCTGTGCTCCAGCTCGGCCCCGACGATCGGCACCCGGCCGCTGCGCCCCCACAGGCTGCGCTCGGCCACGACCGCGCGCAGCCGGTCCGGCGCGGCCTCCAGCAGGTCCAGGTGCAGCCCGCTGAGCACCACCCGGTCCGGGTTGAGGATGTTGGCGACCCCGGCCAGGCCGAGCCCGAGCCGGTCGATGACGTGCTCCACGGCCGCCCGGGCCCGCTCGTCGGTGGCCGCGGCCCGGCAGAGCTCGCCGGCCTGGTCGAGCGGCGGCCGGGCCGGATCCGGCGTCAGGCCCGCGGCCGCGAACAGCGCGTCCGGGTCGGTCTCCGAGTTGAGGCAGCCCCGGTTGCCGCACCCGCAGGGCCGGCCCTGCGGGTCGACGGTCAGGTGGCCGACCTCCAGGGCGAGCCCGGCGCTGCCGGTGTGCAGCCGCCCGTCGATGACCAGCGCCCCGCCGACGCCCCGGTGGCCGGAGGTGACCAGCAGCAGGTGCCGCGCACCGCGGCCGGCCCCGTGCCGGTACTCGGCGAGGGCGGCCAGGTTGGCGTCGTTGGCGATCGCGGTGGGCAGCGGGTCGAACGCGCGCGGACCGTGGTCGGCGCGCCCCACCTCCACGTCGTACAGGTCCGCCACCGGCGTGCCGCTGGGCCAGGCGAAGTGCAGCGCGGCGAGCGCGGTGCCGTCCGGCTCGGTGACCGGGTTGGGCAGCGCCAGTGCCGCGCCGAGGCAGCGCCGCTCGGTGCCGCGGGCGAGTTCGGCGCCCGCCTGGGCGACGGCGCGCAGCATCCGCACCGGGTCGGTGGCGGCGGGCAGCGGCAGGTGGACCGGCGGGTCGAGCAGGCCGCCGAGGCCGGCCAGGGTGACGCTCAGGCCGTCGGCGTGGATCTGCCCGGCGACCACCACCGGGCCGGCCGGGTCGATGGCCAGCCGGTGCGAGGGGCGTCCGCGGCCGCCGCCGGCGGGGCGGGAGTCGACCGTGATGAGGCCGAGCGCCTCCAGTTCGGCCGTGACGGCGCCGGCGGTGGCCCGGGTGACGTCGAGCGCGCGGGTGAGCGCCGAGCGGGTCGGGGTCCGGCCGGTGTGGATCAGCTGGAGCGCGGGGCCGAGCAGCGTCCGCCCCCGGTCGGGAGCCGCGCGGCGGTGGGCGTCGCGCTGCGCGTCGTGGTCGGCCCCGGTCCCGGGCTTCGGGCTTGAAGGTGAGAGCTGCACGGACCTATTGTTACTTTGTGCCGCTCCGAAACAAAATCCGTCCCCACGGCCCCACCCGACGGCCGTTCCCCCAGTCTCGCAGGACCGCGGCGAAATCCCCCAGCCCCTTCGCGCACTCCCGCGTCTCCTGGGGCACCGCCCGGCTCGCCCTCACCGCCTTCTTCGCCGTCGACGGCCTGCTCTTCGCCGCCTGGGTCGTCCGCATCCCGGACGTCCGCAGCCAGGTCAGCGCCTCGCACAGCGCCCTCGGACTCGCCCTGCTCTGCGTCTCGGCGGGCGCCGTCGCCACCATGCCGATGGTCGGCCGGCTCTGCGTGCGGTACGGCTCCCGGCCGGTCACCGTCGCCTCGCTCGCCGTGCTGGCACTCTCCGTCCCGCTGCCCGCGCACGCCCACTCGGTGGCCTCGCTCGGCGGCGGCCTGCTGCTCTTCGGGGCCGGCTACGGCGGGGCCAACGTCGCCATGAACAGCGCCGCCGTGGAGATCGTCGGCGAGCTCGGACGCCCGGTCATGCCCAGCTTCCACGCCGGGTACAGCCTCGGCGGCCTGCTCGGGGCGGGCATCGGCGGACTGCTCGCCGGTCCCCTCACGGCCGCGCAGTGGCTCGCCCTGGCCGGGCTCACCGGCCTGGCGGTCACCGCGGCGGCGGGCGTCGCGCTGCTCCGCTGCCCGCCGGCCCGGCCGGTCACCCCCGCCACCGCCGCCTCCGCCACCCCGGCCGCCGCCGCCTCCGGACGGCTGCTCGTCCTGCTGCTCGGCCTCACCGCACTCTGCACCGCGTACGGCGAGGGCGCCGTTGCCGACTGGGCCACCCTCCACCTCACCGACGACGTCCACGCCGGCGCCCGGGTGGCCGCCGCCGGCTACGCCGCCTACGCGCTCGCCATGACCACCGGGCGGGTCAGCGGCACCTGGCTCTCGCTGCGCCTCGGCCAGCACCGGGTGATGGTCCTCGGCGGCCTCACCGCGGCCGCCGGGATGCTGCTGGCCGCCCTCGCGCCGCTGGTGCCGCTGGCCCTGGCCGGCTTCGTCCTGACCGGGCTCGGGCTGGCCAACATCTTCCCGCTCGCCATCGCCCGGGCCGGCGCCACCGGCGGGCCGCGCGGTGTCGCCCTCGCCTCGACGCTCGGCTACGCGGGCATGCTGATCGGCCCGCCGGTGATCGGCTTCCTCGCCGACGCGACCAGCCTGCCGCTCGCCCTCACCACCGTCGCCGCCACCGCGTGCGCCGCCGCCGTCCTCCCCCTGGCCGCCCGCCGCCACTGAAACCCCTCCCCGGAAACCCCGCTCCCCGCCGGACCGGTGCCGTGCGAGGATCACGCCATGACGAACAGCACCGCCCCGGTCCGGTACCTGCGCGCCGCCGAGCGTCCGGCCATCGCCTGGCGGAACGGCGGCGGGGTGACCAGGGAGGTCGCCGGGTTCCCCGAGGGCGCCGGGCTGGACGACTTCGAGTGGCGGGTCAGCCTCGCCGACGTCGCCGCCGCCGGGCCGTTCTCCGCGTTCCCGGGCGTCGACCGGGTGATCACCCTGGTCGAGGGCCCGGGCATGGCGCTGACCGTCGACGGCGCCGAGCACGTGGTCGACGCGCCGTTCCGCCCGTTCGCCTTCCCGGGCGACGCGGCCACCGACTGCCGGCTGCTCGGCGGACCGCTCGTCGACTTCAATGTGATGACCCGTCGCGGCCGCGCCGCCGCCGGCCTCGTGCTCGCCGAACGGCCGGGCCCGGTCACCGTCCCGCCCGGCGCCACCGTGCTGCTGGTCTGCCTCTCCGGCACCGCGACCCTCGACGGCGCCGCCCTCGCCCGCTACGACGCCGCGCTCCTCACCGCCCCGGCCACCCACGCGCTGCACCCCGACGGCGTCACCGCCGTGGTCACCCTCCGCGGCTGACGCCCCCGGCCCGGCCCGCCCGCCCGCCGGGAGGCCGGTCTGCGGGTTCGGGCCCGGGCCCGGGCC
>NZ_JBHVTL010000046.1:0-40241 GCF_042884635.1 Kitasatospora sp. NPDC058115
CAGGTGCCCGGCGCGGGCGCGGCCGGTGCGGCGGCGGGCGCGGCCGCGTCGGAGAGCCAGCCGGCCCCGCCGGTGGCCTCGCCCGCGCCGGGCGGGGTGTACGCGGTGAGGGTGGTGGAGCCGGTGAGGCCCTGGAGCGGCTGCGGGCAGACCGCGGTGCTCCGCTCGACCTGCGCCGTGGTGGCGGTGGCCCGGTCGGTGCGGGCCGGGGCGGCCGGCGGGCGCAGCTCGGCGATGCCGAACACCGCCGCGAGCACCACGCCCGCGGCCAGCAGCGAGCGGGTGGTGCGCGCCACCGAGGAGCCCTTCGGGGCGGGGGCGCCGTCGAAGGCCCCGGCGGGGGCGGCGCCCGGCGCGGCGGGCTTCTTCCTGAAGGCGGGCTTCTTCATCGCGGGTCAGCTCCCGGATCCGTGGTGCGGGTACCGGCCCGGGCCGTGCGGGCCGTTCGGGTCGTGGGGCTCGTTCGGGTCCGGCTGGTCGTAGTAGGGCTCGGCCTGCTGCTGTCCGGGCACCCAGGGCTGCTGGCCCGGCTGCTGGTACTGGTCGTAGCCGTACTGCTGGTCCGCCGGGTACGGCTGGTAGCCCTGCTGCTGGTAGCCGTCCTGGCCGCCGTAGCCCTGGCCGCCGCCGTACGGCGCGCCCACCGGCTGCTGCGCGGCGTACGGGTCGTAGCTGTACGGGTCGGCCTGCTGGTACGTCTGGTAGGGGTCGGTGTACGGCTCGGCCTCCTGCGCGGCGGCGGCCGCCTGGACCGCCCCGACCGCCGGCTCGCCCGCGGACTGCGCCGGGATCGTGCCCGGCCGGCCCTCGTACACCCCGGCGTCCGGCTCGTCGGTGTCCGGGGCCTCGACCTCGGTGCCGTCGCCGCGCTCGGCCATCCGGCGGGCCCGGCGGCTGCCGGGGGCCGGGGCCTGCGCCTGGGCGGCGGCGGCCAGCGCGGCGGCCTCGACCACGTCCTCGGGCAGGTCGTCGTCCTTGTGGTTGCGCCGGCCGGGCAGGGCCAGCACCAGGACGGTCAGGCCGAGCAGCAGTTGCGCCCAGATCCAGCCGGTGTGCGCCAGGCTGCCCTCCCGGGTGACCAGCAGCTTGCCGCCGCCGGCCGGGAGCTTGAAGCCCTGCGCCCAGCCGTCCACGGTGACCGGCTCCAGGGCGGTGCCGTCCAGGGTGGCCTTCCACTGCGGGGCGGCGGACTCGGCGAGGCGCAGCACCCGGCCCTCGGGTCCGGCCGGCAGGGTGGTGTCGAGGTCGCGCTCACCGGCCGGGACGACCACGGGGACGGCGCCCGGGGCGGTGATCAGCGCGCGGGTGGCGGGGGTGCCGTCGACCTGCCAGAGCGCGGCGCCGCCGTCCTGGTTGGCCTTGACCAGGCCGGGGGTGGTGTCCAGGACGTCCTTGAAGGCGCCGATCAGCGGCTGGTCGACCAGCACGTAGGCGATGCCGTAGCGGGAGAGCGCGCCCGCCTGGTCGGCGCCGGAGCCGGCCAGCAGGCTGCCGACCGTGCGGTCCAGGCCGGCCGTGGTGCCGGTGGCCGGGTCGACGGTGGACTCGGCCTGGCCGAGCGTCAGTCCGGCGCCGCGGACGACGGTGTAGTCGACCGAGCCGCCCTTCGGGTCGCCGGTGACGACCAGGGTGCGGGAGCGGTCGGTGGTGCCGGCCTGCTCGGCGATGAACGCGGGCACCTGGGCACCGCGGCCGCGGTGCAGCGGGCCGTCGGCGCCGGTGACGGCCCACCAGAGGCCGGTGCCCAGCGGGGCGAGCACGGCGGCGGCGACCACCAGGGCGGCGACCGGCTGGCGCCAGCCGAAGGCGATGCCGGCCACACGGGCGTTGGCGCCGTCGGCGCCGATCGCGGCGGCGGCGAGCAGGGCGACGCCGGCCAGCAGGGTGGCGGGGCCGGACCACGCGGGCACGGCCGGGCCGCCGGAGGCGGGGGTGACCGAGGTGCCGGCCACCGCGACGGCGAACAGCAGTCCGGCGCCGGCGGCGCCCCAGGCGGCGAGCACCGCGCGGCGGCGGTCGGCGCGCAGCAGGGCGGCCAGCGCGGCGAGCACCACGCCGGCGGAGAGCCAGACCGGCGGCACCCCGGCGCCGCCCGGGTTGACCAGGAGCAGCCCGGTGGCGGTCGGCCCGGCGCCGTGCAGGCCGGGCAGGCCCGCTTCGAGCAGCAGCCACTGCGGGTGCGAGAGCACCTGGAGCGACCAGGGCGCCAGGACGGCGACCGGCACCGCGAGGACGACCAGGACGCGCAGGCCGAGCAGGCGCAGCGCGGTGACGCCGGAGCCGAAGGCGCCGCCGCGGACCACCGCGGTGAGCAGCATGGCCAGGCAGAGCGGCACGGCCAGCGCCCAGACCAGCGGGACGAAGGCGGTGGCCAGGGTGAGCAGCAGGACGGTCATCCAGGCGGAGCGCCAGCCGGGGCGGGCGCCCTTGGCGGCGCTCTCGTCCCGGATGCCGAGGCCGGCGGTGATCGCGGCGGCACGGGCCAGCGGCGGGAGCAGCACGGCCAGCACGGCGGTGCCGATCCGGCCCTGGGCGAGCGCGCCGGTGGCGGCGGGCAGCAGGGCGTAGGTGGCGCTGGCCCAGGCGCGGACCAGCTTGGAGTCGATCAGCGGCCGGGAGACCAGGTAGGCGCTGACGGCGGAGAGCGGGACGGCGAGGACGACCAGCAGGGTGACCGCGAGGTCGGCGTGGTCGAACAGCATCCAGGAGAGGATCGACAGCACCGCGAGGTAGGGCGGCGCGGAGGCGGTGGAGCCGGTGCCGACGGGGTGCCAGGCGTCGGCGTACATCGACCAGAGTCCGGCCGCGCCGTCGGTGGCGGGCAGCAGGGCGCCGCCGAACAGGGCGTCAGCGCCGAGCAGGCCGCGGCAGGCGACCAGGGCGAACACCAGCAGGGCGGCGAACAGCACCGGGGCGGGGCGCCGGACGAGCTTCTTGACCAGCGCGAACTGCTCGACGACGAGGTCCTCGGCGTCCTCGTCGCCGCCGGCCTCGGCGGTGCCGTGCCGGCCGGAGCCGGCGTCGTCGCCGCCCCCTATGCCGAGCGAGCCGATGACGCCCTCGACGGCGAGCCGGGCGGTGGCGCCGGGTGCGGGGAAGAGCGTGCGGTCGTCCAGGGCGTCGGCGGCCCGGCTGCGGGCGCGGCGTTTGCGGGCGGCCAGCAGCCGGGGCAGCCGCACGAGTTCGTGGCCGAGGCCGGCGAGTTCGTCGAAGGCCTGCTTGGGGTCCTTGCCGAGCAGGTTGGCGACCACCCGCAGCAGGGTGCCGAGCACCAGCCGCAACAGGACGTAGGGGAAGAGCACGCCCCTGGTGTTGGCGAGCAGGGTGTAGACGGCGCCGGCCTTGTCCACCCGGTGCGGGTGGGCGGGGCCGCAGTCGATGGCGCGGCGCTCGCGGCTGGCGGCCTCGGCGTGCCGGAGCACGGCGTCCGGGGCGACCACGACGCGGTGGCCGGCGGCGTTGACCCGCCAGCAGAAGTCGGTGTCGTCGCGCATCAGCGGCAGCGCCCGGTCGAAGCCGCCGAGCTGCTCGAAGACGTCGCGGCGCACCAGCATGCCGGCGGTGGAGACGGCGAGCACCGGGCGGACCTGGTCGTGCTGGCCCTGGTCCTGCTCGCGCCGGTCGAGGCCGGTCCAGCGGCGGCCGGAGCGGGCGATGGTGACGCCGACCTCCAGCAGCTGGCGGCGGTCGTACCAGCTGCGCAGCTTGGGGCCGACGACGGCGGCGCTGGGGGTGGAGTCGGCGACCTGGAGCAGTCGGCGCAGCGCGTCGGTCTGCGGTTCGCAGTCGTCGTGCAGCAGCCAGAGCCACTCGACCGGCTGGGTCTCCCGGGGGCCGCCGCGGCCGAGGCCGTCCTCCTCGCCGAGCGGGTCGCCGAAGTCGTCCCAGCCGCCGGTGACCGGGTCGTAGCCGGAGGGGTCGAGCCGGTAGGGCAGGTCCTCGGGGCGCAGCGGGGGGCTGTTGAAGACGGCCTCGCCGACGGCGGTGCCGAAGCCGGCCCGGCGGCCGAGGACGGTCGGGCCGCTCTCCGGGAGCCAGTCGGCGAGGGTCTCGGCGAGCAGGCGCGGGGAGTCGTCGGTGGAGCCGGTGTCGACGGCGAGGACGCGCTGGACCTGGCGGTCCTGGCCGAGCAGGCCGGCGAGGGCCCGGGGCAGCCAGCGGGCGCCGTCGTGCGAGACGATCACGGCGGTGACCAGGTGGCGCGGGTAGGCGGGCGGCCTGCTGGAGGAGAAGCCGCTCTGGTGGCTGTAGACGGTCATCGCGTGCGAGGGCCCCAGTTCTCGGTGGACACAGCCGGTGAACGGCAACCGGATGGCGCACCACACTAACGGCTCCGGGTGGCGGCTCCGTCCACGGTGTCCGCCCCGGGTGCCCGTCCGGGAACGCGGAAGCGCCTCACCACCGGTGGTGAGGCGCTTCGTCGCAGGTCGTCCGTGCGGGCCGGTCGTTCGAGGAACCGGGGTCCAGGGGTCCGGGGGACGCGTCCACCCCGTTCAGACGGCGCTCTTCTTGAGCCGGCGGCGCTCGCGCTCGGAGAGGCCGCCCCAGATGCCGAATCGCTCGTCATTGGCGAGGGCGTACTCCAGGCACTCGGAGCGGACCTCGCAGGCGAGGCAGACCTTCTTGGCCTCGCGCGTGGAGCCGCCCTTCTCGGGGAAGAAGGATTCCGGGTCGGTCTGGGCGCACAGCGCGCGCTCCTGCCAGCCGAGTTCCTCTTCCTCCTCGATGCCGTCACCGATCAACAGCTCAAAGAGCTCGCTCATGTGGCGCGCCTCCTCTGCCCCTATTGGCGTCCCCGTGGTTGCCGTTGCCTCGTGCGGCCGACGACACGAGTGAAATTACAGTTGCGTCACTCTGGCTCAGTCAAGCCGAGCTCTGGTATTGGGGCCAGGATTCACTCCCCGGCACCAAGCCGTTACGAATAGTGTACATAACCGGACACATCGGACCTCACGTCCGAGGACCCTCGAAGGCTGCCGAACCCTTCACGACCGGGGGCCGGGTGACGCGCAGTCACCGCCACAGGCCGGTCACCGCCCTCTCTTCCCGGCGATCTTCCCATCGAAACATAGAGGGTGATTTATCACCCCATCGGGTACTTCATGACCGATCTCACCCGAATGTCCGCTCTCCCCGAGTTGACACCGCCCCCGTCGATGCGATGTCCTTTCCCCTATGTCAGAGTTCGCCAGCCCCCGGAGCGGTTCCGCCCTCCGCCGTGCCGTGAACTCCTGTTGTCGCCTCTGTTCCTGCCGCTGTATCTAGGCGCCCGCCGTCCCGCCGCGCGCCGCCCAGGAAGCACAGAGGCCGCCCGCGATTCCCGCCCCAGGACATCCCGGATCCGGCTGATCCCCTGACGCCCCAGCCTTTCCGAGGACGACTCCCGTGCGAATGATCCGCATCCGCAAGCGGAACCGCGACCGCAGCAAGCTCGCCCGCCGCCTCCACGCCGCCCGCCCCGCCGCCCACCCGTGGGCCGACGGTCTCAGCGACGTCTCCATCGCCGGCGACCCGCTGGCCTTCCCGCACCTCGCGCGCACCGACCTGCCCGGGCACCCCGTCACCGTCGCCGACCACTCCCGGCTGGTCCGCGAGATCGCCGCCGACCGCGCCCGCTGGGAGCCGCTCGTCCGCTACGACGCGCTGACCCGCTGGTACGCCCGGCTGGAGACCGGCCCCGGCTACGAGGTCTGGCTGCTCAGCTGGCTGCCCGGCCAGAGCAGCGGCCTGCACGACCACGGCGCCTCCGCCGGCGTGATGACCGTCGTGCGGGGTGAACTCGTCGAGCGCTCCCTCACCCATGCGGGCGACGGCGCCCGGACGCTGCGCCCCGGCGGGCAGCGGGTGTTCTCCGCCGGCTACCTGCACGAGGTGGTCAACGGCTCGCTGGAGCCGGCCGTCTCCATCCACCTCTACAGCCCCGGCCTGACCGAGATGAACCAGTACGGCGGCGGCACGGCCGTCCCCGAGCAGCACCCGCAGGCGTCCGCCGAGGTCGGCTGAGGCCCGCCGGGCCTCGGCGGCGGTTGCCGAGGGCCGGGCTGACGACCCGTCGACGCGTGGCAGGATGGGCGCATGCGCATCGTGGCACTGGCAGGCGGGATCGGCGGAGCGCGTTTCCTGCGCGGACTCCGGGAGGCCGTCGGCCCCGAGGACGAGATCACCGTCATCGGCAACACCGGTGACGACATCCACCTCTTCGGGCTGAAGGTCTGCCCCGACCTCGACACCGTCATGTACACCCTCGGCGGCGGCATCCACGAGGAGCAGGGCTGGGGCCGGACCGACGAGACCTGGTCCATCAAGGCCGAGATGAAGGAGTACGGCGTCGGGCCCGAGTGGTTCGGGCTCGGCGACCGCGACTTCGCCACCCACCTCGTGCGCAGCCAGATGCTCACCGCCGGCTACACCCTCAGCCAGGTCACCGAGGCGCTCTGCGTGCGGTGGCGGCCCGGGGTGCGGCTGCTGCCGATGAGCGACGACCGGGTCGAGACCCACGTGCGGATCACCGACGACCGGGGCACCCGGGCGATCCACTTCCAGGAGTACTGGGTCAAGCTGCACGCCGCCGTCGACGCCGAGGCGATCGTGCCGGTCGGCGCGGAGACCGCCAAGCCGGCGCCCGGCGTGCTGGAGGCCATCGCCGACGCCGACGTCATCCTCTTCCCGCCGTCCAACCCGGTCGTCTCGATCGGCACCATCCTCGCCGTGCCGGGCATCCGGGCCGCCGTCGCCGCCGCGTCCGCCCCGGTGGTCGGGCTCTCCCCGATCATCGGCGGGGCGCCGGTGCGCGGCATGGCCGACAAGGTGCTCGCCGCCGTCGGCGTCGAGGCCACCGCGGACGCGGTCGCGCTGGACTACGGCAGCAGGTCGGCGCCGCGGAGCGGCGCGGGCGAGGGTGGCGACGGGCGGCGGGAGGGCCTGCTGGACGGGTGGCTGGTGGACACCGCGGACGAGGGCGTCGTCGCCGCCGTCGAGGCCGGCGGGATCGCCTGCCAGGCCGTGCCGCTGCTGATGACCGACGTGCCCGCCACCGCCGCGATGGCCCGGGCCGCGCTCGCGCTGGCCGAGCAGGTGCGCGGATGACGCTCCGGATCGTCCCGGTCGGCGGGCTGCCCGAGATCGACGCCGGCGCCGACCTCGCCGGGCTGATCGCCAAGGCCGCCGAGTACCAGGACGGCGACATCCTGCTGGTCACCTCCAAGGTGGTCAGCAAGGCCGAGGGCCGGGTGCTGGAGGCCGCCGACCGCGAGGCCGCGATCGACGCCGAGACCGTCCGGGTGGTCGCCCGGCGCGGCAGCACCCGGATCGTCGAGAACCGCAACGGCCTGGTGATGGCCGCCGCCGGTGTCGACGCCTCGAACACCGCCCCCGGCACCGTCCTGCTGCTGCCCGAGGACCCGGACGCCTCGGCCCGCGCGCTGCGGGCCCGGATCCAGCAGCTCACCGGGCGCCGGCTCGCCGTCGTGGTCACCGACACCTTCGGCCGGCCCTGGCGCAACGGGCTCACCGACGTCGCCATCGGCGCCGCCGGGCTGCCCGTCGTCGAGGACCACCGGGGCCGCACCGACTCGCACGGCAACGAGCTGGCCATGACCGTGACCGCCACCGCCGACGAGCTCGCCGCCGCCGCCGACCTGGTGAAGGGCAAGGCCACCGGCACCCCGGTCGCCGTGGTGCGCGGCCTCGGCCACCTGGTCACCGCCGAGGACGGCGAGGGCGCCCGGGCGCTGGTCCGGCCCGCCGCCGAGGACATGTTCCGGCTCGGCACCTCCGAGGCGATCCGGCAGGCCGTCACCCAGCGGCGCACCATCCGCGCGTTCACCGCCGAACCGGTCGACCCGCAGGCCGTGCGGCGCGCCGTCGCCGCCGCGGTCACCGCGCCCGCGCCGCACCACACCACGCCGTGGCGGTTCGTGCTGCTGGAGACCCCCGGCGTCCGGACCCGGCTGCTGGACGCGATGCTCACCGCCTGGCGTCGCGACCTCGCCGAGCTGGACGGCTGGGACGAGGAGCGGATCGCCCGCCGCACCGCCCGCGGCGACGTCCTGCGGGCCGCCCCGTACCTGGTGGTGCCCTGCCTGGTGATGGACGGCTCGCACGACTACCCCGACGAGCGCCGGGCCGGCGCCGAGCGGGAGATGTTCACCGTCGCGATCGGCGCGGCGGTGCAGAACCTCCTGGTCGCCCTGGCCGGCGAGGGCTACGGCTCGGCCTGGGTGTCCTCCACCATGTTCTGCCGCGACACCGTCCGCACCGCCCTCGGCCTCCCCGGCCACTGGGACCCGATGGGCGCCGTCGCCGTCGGCCGCCCCGCCGAACCCCCGCGCACCCGCCCCGAGCGGACGGCGGACGCCTTCATCGAGGTCCGCTGACCGACCCGACGGCGGGTGTCAGTCGCCGAGGTCGTCCGGCAGCAGGCGGAAGGCCTGGTGGTTGGTCAGCGGCCGGATCGCGCGGAAGTGCCTGCGGTCGATCGTCAGCACGGCGTCGGTGCGGAACTCGGCGGCCAGCGCGACGTTGATCGCGTCGGTCAGGCCCATGCTCAGCTCCGGGTAGCGGCGCATGACGATTCGCGCGGCACCCAGGTGCGAAGCGACCTCCGGGACCTCGAACCGGCCGATCGTGCAACGGTCGATGATGTCCTCCAGGATGCCCATCGCCGCGCCGGCGCCGAGCGTCCGGTGGGCCAGGTAGTCCAGTTCGGCGAGCACCAGCGGCGAAATGACCAGGTGGCCCACGGTGTCCAACGCCTTCCGGCAGGCGATGTGGTCAGGCTCGTCCCGCGCGTAGGCCGCGAGCAGCGCGCCGGTGTCGCCGACCACCGCGACCGCCGTCACCGCCCGAACCCTTCCATGTGCTTGTCGAGATCGGCCACGATGCGACCGCCTCCGCCTCCGAAACTCGGCATGTCGTCGATCTCGTCGCCCATCGGGTCGGTACGGAACGGGTAGACCGGCTCGGCGAGGTCCGGCGGCACGATCGTGGCGACATGGCGGCCGTCCTTGGTGACGATCACGGTCTCACCGCGCTCGACGGCTCCTATCACCTTGGCCGTCTGCTGGTTCAGTTCCCGCATCGTTGCTTCCATGAGGCCAGCCTAAGCCTGGTACTACGGTGTAGTACATCATGTGGGGGTGCAATTCACCCGAACGTGTGGGTTTAGCGCCGGCGGTGGTCGTTGGGGGCGAGGCGGGGGCCGAAGCGGGGGGCGTGGGTGCCGGTGGCGAGGACGATCCGGCACAGGCGGTGGCGGTGCGGGCGGTAGGGCTCCAGGAGCGCCAGCATCTGGGCGTCGTCGCTGCGGACCCGGCCGGCCAGCGCCCAGCCGACGGTGTTGGGCAGGTGGAAGTCGCCGACCGAGACGGCGTCCGCGTCGCCGTTGCTGCGCTGGAGGGTCTCGGCGGCCGTCCAGACGCCGATGCCCGGGACGGCGGTGAGGCGGGCGAAGGACGCCTCGTGGTCCATCGCGGAGGCCTCCTCCAGGCGGGGCGCCAGGCGGACGGCGCGCTGCACCGTCGCCGAGCGCTTCGGGTCCACGCCCGCCCGGTGCCAGTCCCAGCTCGGCACCTGCGACCACTCGCGGGCCGACGGCGCCACCCGCATCTCCCCCGCCGGCCCGGGCGCCGGGGTGCCGAAGGCGCGCAGCAGGGCGCGCCAGGCGCGGTAGGCCTCGCCGGTGGTGACCTTCTGCTCCAGGATCGCCGGCACCAGGGACTCCAGCACCAGCCCGGTCCTGGCCAGCCGCACGCCGGCCGCCGCGCGCTGGGCCTCGCGCAGCGGGCCGGGCGGCAGGACCAGGCCCGCCGGGTCGTCCGCGTCGCCGAGCAGCTCGGGCAGCCGGTCGAGCAGCCACGGCGCGCCCGGGCCCCAGGCGTCCGCCTCGACCACGCCCTCGGAGGGGCGGGCGAGCACCCGCAGGGTGCCGACGCCGGCCGGGGTGCGGGAGGCCCGCCAGACGGCGCCGTCGGCGGTGGTCCGGTACGCCGGGTCGGCCGGGCCGCGGCGCAGCGGGAGCAGGGTGCGGGCCACGTCCAGCGGGAAGCCGGGCCGCCAGCGGCGCACGGCCGCGGCGCCGGTGCCGGGGCCGCTGCCGGTGGCCCTCGGGGCGGGCACGCTCCTCCCGTTCACCGCCGTGCACCTCCTGCGCTGTCCGTCGACCATGGGGATATGAACGATACGCGGGTGACGGAATTGTCCCCAGGTGACGAGAGTGCCGTGCGGGCCCTCTACCACCGGGTGCTGGAGGGCTGGAACCTGCGGGACGGCGCCGCCTTCGCCGGGCCGTTCGCGCCGGACGGCGAGGTGATCGGCTTCGACGGGACCCGCCACCGCGGCCGCTCGGTGATGGCCGCCGAGCTCGGACGGGTCTTCGCCGACCACGCCACGCCCGAGTACGTCGCCAAGGTGCGGCGGGTACGGGCGCTGGCCCCCGGGGTGGCGCAGCTGGACGCGGTCGCCGGCCTGGTGCCGGACGACGCGGAGGACGTGGACCCCGCGCTGAACGCGGTGCAGACGGTGATCGCGGTCGACGCGGGGGCGGGCTGGCGGATCGCGCTGTGGCAGACCACCCCGGCCCGGTACGACCTGCGGCCCGACCTCGCGCAGGCGCTGACGGCGGAACTGCGGGCGCTGGTCGGCCGCGGGCCGGGGCCGCGGTGATCATGCGGTGATCCGGCGGGCGGCGCCGCGCGTGAACCGGATGTTCACGGGATTTCGACCTGCCCGCCACGCCGCCCGGCGGCGCCCCCGCCACCCCTCCCGGACGTCCGCCCGTAGGCCGTAGGCTGGGGCGCACCATGACTTCGCCTTTCGCTGCCGATGCCCGCACCCCCGTCGAGCTGCTGCACGCTTTCCTGCGAGGTGGCGCTCCCTCAGTCGACCCCGCGGCCCCGCTGGTCACCTTCTACGACGACGCCAGCGGCGAACGCGTCGAACTCTCCGCCCGGACCTTCGACAACTGGGTGGCCAAGACCGCGAACCTGCTCCAGGACGAGCTCAATGCCGGGCCGGGCGACCGGGCCGCGCTGCTCCTCCCGGCCCACTGGCAGAGCGCCGTCTGGCTGCTCGCCTGCTGGTCGGTGGGGGTGACGGCGGTGCCGGGCGGCGACCCGGCCGGCGCCGACCTGGTGGTCAGCGGCCCGGACGGCCTGGAGGCCGCCCAGGCGTGCGAGGGCGAGCGGGTGGCGCTCGCGCTGCGCCCGCTCGGCGGGCGCTTCCCGCAGCGTCCGGACGGTTTCCTCGACTACGCGGCCGAGGTGCCCGGCCAGGGCGACCGGTTCGCCCCCTACTCCCCCGTCACCCCGGACGCCCCGGCGCTGGAGACCTCGGTCGACGGCCTGCCGCTGAAGCTGACCGGGGAGCAGACCGTCCAGCTGGCCCGCGAGGGCGCCGCCCGGCTCGGGGTGGGACCGGGCGACCGGGTGCTGTCCACCCTCTCCTACGACGACTGGGCGGGTCTGGAGGCCGGGCTGCTGGCGCCGCTGGCGGCCGGGGCCTCGGTGGTGCTCTGCCGCAACTCGGACGGCCTGGACGCCGACCAGTGGGAGAAGCGGGTGGAATCCGAACGGGTGACACTGCGCCTCGGGTAACCCCCGGCCCCGGCCCGGCGGGTAGGGATCCCTGCCATGGCCGAGGACGACACCGAGCACCCCCCGACCGAACGCCCGCCGACCGACCGACCCCCGGCCGAGGAGGCCGGCGCCGCGGAGCCGGAAGCCATTGCGGAGGCTTCCGGCGCCCGCCGGCGCCGCCGCCGCCGGTGGCTGGTCGTCACCGCCGGCGCCCTGGCGTTCCTGCTGGTGGCCTGCGGCACCGTGCTCTGGATCGCCTACCGCAAGCTCGACGGCAACATCCGCACCGACTCCACCACCGACCAGCTGCTGGCCCGGCTGGAGGCGGAGCGCCCCGCCCGGACCGCCGGGGCCCGCGGCGCGGAGAACCTGCTGCTGATCGGCAGCGACGACCGGACCGGCGCCAACGCCTCCTACGGCTCGGCGGGCGGCCAGCGGTCGGACACCACGATCCTGCTGCACCTGGCGGCCGACCGGCGGCGCGCGACCGCCGTCTCCATCCCGCGCGACGTCATGGTGAGCGTCCCCGCCTGCGAGAAGCCGGACGGCACCCGCAGCCGGCCCGCGCTGCTGCAGTTCAACGCCGCCTTCGAGACCGGCGGCCCGGCCTGCTCGATCCGGACCGTCGAGCAGCTCAGCGGCATCCGGATCGACCACTACGTGATCATCGACTTCACCGGGTTCAAGCGGATGGTGGACGCCGTCGACGGGGTCGAGGTGTGCGTGCCCCAGCCGATCCACGACAAGGACGCCAAGCTGGACCTCCCGGCCGGGCGGCAGACCCTGCACGGCGAGCAGGCGCTCGGCTACGTCCGGGCCCGGGAGACCCTCGGCGACGGCAGCGACACCCAGCGGATGGGGCGTCAGCAGCAGTTCCTGGCGGCGCTGATCCGCAAGGTGCAGTCGCAGGGCGTGCTGCTCAACCCGACCAAGCTGTGGCCGGTGCTGGACGCGGCCACCTCGTCGGTGCGGGCCGACGGCTCGCTGTCCTCGCTGGGCGCGCTGTACGACCTGACCCAGGACCTGCGCGGGATCCCGTCCTCGGACGTGACCTTCCTGACGGCGCCGCGGCAGCCGTACCGGTTCGACTCGGACCGCGACGAGTTCGTGCAGCCGCAGACCGCTCAGCTGTTCGCGGCGCTGCGGGACGACCGGCCGGTGGAGGTGCGGCCCCCGGGGTCGGGCCCGTCGCCGACGGCCCGGGCGGCCCCGTCGGCGGCCCCCTCGTCCTCGGCGCCGACCTCGCCGTCGGCCTCGTCACCGACCTCGCCGCTGACCTCGCCGTCGACCTCGCCGTCACCGAGCGTGAGCACTCCGCCCTCGTTCGAGGGGCGGACCGCCGACGTGGACGCGTGCGCGGTGCACTGACCCGTCGCCATGCGAATCAAGTGATCATCTGATCACCATTCCGTACACGGATCATGATCTTGAAAGGTTCTCACCGGAAATTCCCAGCACCTGATTCACCTGCGGAAATCGCCGGTCCGCATCATGGCGGAGATCACACCCGGAACAATTCCCCCACCCGGCTCGTCTAGGGTGTCCGAGTCGGTCGCGCAATTCGCGCACCGGCCCGAGAACCGGCCGGAGGGAGGGGAACACCCGTGCAGCAGGACATCCACGGCGCCACGCCGGACGCCGGGCCGACCCCGTCCGACCCGGCCCGGGGCATCCCCGTCCAGCGCCGGCGCCCCTCGGGGACCGCGGCCGAGGCCGCGACCGACCCCGCCCCCGGGAGGGCGGCCGACGGGGGGCGGGCCGCCCGGCGGAGGGCGCGCGGCGCCGCCCGGCGCAACCGCCGGCGACGGCTGCTGAAGTGGACCGGCGGCCTCGGCGCGTTCGTCCTGGTGGCCGGCTGCGGTGGCGCGTACTACGCGTACCAGCACTTCAACAACAACATCACCACCGTCAAGGTGCAGCTGGGCAACGAGGCGGAGCGGCCCCAGCCGGTCGGCGACGCCACGAACATCCTGGTGATCGGCACCGACAGCCGGGAGGGCCTGGGCCGCGCGTACGGCGACGAGGGCAGCGCCGGGCACGCCGACACCACCATGCTGTTCCACGTCGCCAAGGACCGCAGCAACGCGACGGTGCTCAGCATCCCGCGCGACCTCATGGTGCCGGTGCCGGACTGCCGGACGCCGGACGGGAAGACCATCCCCGGCACGGCGCGCACGATGTTCAACAACAGCCTGGGCCAGGAGGGCCGCGACCCGAGCTGCACCTGGAAGACCGTCGAGAAGATGACCGGGATCCGGATCGACCACTTCATGATGGTCAACTTCGACGCGGTGAAGACGCTCTCCAGCGCCGTCGGCGGCGTCGAGGTCTGCGTGGCCAAGGACATCAACGACCCGGACTCGCACCTGAAGATGAGCAAGGGCCGGCACGTCGTCCAGGGCGACGAGGCGCTCGCCTTCGTTCGTACCCGGCACGCCGTCGGACAGGGCGGCGACCTCTCCCGGATCCCGTTGCAGCAGCAGTTCATCAGCTCGATGATCCGCTCGGCCAAGAGCAACGACACCCTGACCGACCCGGCCAAGCTGTGGAAGCTCGCGGACGCCGCCACCAAGGCGCTCACCGTCGACTCCGGGATCGGCAGCGTCGACAAGCTGACCGGCCTCGCGCTGGACGTCAGCAAGGTCGACACCAAGAACATCACCTTCGCCACCGTGCCGGTGCTGGACGACCCGGCGGACGAGAACCGGCTGGTGCTCAAGCAGCCGGACGCCGGGCAGCTGTTCTCGATGGTCGGCAACGACCGGTCGCTGACCGGGACGGCGGACTCCGCCGGGGCGGCCCCGGCGGCTCCCTCGGCCCCTGCCACGTCGGCGGCCCCGGCAGCTCCGGCGGCTCCGACCACGGCCGCTCCGGCCGCTCCGGCGGCGGACGTGCAGCAGCTGCGGGTGACGGTGCGCAACGGCAGCGGGACGCCCGGGCAGGCGCAGCAGGCCGTCGACCGGCTGCAGGCGAAGGGCTACACCCGGGCCGCGACCGCCGCCAACGCGCCCGTCGCGGCGGCCACCACGCTCTCCCACCCGGCCGGGAAGGCCGCCGAGGCGGCGGCACTGGCCACCGCCCTGGGCCTGCCCGCCGACGCGGTCAGGGCGGACCCGAAGCTGGGCGCCAAGGACGGGCTGGTGCTGGTGCTCGGCAAGGACGCGGCCGCCGCCGCGGCGACCCCGAGCGCGCCGGCCACCGAGGCGCCGAAGGACCTCCAGCGGGTCCAGGCCGACGACACCGACGTCTGCGCCAAGTGAGCTGACGTCAGGGCCGCCCCGGCGGGCGCGAGCGGCCCGCCGGCGTCCCGGGGCGTCCCGGTGGACCGGGACGGCGCGGCCGGGGATCGGACAGCCCTGGCGGAGCGTCACCCCGCGGGCATACCGGCAGCACCGCGGCCGGGCCGACGAGGACGCCGCGGCCCGCGCGAACGGCGGCGGACCCGGCCTCGGCCGTCCCCACGGCTCCGGCGACGGCGCCGTGGGCGGGAACGGGAGGGCGGGTCCGCGGGACGGGCCGGTGCCGGCGCCAGGGGGGCGCCGGGTGTCAGCTGCGCTCGACCACCGCGCCGGTGGCGGTTGCGGCACTGCTGCCGATCACCTTGCGGGCCAGCGAGCGCGGCGAGGTGAGGAAGCCGAAGCCCCAGCTGAGGTGCATGGTCGCGAAGGCCAGCGGGAGCAGCGCCTTGGCCTTGAACGACAGGCCGCGGCCCTCGACCAGCGCGCCGCCGTGGATGCCGAGCAGGTAGGCACCGGGGAAGGCCAGGAAGACCGGGTGGACGGCCACGCCGAGCACCAGTCCGAGCGTCACGCCGACGAAGGCGGCCGGGGGCGCGAGGTAGCGCAGGTTGACCGAGCCCCGGTGGTACCGGGTGACCACCCGGCGCCAGCGGCCGTAGTCCTTGTACTGCTTGGCCAGCGCCTTGACGCTGGGCCGGGGGCGGTAGGTGACGCGCAGCTGCGGAGTGAACCAGACCAGGCCGCCGTCCTGGCGGATGCGGTAGTTGAGCTCCCAGTCCTGGGCGCGGACGAACTCCTCGTTGTAGCCGCCGAGGCGCTCCAGCACCTCGCGCCGGAACACCCCGAGGTAGACGGTGTCCGCCGGGCCGGCCAGGCCGCCGGTGTGGAAGGCCGCGTTGCCGACGCCTATCTTGGAGGTCATCGCGACGGCGACCGCGTTCTCCCACTCGGTCTCGCCCTCGGCGTGCATGATGCCGCCGACGTTGGCCGCCTCCATCTCGCCGAGCAGCCGGACCGCCGTGGTGATGTAGCCCGGGGTGAGCAGACCGTGGCCGTCGACCCGGACCACTATCGGGTGGCTGGAGCCGCGGATCGCGGCGTTCAGCCCGGCGGGGGTGCGCCCGGTGGGGTTCTCCACGGTCCGGACCCGCGGGTCCTCGGCGACGAGTTCGGCGGCGATCTGCGCGGTGCGGTCGGTGGACGGACCGAGGGCGATCACCACCTCCATCGGCCCGGCGTACTCCTGTTCCAGGATGTGCCGGACGGCCGTACGCAGGTGTCGTTCCTCGTTGAGCACCGGCATGATCACGGAGACCGCCGGCAGCTCCTCAGCAGCCTTGGTGTTCATCGGGGCCAACCGTACCGGTGTGAACGGGGTGTCGTCTTGTCCCGGTCTGGGCCGCTGTGGGCGGCCCGGGAGCGACCGTGTGCGAAGGAATGTCGAGGAGACGTTCCCACGTCACCGGAGGGCTCCGGAAGGAACGTTTCACTGATCCAGGCCCACCGTACCTCCCGCCTCCGGCGCGCCCTCACCCGGCCCGACCGAGGGCGCCCCTACCATCCGAGAGATGCCCGTCTCCCCGCTCTCCGCCCAGTCCGGAGGCCCCGCCGGTGCCCCGCCCGGACGGGCCGGATCCCCGCCCGGACGGCGGCGGCGCTGGCCCCGCCGGCTGGCCGCAGGTGTCGCCCTCGGCATCCTCGCCACCTCCTGCGGCGGCTGGGCGGTGCTGCGCGGCGCCGGGTCGATCGACCGGGTCGACGTCTTCGGCGGCGCCCGGGCCCGCCCGGCCGACGACGCCTCCACCACCTTCCTGGTGGTCGGCACCGACGAGCGCGACGGCATCCCGGAGAAGACCCTGAAGACCGTGCTGCACGCCGGCGGCGAGTCCTGCCACTGCACCGACACGATGATGATCGTCCAGCTCGCCGGGGACGGCTCCCGGGCCAGTGTGATCAGCATTCCGCGTGACTCCTATGTCGACATCCCCGCGCACTGGGACCCGGTGGCCCGCAAGGAGGTCCCGGCCGGCAAGGGGAAGATCAACGCCGCGTTCGGGCTGGGCGGGCCGCCGCTGACGGTGGCCACCGTCGAGCAGAACACCGGGCTGCGGATCGACCACTACCTCCAGGTGAACTTCGCCGGGTTCGTCGCCGCCGTGGACGCCGTCGGCGGGGTCCGGGTCTGCACGGCCAAGCCGCTCAAGGACGAGTACTCGGGTCTGGACCTGCCGGCGGGCACCAGCACCCTGGACGGCGCGGGGGCGCTCAAGTACGTGCGCGCCCGGCACCTGGACGGCAGCTCCGACCTGGGGCGGATGCACCGGCAGCAGAAGTTCGTCGCCGAGCTGCTGCACGAGGTGACCAGCAGCGGCACCCTGCTCAACCCGGTCCGGCTGGCCCGGGTCACGGACAGCCTGCTCGGCTCGGTCAAGGCGGACCAGGGGCTCTCGACCGACGACCTGGTCACCCTGGCCGCCCGGATGAAGGACCTGACGGCCGGGCGGGCCGACTTCGTGACCGTGCCGCTGGCCTCGGTGGACCACCCGGTCGCCGGGTGGGGGTCGACGGTGCTGTGGGACAAGGAGCGGGCGGAGGAACTGTTCGACGCCGTCCGGGAGGGGCGGCCGCTGACGGACGGGGCGGCCGCGGGCGGGGAGGAGGCTTCCGAACCGGCGGCTCCGGCGGCCCCGCCGCCGGCGGCCTCGGTATCCCCGGCGTCCCCGGCTCCGGGGTCCGCGCCTCCGGGGTCCGCGCCTCCCGCCGCCGTCGCCCCGGAGCAGGTGCACGTCCAGGTGTTCAACGCGGCGGGCGTGGCCGGACTGGGCGCCCGGGTCGACGCCGAGCTGCGGCGGGCCGGGTTCGCCACCACCGGGGCCCCCTCCAACGCCCCGATCGGCACCTCGCCCGGGCGGACGGTGATCCGCTACGACCCGCGCCGGGCCGCCGAGGCGCGGACCCTGGCGGTCGCGGTGCCGCAGGCCGAGCGGACGCCGGTGCCGGGCCTGGGGACGGTCCTGCAGCTGTACGCGGGCGCGGACCACCCGGCGGCCGGGGCGACGGCGCTCCCCGTCCCGCTGCCCACGGCGCCGGGTGCGGCGCCCTCCGGCCCGGCCGGAGAGGCCCGCCCGGACGCGGGGGGCAACGAGGCGGAGACGACCGGCGCCGAGCGGCCGAGCGACATCGTCTGCCCGTGAGCGGCCGGCGCGCGGATCGGCGGACGCACGGAAGGGGGCGGGGTGCGCACGGCACCCCGCCCCTCCCCCGTCCCCCTGTCCCGGTGCGACCCCCGATCCCCCGATCCGGGGGTCGCACCCGGGTCAGTCCGTCGCGATCGCCGCGAGGACGTTCATCCGCCCGGCCCGGAAGGCCGGGACGAGGGCGGCCAGCAGGCCGATGACCACCGAGGCGGCCAGGGTGAAGACGATCGTGGTGACCGGGACGGCGAGCGCCTCCAGCCCCTGCGTGCGCAGCACCCGCTGGCCGGTGATGCCCCAGGCCAGGCCGAGCGCGGTGCCGAGGACGGCGCCGAACAGGGCGATCACCATCGACTCCAGGCGGATCATCCGGCGCAGCTGGCGGCGGGAGAGCCCGATCGCCCGCAGCAGGCCGACCTCGCGGGTCCGCTCGACCACCGAGAGCGCCAGGGTGTTGACCACGCCGAGCACCGCGACCACGATCGCCAGGAAGAGCAGGCCGTAGATCATGTAGAGCAGGGTGTTGACCTGCTCCTGGACGAGGTCCTTGTAGCCGGCCTGGTCGCGGACCGAGGCCTGCGGGTACTCCTTGAGCGCGTCCTCCAGGGCGGTGAGCGTCCTGGAGACGTCCGCCCCCGCCGCCGCCTTGCCGAAGACCACGGCGGCCACCGGCTGGTCGGCGGCCGGCACCGCCTTGGTGACGGTGTCGATCGCGGCGAAGGTGTTGCCGTCGAAGAGCGAGTTGCCCTTCGTCATCACGACGCCGACCGGCAGCGACTGGACCCGCCCCTGGCCGTAGTCGATCCTGACGGTGTCGCCGACCTTGAGGCCGTGGTCCTCGGCGAAGTCCTCGCCGACCGCGAGCGCACCCTGCTTGAGGGAGTCGGCGCTGCCGGCCTTGACCGGCAGCCGGAAGTCCTCGGTGAACCGCGCGGAGACGGCGGAGACGCCCTCCTCCGAGGTCCTGCCGTCCGGGGAGGTGAAGTGCGCGGGCAGGTACCTCTGCTCGGTGACGTGGTCCACGCCCGGGGTCTTCCGCACGGCCTCGGCGATCTCCGCGGAGACGCCGTTCTGGCCGGCCGAGACGATGTAGTCGGCGCCCACCGAGCGGTCGATCTGCTGGTTGGTGGACTTGATCACCGAGGAGGTGAAGACCGAGGCCCCGATCACCAGCGCCAGTCCGATCATCAGCGCGGCCGCCGTGGCGCCGGTGCGACGCGGGTTGCGCATCGCGTTGCGCTGGGCGAGCTTGCCGGACGGGCCGAACAGGGCGGGCAGCAGGGCGCCGAGCACCCGCACCACCGTGGTCGCCAGCAGCGGGCCGAGGACGACGAAGCCGACCAGGGTGAACAGCACGCCCAGCCCGATGTACCGGCCGCCGGTGGCCGCCGTCTCCGCCCCGGCGGCCAGCACCAGCAGACCGCCGCCGCCGGCCGTCAGCACCAGGCCGATCACCGCCCGGACGACGTTGGAACGGGCCTCGGCCGGGGTGCCGTGGTCGCGCAGCGCGGCGATCGGCGCGATCCGGCCGGCCCGGCGGGCCGGGATCCAGGCCGCGAGCACGGTGATCACGACGCCCACCGCGTACCCGGCGACGAACACGTCCGCGCCGATCTTCAGGTCCCCGGCGGAGAGGTGCATGCCGACCGCGTTCATCAGCTGGATCAGCCCGACCGCCAGGCCGAGGCCGGCGCCTATGCCGAACGTGGAGCCGACCGTGCCGAGGATCAGCGCCTCCACCAGCACCGAGCGGTTGACCTGCCGGCGGCTGCCGCCGACGGCGCGCAGCAGACCGATCTCCCGGGTGCGCTGGGCGACCAGCATCGAGAAGGTGTTGATGATCAGGAAGCCGCCGACCAGCAGCGAGATGCCGGCGAAGCCGAGCATCGCGTACTTCATGAAGTCGAGGAAGGAGCCGACGCTCTCGCTGCTCTCCTCCTTCTGCTCGGCGGCCGTCTTCGCCTGGAAGCCGGTGCCCAGCCCGGCCAGGGCGGCGGACTTGAGCTGCTCGTCGGAGCGGCTGCCGTCGCCGAACACCTCGACCGAGGTGTAGGCGGCCTGCCCGAGCAGCACGTTCTGGGCGGTGGCGGTGTCCAGGAAGGCCAGCGCCGCGCCCGGGTTGGTGGTCTTGAAGGTGGCGATGCCGACGACGGTGAAGTCGCGCTTGTCACCGGTGATCACGCGCAGCCTGCCGCCGAGGCCGAGCTTGGCCTTCTTGGCGGTGTCCGCGTCGACGACCACCTGGTCGGGGCCCTGCGGAACGTGGCCGGAGGTGATCTCGACCGCGTTGCGCGGGGTGTCCGCCCAGTTGCCGACGATGGTCGGGGCGCCGGTGGTCGGGCCCACCCGCTTGTTGGTCGCCGGGTCGGCGAGGGTGGCGCTCTGCACCTGCACCTGGCCGACGGCCGTCGTCACCCCGGGCAGGGCGGCGACCTTGTCGACGCTGTCGGTGGGAACGGTCAGCGTCTTCCCGCGGGGGTCGAAGCCGAACTCCGGCTCGGCGGGCCGCACCGAGAGGTCGGAGGCGGTCGAGGCGAAGAGCTTGTCGAAGGTGCTGGTCGCGGTGTTGGAGAACACCAGCGTCCCGGACACGAACGCGACCGACAGCACGACCGCGATCAGGGAGAGCAGCATCCGGCCCTTGTGGGCGAAGAAGCTCCGCAGTGACGTCTTGAGCAACATGGTCCTGTCCGCCCCCGCCCGCTCAGCTGGTGCGCTTGCCGTCGAAACGGCGCATGCGTTCGAGGACGGAGTCGGCCGTCGGGGCGTGCATCTCGTCGACGATCACGCCGTCGGCGAGGAAGAGCACGCGGTCCGCGTAGCCGGCGGCGACCGGGTCGTGGGTGACCATCACGATGGTCTGGCCCAGCTCGTCGACGCTGCGGCGCAGGAAGGAGAGCACCTCGGCGCCGGAGCGGGAGTCGAGGTTCCCGGTGGGCTCGTCACCGAAGATGATCTCGGGGCGGGCGGCCAGCGCCCGGGCCACCGCGACGCGCTGCTGCTGACCGCCGGAGAGCTGCGTCGGGCGGTGCTTGAGCCGGCCCGAGAGGCCGACCGTCTCCACCACCCGGTCCAGCCAGGCCCGGTCCGGCTTGCGGCCGGCGATGTCCATCGGGAGCGTGATGTTCTCCAGCGCGTTCAGCGTCGGCAGGAGGTTGAACGCCTGGAAGATGAAGCCGATCTTGTCCCGGCGCAGCCGGGTGAGCTGCTTGTCCTTCAGACCGGTGATCTCGGTGTCACCGATCCAGATCCGCCCCTCGGTCACCGTGTCCAGACCGGCCAGGCAGTGCATCAGGGTCGACTTCCCGGAGCCCGAGGGGCCCATGATCGCGGTGAAGCGGCCGCGCTGGATGTCGACGTCGACCGCGTCCAGGGCGGTGACCCTGGTCTCGCCGGACCCGTAGGACTTGGTCACCTGACGAGCCGAGGCGGCGACGGCGGTGGCACCGCCGGGAAGCTGGGGGTCGTACACGGCTGCTGCTGCCGTCGTCACTGTCGTCTCCTAAGAAGTGGGCCCACCCGTCGCCCCCAGCCTCGTCCTTGCCACCCGTCCGGCGACATCGCGCAGGAGAGAGTCTTCGACCGGGAGTTAGCCCCACCCTCCCGGTGAACCGGGCACCCGGACCCGATAGCGCCGGGTCCGCCTCGGACGGGCGGGGATGTGAACCACGTTAGGAGCCGGGCCGCGGCCGCTCGTCATCCGACGGGAGGAAGCGGCCCAACCGGAGTTGTACGGGGTGGCAGAGCCCTCCCCCTAGGGGTCCGGGGACCCCCCGTCAGGGTCCGCGCGCGACGAGGCCCCGCCCGGCGCGGGCCGGGCGGGGCCTGGAGGGGTCGCGGCGGCCGGCGCACGGGGCGCCGGCCGCGGGTCAGGACGCCAGCGCGGGGGCGCCCCGGCGGTCCAGGGCGTCCGCGAAGGCGTCCACGACGGGCCGCAGCAGCACGTCGGTCTCGCGCTCTATCACGGTGGTGCCGTCCTCCCGGACGGTGATGTGACGGTCCAGCACGAACCAGCCCTGGGTGATGTGGTCGGCCCCCATCGAGCTGAGCACCGGGCGCAGCGCGTAGTCCACCGCCAGCACGTGCGCGGTGGAGCCGCCGGTGGCGAGCGGGAGGACGGCCTTGTCGCGCAGCGCGTACTGCGGCAGCACGTCCAGCAGCGCCTTCAGCAGGCCCGAGTACGCGGCCTTGTAGACCGGGGTGCCGATCACCACGCCGTCGGCCTCGGCGAAGAGCTCCAGGGCGGCCGCCAGGTCGGGGTGCGAGAGGTCGGCGGAGAGCAGGGCGTGCGCGGGCAGGCTGCGCACCTCGAAGGGGACGACGCGGTGGCCGCGCTCCGCCAGCCGTGCGTCGACCAGACGCAGCAGGCGGGTGGTGCGGGAGGTCGGGGACGGGGAGCCGGAGACGGACAGGACGGTGGCCATGGGTTCACCTCGGGGAGGAAGCGGGGCGGCGCTCGGTCGGCGCACGGCGCTCACCCGGCAGGAAGGACGCCGACCGGGCGGACGGGGACCGGCCTACCGGCGGGCAGCGGTGAGCGCGCTGCGCGGGCAGCGTCGAGAAGGGGGGAACAGGACGGTGGTGGGGTTCGACGGGCTCGCGTCAGCCACAACAGAGCGCACAGGACACACGCACAAGGTCGACGTGCCGCCGACGCGTGAGAGTCCATCGCTGATCCATGGCAGTCATGCAAACACGCAGCGTTCCGGGAGGTCAAGGGATCGTCCCGGCAGGCGAACACCAGGTGAGACGGACGGTGGGACGGGACGGCCGGCGGATCCGCCGGGAACGCGGCGGACGCGGGCGCGGGGCGCACGCCCGCCGGGACCTTGCCGCGGAACGATCCGGCGCGTGCATCAAAACTGCTACAAGGGCCCTGGTGGGGGCCCCGGGGGGAGTCACCGGCCGCGGCGTCGGGCATTCTCTCCCACATGAACACGTGGCAGGAGGGCCGCCCGGGCGGCGGTGGCGGGAACCCGTACGGCGGCGGCAACGGTGGCGGTGGCCAGGCGTACGGGCGTGGTGGCGGCGGTGCCGAGCCGCCGCTGCCCGCCTCGCTGAACCCGCGCGGGCCGGGCGCCCCGGCGCCCCGGCAGCCCCCGCCGCAGACGCAGCCGCCCCAGCAGGCGCGGCAGCCGCAGGCGCCCGGGTACGGGCCCGCGCAGGGCTACGGCGCCGGGCAGCCGGCGCGGCCCGGGGTGCCGGCCCAGGGGGCTCCGGGCGGTCCCGGTGCTCCGGGCGGGCGCGGCGGTCCCGGCGGGCCGGGCGGCCCGGGCGGACCCGGCGGCCCGATATCCCCCGGCGGGCCGCAGGCGCCCGCCGCCCGCTCCTCGCGCTGGCCCCGGCGCCGGATCGTCAAGTGGTCCGTCTTCGGCGTGCTGATCGCCATGATGGTCACCGCCGTCTCCACCTGGTTCTGGGCGGACTCCAAGCTCAACCACGAGAACGTGCTCACCGACTACCCCGGCCGTCCGGCCGCGGGCAAGGGCACCAACTGGCTGATCGTCGGCTCCGACAGCCGCAACGGCCTCTCCGACTCCCAGGAGGAGGACCTGCACACCGGCCACGCGGGCGGCAAGCGCAGCGACTCGATGATGATCCTGCACGTCGGGGACAACGGGAACACCCTGATGAGCATCCCGCGCGACTCCTGGGTGCCGATCCCCGAGCACACCGGCGAGAACGGAAAGCCCGTCAAGTCGACCACCGCGAAGATCAATTCGGCCTTCGCCGCGGGCGGCGGCAAGCTGCTCGCGCAGACCGTCGAGACGAACACCGGCATCCGCATCGACCACTACGCGGAGATCGGCTTCGCCGGCTTCGTGGGCATCGTCGACTCGGTCGGCGGCGTGGACATGTGCATCGAGCAGGACGTCAAGGACAAGGACTCCGGGCTCGACCTCAAGGCCGGCTGCCAGAACCTCGACGGCACCCAGGCGCTGGCCTTCGTCCGCCAGCGCCACCAGATGGCCGACCAGGACCTCGGCCGGATGCGCAACCAGCAGAAGTTCCTCGGCGCGCTGGCCAAGCAGGCCGCCTCGCCGGCCACCGTGCTCAACCCCTTCACCTTCTACCCGCTGGTCTCCTCCGGCCTCGGCACGCTGATCGTCGACGACGACGCCGGGCTGACCGACCTGGGCTCGCTGTTCCTCGCCATGAAGGACGTCAACGGCGGCAGCGGAAAGAGCATCACCGTGCCGATCGCCAACCCGGACTTCAAGACCAACACCGGGGAGTCGGCGGTGAAGTGGGACACCGCGAAGGCCAAGCAGGTCTTCGACGCCTTCAAGAACGACACCGCCGTGCCGGACGTGAAGTAGCCGCCGCCTCACGTGACCCGCCGTGACGCACCCGGCACAATGGGTGGATGCCGCTCGTCACCGCGCTGATCTACCGCCGCCGTCACCGCCTCCTGGGCCGCCTGGTCCAGGAGGCGCTCGCGCTGTACGGGATGGAGGTGCCGGCCGCCGCCGAGATCGGGCCGGGGCTCGTCGTCTTCCACCGGGGCTTCGGCACCGTGCTGCACCCGTACACCACGCTCGGCGCCGGGGTGACGCTGTACAACGGCGTGACCGTCGGGCGGGCCGACCCGTGGGTGCCGCAGGAGCGGAGCGCGATGCGGCGGGTGGTGGTGGAGGACGGCGCGGTGCTGTGCGCGGGGGCGAAGGTGATCTGCAAGGAGGGGGTGCTGACCGTCGGCGCGGGGACGGTCGTGGGCGCCAACGCCGTCCTGACCCGCTCGACCGGGCCGGGCGAGGTCTGGGCCGGCGCCCCCGCCCGCAGGGTGGGCCTGCGGGCGGGGTGGCCGGCGGGGGCCGGGGCGGCGACCCGGCCGGCCCGGGCGCCGGCGCACCGGGCCGACGGCTAGGGCCTGTCTCTCGGATCCTTGCCGGGTCCGCGACGCCTGGGCACGCACCTCGCCGCGTTGTCGTCAGTCGCCAATGCTCCGCAGTGGCTCCCTCCTCCGCCTTGCGATGCACGCACCCAGACGCCGCGGCCTGATCCGACAAAATCCAAGAGACAGACCCTAGGCCCCCCTGCGGATCGCGTCGGACGGCCGCCGAGCTGCTGCGCGACGCGGCTGTTGATGCCGTCCGTCACCCCGGGCTCAGTGGACGGCCACGCCCGGGAGGTGGCCGGTGGCGCACTCCGCGTACCGGTGGACCGGCTCGCCCCGCCGTCCGCCGCCCTCCCCCGCGACGCCCTCCCGCTCGCCCGCGAAGCCGTGGTGGATCACCGGCCCGACGCGCCCGTCCGCCCAGCGGGCGCGCGTCAGGTGGACGACGAGGGTGGCCGGGTGCTGCGGCAGCGGGCGCTCCAGGACGAGTTCGCACAGCCGCGCCCCCGGCGGGAAGGCGACCACGGCCTCGCTGGTCCGCAGCCGCGCCCGGCGGGGCTCGACCTCCACCGCCCAGTACGCGGCCACCGTGACCTCCAGCCGCCCGTCGAGGCCGCCCTCGTCCGGCCGGACGTACTCCTCGTCGGGGACCCAGCGGGCGTGGTTGCGGATGTCGTCCGGGCCGAACCACTCGGCCCAGGTGATCCAGTAACCCGCCACGTGCTTGATCGTCATGCCCTCGCGGGCGATCCGCACCGGGATGCGGGTCGGGCTGGCGGGCTCGCTCAGCAGCAGGACGCGGCCGTCCCGGTCGACCCGGAGCTCGCCCTGCGGCTCGAAGGAGAGGACGGCGATCCGTTCGAAGGTCACCTCGCCGTCGTCCTTGCGCCGACTCTTCTGCCTCATGGGTGAACCACCTTGCCGGAATGCGGAGTTGAACGGTCCACGGCCACCCGGGAGGCGGGCCGGCCGCGCCTCGCGCAGCATACGGCGCACCCCCGGTCACGGCCCGTCGATCCGGCGAATCCCCCCGGAGGGGGCGGCGCGCGGCTATCCTGCGCCTGCACAGGACGCCCCGCGCGCCCCGGGCGACACTCGCGCGCCGGGAACGCGCCCCGTGGAAGGAGCCCGCTCCGATGGTCGACGCACACTGGCGGGAGCTCCACCGGGAGCCGATCCACCGCGCGTACGGACGCGGCACCGACCGGGTGACCTTCGCGATGCCGGACGGCCGGGAGGAGGTCTACCACCTGGCCGACGAGTACGCGGCCGCGGCGGTCGTGGCCCTGACGCCGGACCGGCGCATCGTGCTGACCAGGCAGTTCCGGCCCGGCCCGCGGACCGTGCTGTACGAACTGCCGGGCGGCGTGGTCGACGCCGGCGAGTCCCCCGAGGCCGCCGCCGCCCGCGAACTCGCCGAGGAGACCGGCTACCGGGGCGACGTCGAACTCGTCGCCACCACCTGGCACGACGCCTACTCCAACGGCGTGCGCCACGCCTGCGTCGCCACCGGCTGCACCCCCACCGCCCGGCTCGCGCGCGACCGCAACGAGTTCATCGACGTGGTGCTGATGGACCTCACGGAGTTCCGGTCCACCGTGCTGCGCCGCGGCCTGCTGACCGACGTCGGCCCGGCCTACCTGGGCCTGGACCACCTCGGGCTGCTCTAGCCGGCTCGGGCGGAACGCCCCTTGCCGGGCCGTCCCGGCGCCGGGTTCAGGGGGCGGTGGGGAGGCGGTCCAGGGTGATGCCGAAGTGGGTGTGGTAGGCGGCGAGGGCGGCGTCCGGGGCCAGCACCTCCTCGGTGCGGGTGCCGTCGGGGGCGGTGCGCAGCAGGCGGGTGCTGTCACCGGCGCGGGCGCCGGTGAGGGTGATCCGGCCGCCGTCCGGGGCGGGGCGCGAGCAGGTGGTCCCGCGGGCGAAGGGCGAGTCGGGGGACGTGGTCTGCCACCAGCAGGTCGGCACGAAGTCGGCCAGCGGGTGCGGGCGCCGCTCCAGCCGGTACTGCGGCTCGCCGTCGAGGGTGACGTCGAGGTCGTCGGCCGTGCCGCTCGGGAGGATGGTGAACACGCCTGCGGGGTCCCGCTGTTCGCCGCGTTCGTCGAGCAGCAGGGGCCGGCGGGCGAACCGCCCGAAGCCCACGTCGACCAGCCACGTGCGGCCGTCCGCCGCCACCCGCAGGGCGAGGTGGTCGAACGGCGGCCCGGGCTTCGCGCCGTCGAAGACCCGGGCGGCCAGCAGGTCGACCCGGTAGCCGAGGGTGCTCAGCAACGCGGCGAAGGCGCCGTTGAGTTCGTAGCAGAACCCGCCGCGCCGCCGGTCGACGATCTTCTCCAGCAGCGCGGCCGGTTCGAGCACCACGGGTTCGCCGAGGTGGATGCTCAGGTTCTCGAACGGCACGGCGTCCAGGTGGGCCTCCTGCAACCGGGCCAGCTCGGCGGCGCCCGCCCGCCCGGGCCGCTCGGCGCCGATCCGGTCGAGGTACGCCGCCACCTGGGCGGCGGTGAGGCCTTCGGGGTTCTTCGCGAGTTCGTCCACACCGCCATCCAAGCGGACCCCGGCCCCTCCGGCCCCTCGTTCCCCGGACTCAGCCCCTCTCCCGGCCACCCCGGGCGAGGGTCAGGACGAACCACAGGGTGGCGGGGCAGGACGGGGCGGGGCGGCCGGCGGGTCGGGTGGTGCGCCGAGCGGGCCTGCCGCCGGGGTGCGGGGCGGCGGCAGGCCCGCCGGGCTCAGGCCCGGGGTGCGCCGAACTCGCGGAGGTGGGCGCCCGCGTAGGCGGCCGCCTCCTCGCGGCTCGTGCACGGGGCGGCGTCGGGAGCGGGGGTGCCGCGGGAGCCGTCGGCGGCCAGGGCGGCCCAGGTCCAGTGGCCGGTGGCCGGGTCCTGGGTCAGTTCGGCCTCGCCGCCGAACAGCTCGAAGGTGACGGGGGCCGGGGTGGCCGCCGACGGGCGCGGGACGGCGTCCGGCCACTTCTTGCGGGCGCCCTGGCGGGTGATGCCCCAGGCGGCGCCCAGCTGTTCGTAGCTCGCGCCGTACGAGCCTGCGGTACCGGCCGCGATCTCGGTCAGCCGCTTGACCTCGGCGTCGACCACCTTCCAGGTGGCGAGCACGGTGAGCGCCACGTCGGCCGGGTCGCCGTCCCACATGCGGTTCTCGGGCTGCCCGGTCACCCGGGCGCGGACGGCGGTGGCCAGCGGGTTCAGGGCGTCGAGAAGGGCCCGCGCCAGCTCGGCCTGCTCGTCGGGAGTGATCTGAGGCTTCGTCATGACGACAACCATAGTTAACGAATGCCGTTTTGGTAACTGGAGTTGTCGATCCGGGCCTCGGCGCGGGAAGTCGGACGGGCCGGCTTCCCGCGCAGCGACGGACGGGGCGGGGGTCAGGGGACGTAGACGCTGCGCCCGGCGGTCGGCGCGTAGACCTCGCCGGGGGCGATGACGTGCTCGATCCCACCCGTACAGCCCGACCCGGTCCGGACCTGCACGCCCGAGTCGGTCAGGTTGGCCACCACCGGGGGCGCGAAGTCGCCGAGCGCGAGGCAGCCGCTCGGCTCCGGGAACGCGGCCCCGTCGATGATCAGCACCCCGTGGGCCGCGTATGCGGTGTCCGGGACCGCGACGGCCAGTGCGGCCGCCGCCAGCCAGGCCCCGACCACGGTTGCGGTGCGTCGCTTCATGCGCCCATCTCCCTTTCGCTCGCGGCGGGGCCGCCCCGTTGCGGCCCCGCCGGTGCGGCTCAAGGTAGTGAGGACGGGCCGCCGGGCAGGGCAACGACGGGCGCGACGGCCCGGGCGCGGAGCAGGAAGTCGGACGGGCCGACTTCCTGTGCCGCCCGCTGTCACACGGGGCGGCCGGGATCCGTCAGGGAGGCAGCAGGACGACACCGTCGAGGAAAGGGCAGCACCGTGCTCACCAGGGTCATGTACGTCACGGTCTTCGTCACCGACCAGGACCGCGCGCTGCGGTTCTACACCGAGCAGCTGGGACTGGAGAAGCGGATCGACCACCCGGGCCCCGACGGGCGCTTCCTGACCGTCGGCGCCCCGGGCCACCCGTTCGAGATCATCCTCTGGTCGCACGCCGCGGCCGCCGGGCAGCCCGCCGGGCGGGAGGGCGTGGGCGTGCCCGGTCCGGTCGTCCTGGAGTCGGACGACCTGCGGAAGGACTTCGAGATCTGGCGCGGGCGCGGGGTCGTCTTCGACGCGCCCGAGCCGGTGGAGTACGCGTTCGGCATCCGCATCGAGGCCACCGACCCGGACGGCAACCGGATCTCCCTGCGCCAGCAGCGGAGCGCCGGCTGACGGCGGGCGCGGAGGACGGACGGGCCCCGCGTCGTGCGATGCGGGGCCCGTCCCGCGCCGGGCCCTGCGCGGCGCCGGTCGACACCCCGTCACATGGCGCGGGCGGCGGTGCGGAGGCGGTGCCGGGTGCGGTCCGCCCGGGGTGGGGTGGTGGTGAACTGGACGCGGAGGGGGCCGGTGGCGGCGGCCGCGTCCAGGACGGCCAGCAGGACGGCGAGTTGGTCGGGAGGGTCGTCCGCGAGCAGGGCGTCGGCGGCTGCGACGAGCACGAGGAGGCGGGTGGCGGTCGCGGCGCCGGGCGGGTGCAGGGTGTCGTGGAGGCACTCCTCGAAGGCGTCCCAGTTGTGGCCGAAGTAGTCCGGGAAGGCGAGGGATCCGGCCCACTCGGCGAACAGGGCAGCCCGGGTGCGGCAGCGGTCGCCGTGGACGAGGTGGAGCCGGTGGGTGCCGGTGGCGAACCCGGCCCAGGGACGGCCCGGCAGCAGGTCCCACCGGGCCGGGCCGAGGGGCGCGTCGGGCACGCCGGGCGGGTCGGGCGGGTCGGGCGGGTCGGGCACGTCAGCAGCCATCGGCGATTTCACGGAAGTCGGCGTAGTGGTCGGCGGTGTACCAGGTGCGGTCGGTGGCCTCGTCGCGCACCAGGCGCTCGGCGTCGCGGTGGGTGGTGGGCGTCGGGCGGGGGTTGACGTCGTACTCGCGGTACGGGGCGCCGGCCGGGAGGTCGCCGCTGCGGTTGCCGTAGGGGTTGCCGCCACGGATGAACTCCGGACCGGGGAGGCGGAAGTCGACCGGGCGGGGGTTGGCGGGCCAGCCGAGGCCGAGCCAGATGCGGCAGGCGCGCTCGACCTGGGGAGGGAGCTCCCCGACCGGGAGCGGGGGCTGGACGACCGACCGGGCGGCCGGGGCGGCCGGCGTCGTCGGGGCCGACCAGGCGGGGCAGGCGAGGGCGAGGACCAGGGCGGCCTGCGCCAGACGGCGGAGGGTCATGGGTACCCGTTTCGGTGCGGGGGCTCTGTGCACCGAAGGGGTACCGCACGGGGGTTGGGCCGGCGGGCGGGCACGCCGGAAGCGGCGGCGAGGCCCACCCGCCCGGGCGATGCCGGCTCAGTCGAGGCAGAACTCGTTGCCCTCGATGTCCTGCATCACGATGCACGACTCGTTCTCGTCGTCCGCCTCCATGACGCGCTCGCAGACCGCGCCGAGCGCCACCAGCCGGTCGCGCTCGGCCTTCAGCGTGGCCAGCCGCTCCTCGCCGACGAGCCCGGTGCCGGCCCGTACGTCGAGGTGCAGCCGGTTCTTGACGACCTTGCCCTCGGGGACGAGCTGGAAGAGCACGCGCGGGCCCTCGCCCGTGGGATCGACGCAGGCGAAGTACTGGGGCTCCTTGCCGGGCGCGTCCGAGCGGTCGAAGTCGTCCCAGGTGGCGAACCCCTCCGGCGGCGAGGCGGTGTATCCGAGCACCTCGCACCAGAAACGGGCGAGAACCGTGGGCCGCGCGCAATCGAAGGTGACCTGGAACTTCTTGACCGGTGACATTCATTCAGCGTAACAACCGGAACCCGGCTGTTCGACCGGGTTTTCCAGGGGCGCGCGACCCCACCGGGCGCCGGGCCGCGAGCCCCGTTCCGGCGCGCTCACGAACGGGTGGACGGGGGCCCTCGTGACAGGATCGGGCTGGTCCGACCGTCCCTCCGAAAGGTGCCTCCAGGCCATGGGCTCGCAGCACTACGCCGTCATCACGACCAACCACGGCTCCATCACCGCCAAGCTCTTCCAGTTCCACACCCCGCGCACGGTGCGCAACTTCGTCGAACTCGCCGAGGGCTCGCGGGAGTGGACGGACCCCTCGACCGGGGCCCCGACCACCGCTCGGCTCTACGACGGGACGACCTTCCACCGCGTCATCCCCACCTTCATGATCCAGGGCGGCGACCCCCTCGGCGACGGCACCGGCGGCCCCGGTTACGCATTCGCCGACGAGTTCCACCCCGAGCTGTTCTTCACCAAGCCCTACCTCCTGGCCATGGCCAACTCGGGCCCGAACACCAACGGCTCCCAGTTCTTCATCACCACCCGCGCCACCCCGCACCTCAACCGCAAGCACACCATCTTCGGCGAGGTCACCGACCCCGACAGCCGGAAGGTCGTGGACGCCATCGCCGCCACCCCGACCGGCCCGGGCGACCGCCCGCTGGAGCCGGTCGTCATCGAATCCGTGACCATCGAGGTCCGCTGACTCCGAGCGGAGCGGGAAGCCGGCCCCGCCGACTTCCTACTCCGCTCCCCCGAACACCACGCCCAGCACCTCCCGCGCCAGCTCCTCCACCTCAGCCCCGCCCCGGCTCTCCGGCAGCGCCCCGTTGAGCCACAGGCTCGCGAATCCATGAGCCACCGACCACGCGGCGAGCGTCGTCGCCCGGTCGGCCGCCTCCCCCCGCGAGAGCTTCCGCCCGCTGGCCGCCAGCACCGCTCCCGCCCGGTCGCGGGCGGCGTTCAGCTCCGGGTCGTCCGCCCGGTACAGCTCCGGCCGGAACATCACCTCGAAGTACGCCCGGTGCTCCACCGCGAACCGCACGTACGCCACCCCCGACCCGTACGGATCCCCCGCCGCCCGCTCCAGCGCGTCCGCGAACCGCTCGAAGCCCTCCGCCGCGACCGCCGTCAGCACCCCCGCCTTGTCCCCGAAGTGGTGCGCCGGCGCGGCGTGCGACACCCCCGCCCGGCGCGCCAGCTCCCGCAGGCTCCACGCCGACGGCCCCGACTCCTCGATCGCCGCCAGCGCGGCGTCCAGCACCGCCCGCCGCAGGTTCCCGTGGTGGTAGCTCTCGACCTTCCCCATCCCGCTCCCTCTCCTCGTCTAGGCATTGACAAGATTACCCGGCCGAGTCAATCTTGCCAGTGACAAGATTGGAGTGGTCCCATGGCCCCGCTCATCGCCCTGTTCGGCGGCTTCGTCGTCCTCCGCCTGCTCGGGCTCGGCACCGCCGACCTCGACGGCTGGCAGCCGGCCGTCCGCGGCGCGCTCGCGCTGATGTTCGTCACCACCGGCGTGCCGCACTTCCTGCCCGCCTTCCGCCGCGGCTTCGTCGCGATGGTCCCGCCCGCGCTGCCCCGCCCGGAGCTGCTCGTCACGCTGACCGGCGTCCTCGAACTGGCCGGCGCCGCCGGCCTGCTCCTCCCCTCGCTCGCCCCCTACGCCGCCACCGGGCTCGCGCTGTTGATGCTCGCGATGTTCCCCGCCAACGTGCACGCCGCCAGGAGCGGCCTCACCCTCGCCGGCAAGCCGGTCACCCCCCTGCCCGCGCGCACCGCCATGCAGGTGCTGTTCGTCGCGGCGGCGGTGGCCGCGGCGCTCTGACCCGCGCACCACGGGGGCGGGGGCGCCGGAAAACGCGCGGACGCGGCCCGCGCAGGTGTGCGGGCCGCGTCCGAATGCGGATCGAAGGGGCGAGCCCTTACTCCACGATGCCGGACTTGGCGATGGTGACCTTGGCCTTGGGCGCGCCGCTCTGCGAGCCCAGGTCCTCGATCTTCTTCACGAGGTCCATGCCCTCGACGACCTCGCCGAAGACGACGTGCTTGCCGTCCAGCCAGTCGGTCACGATGGTGGTGATGAAGAACTGCGAGCCGTTGGTGTTCTTGCCCGCGTTGGCCATGGAGAGCTGGCCCGGCTTGGTGTGCTTGACCGTGAAGTTCTCGTCCGCGAACTTCTCGCCGTAGATGCTCTTGCCGCCGGTGCCATTACCGCGGGTGAAGTCGCCACCCTGCAGCATGAACGCCGGGATGATGCGGTGGAAGGACGAGCCCTCGTAGCCGAAACCGTGCTCGCCGGTGGCCAGCTCGCGGAAGTTGCGAGCGGTCTTCGGGACGATGTCGTCGAAGAGCGTGAAGACGATCTTGCCGGCCGGCTCGTCGTTGATGGTGATGTCGAAGAAAACGTTGGAACCCATGCAGGGATCATGGCATGCCGGGTGCCCCGGCGCGCGGCACCCCCCGGCGTCCGGTCACGCTCCGCCGATGGGTGATCAACGGATCCGGTCCCGCGCGAGGCGGTGCGCGGGCCGGGACGACGGCGCGGGGACCGGGGAGGACGGGGGAACGTCGCGCCCGGGGCGGCGGGTGGCGGGCCCGCCCCCGCCTACTCCGCCCGGTGGGCGAGGAGGTAGGCCTGCGGGGTCCGCTCGTCGGGCTCCGGTTCGCGGACGAGGCGGGTGGTGACCTTCAGGCCGGCCTCGGTGGCCAGCCGCTCCACGTCGGCGGGCCGTTGGCGGCGGAAGTCCAGGGTGGCCGGGTAGCCGAAGGGGTCCTCGATGCGCAGGGCGCCCTCGCCGGCCTGGAAGGCCAGGACGACCGGGGCTCCCGGGGCCAGCACGCGGTGGAACTCGGCGAAGGCCCGCGGGAGGTGCTCGGCGGGGGTGTGGATGATCGAGTACCAGGCCACGACGCCGGACAACGCGCCGTCGCCGTAGGGCAGGTCCAGCAGCGAGCCGACCCGGAAGGGGATCTCCGGGTGGGCGGCGCGGGCCAGTTCGACCATGCGCGGGGAGAGGTCCAGGCCCGAGACGTCCAGGCCGAGGGCCGCCAGGTGGCCGGTGATCCGGCCCGGGCCGCAGCCGAGTTCGGCGACCGGGCCGCCGCCGGCCGCGGTGACCAGCTCGGCGAAGGCGGCGAGCACGGCCCGGTCCCAGGTCGCGGTGGCCAGCGCGCCGCCGTAGCGCTCGGCGTAGTCGGCGGCGACGGCGTCGTAGAACGTGCGGGCGGCGGTGAGGAATCCGGGCTCGGCAGTGGTCACGGCGACCGACCCTACCGGGGTTAGGATCGGCCGATCCGGAGGGGCGGAAGGGGAAGTCGTGAAGATGCGGGTCGGGGTCTATCTGGCGCATCCGAGGCCGGGGAGCTTCAACCACGCGCTGTTCGGGGCCGTGGTGGACGAGCTCCGCGCGCGGGGCGCCGAGGCCGTCCCGCACGACCTGTACGCCGAGGGGTTCTCCCCGCTGCTCACCGCCGAGGAGACGGGGACGGTGGCGGCGAGCGGCACCGCGGGCGACGAGCGGCTCGCGCTGCACCGGGCCGAGGTGGCGACGCTGGACGCGCTCGTCCTGGTGCACCCGAACTGGTGGGGCATGCCGCCGGCCGTGCTCACCGGGTGGGTGCAGCGGGTCCTGGTGCCCGGCGTCGCGTACAAGCTGGGGACGGCCGACGGGGAGCCCGTCGGGCTGCTGCGGGCCGGGCGGGCGCTGGTGCTGAACACCTCGGACACCCCCGCGGCCCGGGAGCGCGAGGAGTTCGGGGATCCGCTGGAGCGGATCTGGGCGGCGTGCGTGCTGCCCTACGTCGGGGTGGCGGACGTTCGCAGACGGGTGTTCCGCACCGTGACCGACTCCTCCGACGCCGAGCGCGCGCAGTGGCTGCGCCAGGCGCGGCAGGACGCGGCGGCACTGATCGGCTGACGCGGACCGGAGCGATCGCACGGGGCCGCGTAGACGGCGGGCGGCGGAGCGATCAATCCGGGGCGGACCACCGGGTCACCGGCCCGCCGTGCGTGCTAGAACCGTCGGCGGCAGTGAACGCTCACCCGCGATCACCGCCGCCGGCAGCCCGCCGGCACCGTGCATCCACCGGCAACTCCTCCACCGAAGGAGAACCATGTCCGTCGCACGCACCGCCCGCACCCTCCGGACCGCCCTGCTCGCGGCCCTCGCCGCACTGGCCCTGCTGCTCTCCGGCGCGGCCACCGCGACCACCGCCTCCGCCACTACCACGACGACCACCGGCCTGGACGGCACCTACGCCTGCTCCGTGCCGGCCGGCTACGTCTACGACGGGGTGTCCATGAACCGCGCCTGCAGCGGCGGCGGCAGCTGGAACTCGCCGCAGTTCCACCTGCGCACCCCCGTCGACGGCCTGACCGCGTGTACCGGCGCGCCGGGCTTCACCTACGACTCCATCGGCCACAGCACCACGTGCAGCCAGTCGTCGGGCACCCTCGCCAGCACCTTCCACCTGCGGATCCCGGTCAACGGCATGTGGGCGTGCAGCGTCCCGGCCGGCTGGACCTACAGCGCCACCGGCTCGGGCCTGGACTGCGCCGCCGTCCAGGGCGTGCCGGGCACCAGGTTCCTCCTGACCCACTGAGACCGGGCGCGACCCGCGCGACGGACGGGCGGCCCGGCCACGGCCGGGCCGCCCGTCCCCCGTTCACCCCCCGGCTACAGCGCCAGCTCCGCGACGTCCTCGCCCCCGCTGACCTCGCCCGTCGGACGGAAGCCGAGGCGGGCGTAGAAACCCGCCGGACCGCCCTCCCCCGGCACGTAGGTGACGCAGACCCGGGTCCTGCCCCGGCGGCGGACCTCGGCGGCGACCTGCTCGACGGCGAAGCGGCCGTATCCCCGGCCCTGGACGCCGGCGGCGATGTTGAGGCGCCAGAGGCCGGAGCGCGGCGGCTCGCCCGGCGCGAGGACGACGTCGAAGAACGCCATCACGAAGCCGACCAGCCGCTCGCCGTCGTAGACCAGCCGCGGCCAGGCGGTCTCGCCGTACGCGTACGCCTCGGCCAGCGAGGTCGCCACCGGGGCGACCAGGTGCTCCTGGTCCGGACGGACCTTCAGCTCCAGGGCGGCGTCGATGTTCTTCGGGGTGACCGGCTCCAGCCGCAGGGCGGGGGCGCCGGACGATTCCGTCGGGGTGGACATGGCGGCCAGACTAATGAGCGTCCGCCCGCCGGTCCTCCGGTTTTTCACGGGGCCGGGGTGAACACCAGCGAGGCGTTGTGGCCGCCGAAGCCGAAGGCGTTGGTGAGCGCCGCCCCGAGCGGGCCCCGGCGCGCGGCGCCCGCGACCACGTCCAGCTTGACCGCCGGGTCCTGCCGCTCCAGGTTGCGGGTCGGCGGGACGACGCCGTCGCGCAGCGCGAGGACGGCGGCGAGCGCGCCCACCGCGCCCGCCGCGCCGAAGAGGTGACCGGTCATCGACTTGGTGGCGGTGACCGCCGGGTGGGCCCCGATCGCCGTGGTGACCGACTCGGCCTCGACCAGGTCGCCGAGCGGGGTGGAGGTGGCGTGGGCCTGGACGAGCGCGATGTCCAGCGGCGACAGCCCGGCCTCGGCGACCGCCCGGCGCATCGCGCGGACCTGGCCCTCGGCGGCGGCCGCGGTGATGTGGTGGGCGTCGGAGGTGACCGCGGCGCCGGCCAGGGCGGCGTGGACGCGGGCCCGGCGGGCGGCGGCGAAACCGGCCCGTTCCAGGACGACGACGGCCGCGCCCTCGCCGATCACGAAGCCGTCCCGGTCGGTGTCGAAGGGCCGGGAGGCGCGGCCGGGCTCGTCGTTGCGCAGCGAGTGGGCCCTGGCCTGGGCGAAACCGGCCAGCGTCAGCGGGCAGATGCACGCCTCGGCGCCGCCGGCCACCACCACGTCGGCCCGGCCGAGGCGGATGAGGTCCAGGCCGAGCGCGATCGCCTCGGCGCCGGACGCGCAGGCGCTCACCGGGGTGTGCGCGCCGGCCCGGGCGCCGAGTTCGATGGAGACCCAGGCCGCTGGGCCGTTCGCCATCAGCATCGGCACGGTGTGCGGGGAGACCTTCCGGACGCCGGAGGCCTCCAGGACGTCGTCCTGGCCGAGCATGGTGAGCGCGCCGCCGGTGCCGGTGCCGATCACCACGGCCAGCCGCTCGCCGTCGACCTCGGGGGCACCGGCGTCGGCCCAGGCCTCCCGGGCGGCGATCAGCGCGACCTGCTCGCAGCGGTCGAGCCGCCGGGCCCGGACCCGGTCGAGGACCTCGGACGGGTCGACCGCGAGCCGGCCGGCGATCCGGATCGGGAGCCCGGCGGCCCAGTCCGCCTCGATCGGCCGGATGCCGTTGTCCCCGGCCAGCATCCCGGCCCAGGTGGAGGCGACGTCGCCGCCGAGCGGCGTGGTCGCCCCGAGACCGGTGACCAGCACCGGTTCGGCGGCGAGACCTCGGGGCCGGTTGTTGTCAGTACCCATTGAAAATGGCTCCATGGCTTCGGTGGAGATTGTGAGGTGGATACAACTCGCCGCACCGATGAATGCGGCAGATGTTCGCTCCAAAGCCCACACTGCCACGGACATGAGGGCCGTTCAGAGATGCCGGCCGACCGATTCGACCGGCCCAGCCTTAGAGGAAACCTCCAAAAGCGCCCTTCCGGCATCTCCAGCAGTCCGTCCCTGGTCGAACGATCGTCGGTCCGCCCTGCCATACTCGGCGCGATCTTCATCCAGGGAGGGAACTCTTATGCGCCTGCGTCATGCCCTCGGGCTGACCGTCGCGGCGGCCACCGCCGCGCTCGGGCTGCCCGGACCCGCGACGGCCGCCCCGGCCGACACCGCGACCACGCTGCACGTCAACAGGAACGTCTACTACTGCTCGGACCAGGGCCCCGGCACCGTCGCCCAGCCGTTCTGCACCATCTCCGCCGCGGCCGACGTGGTCGAGCCCGGGCAGACCGTCCTGGTGTGGCCGGCCGACTACCCCGAGCAGGTCATGATCAAGCGCTCCGGCACCCCGGAGAAGCCGATCACCTTCCTCGGCGGGTCCGTCGACACCGCACCGTTCGTCGACAGCGGGATGCCGAGCGTCGGCGGTCCGAAGGTGCCCAGCTCCTTCGCCCTCGTCGATGTGCACGACGTCGTGATCCGCGGCTTCCGCAGCTCCGCCGCGAACGGCCTGCAGGTCAACCGCTCGTCCCGGGTGGTCGTCGACCAGAACCGGTTCATGTTCTCCGACCAGCGCGAGTCCCTGCGCATCGTCGGTGCCAGCGACCACATCACGGTCAGCCGCAACTCGTTCAACCTGGTGTACGGCCTGGTCGTCGAGAGCGGCGCCCACGACATCCTGGTCACCGGCAACGACTTCAACCGCCCGCAGAGCACCGGCCTCACCGCCACCGACGTGGCCGACCTCGCCGTCACCAACAACACCTTCGCGCTCAGCTGCTACGGCGGCGTCCGGGTGGACGGCGACTCGCCCCGGGCCGTGGTGAAGAACAACATCGCGGTCGACGGGACCCCGTCGAGCACGTCCTGCACCACCCCCCAGGACGGGATCGGCGTCTCGGCCCAGGCCGCCCCGACCGCGAGCGTCGACCACAACGTCGTGCACGCCCCGACCGGGGCGCGGCCCTACGCCTGGGCCGGCACCCGCTACGCGTCCCCGGCCGCGTTCGCCACCGCCACCGGGCAGGGCGCGCACGATCTCGACCTGGCGATCGACTACTCCTCGTCGACCCCGATGAACCCGTTCAACAAGCTGACCGTGGCCGCCGCCGGCGCGATCGACTCCGCCGACCCGACCGCCCCCGGTGTCGGAACCGACCTGACCGGCCAGCCCGCCATCGACCACCCGCAGGTGGCCAACACCGGCGGCAGCACCCGCGACCGCGGCGCCCACGAACTCAGCGGCATGTCCGGACGGACCATGCTGGAGGTCAACGGCAAGGACGTGCCCTCCCCGACCGGTCCGACGCCGTTCACCGTCGCGGCACGGGTCGGCTTCCAGAACACCTGGGGCACCGCCCCGGCCGCCTACCTCGTCGACTTCGGCGACGGCAGCGACCCCGTGCGCACGACGGACCCCGTCGTCCAGCACACCTACACCCTGCCCGGCTCCTCCAGCCAGTACTTCCGCATCACCGCGGTCGCCGTCGACGCCACGGGCGGCCGTGCCGAGCCGGCCACCGGATCGGCCATGGTGAACCCGGACTTCCCGTTCTCCGCGGGCTTCACCGCCACCAACGTGGGCTGGCCGTACACCTACCAGTTCAAGCTCAGGGCCATGTCGCCCTACGTCCGCACCCCCGGCACGATCGACTTCGGCGACGGCACGGTGCAGGCCGTACCGACGAGCGAGGACTTCGTCACCCACAGCTATGCCGCGCCCGGCACCTACACCGTGAGCTTCACCGCCCGGGACCAGGCCCGCGAGAAGACCGTCACCGAGGACGTCCAGGTCACCGTGACCCCCTCGCTCGCCGTGCTCAAGCCCGGTGAGCGGGTGCAGGCCCTGGCCGCCACCTCGTCCGGACTGATGAACAGCGGCGCGCACTACGGCTACGGGGTCTGGGCACCGTTCACCTCCGTGCCCGCCGGCGGCCGTCCGTTCTCCGAGTACGCCGTCACCTCGGCCGCCATCGGCACCACCGCCGACGGCGTGGCCCACAACGTGGTCGCCGCCGACGGCCGGGTCTACATCGCCGACCGGCGCATGGCGGACGGCACCTGGAGCACCTGGGGCGAGATCACCGGCAACGGCGCCGCCGGACCGCTGCCCGGCGGCCCCGCCCAGATCGCCACCGCCGTGATGGGCCGCAAGCTCCACGTCCTCGCCCTCGTCGGCGGCCGGGTCCTGCAGGCCACCGGCGACTGGAACACCGGCACCTGGTCCCGCTGGGGCGACGTCACCGCCGCCGCCGGCCTCCCCCAGGCCACCCGCATCGCCGCCGCCACCGTCGGCAACTCCCTGCACGTCGTCGCCCTCGGCGCCAACGGCCACGTCTACGACGCCGACGGCAACTACGACCGCGGCACCTGGAACACCGGCGACCCCACCTCGATCCTCAGCCGGCCCGGCAAGCCCATCACCGACCTGTCCGCCGCCTCCATCGGCAGCACCCTGCACATCGTCGCCGCCGCCGGCGACGGCATCCACCAGGCCAGCGCCGACTACGCCGCCGGCCGCTGGAACGGCTGGGGCGACATCACCGCCGCCACCGGCCCCGACGTCGGCAACGTGAAGCGGGTCTCCGCCGTCACCATCGGCAACCGCCTCCACGTCTACGCCCTCTCCGAGGGCGGCCTGCTCTACAACGCCACCGGCGACTACGACCGCGGCACCTGGTCCGGCTGGGGCAACGTGAGCTCCGCCGTCCTCGGCCCCATGCTCAACGAGATCGCGTTCACCGCCTCCTGACGCCACGGCACGAGAACGAAGGAGCCCCCGGCCGAAGCGATTCGGCCGGGGGCTCCGGTGCGTTCCGGCCGGGGCTACGGCAGGTTGCGGGCCATGACGATGCGCTGGATCTGGTTGGTGCCCTCGTAGATCTGCGTGATCTTCGCGTCCCGCATCATCCGCTCCAACG
>NZ_JBHVTL010000047.1:0-1211 GCF_042884635.1 Kitasatospora sp. NPDC058115
GGTTACATTCCGAACCCGGAAGCTAAGCCTCACAGCGCCGATGGTACTGCAGGGGGGACCCTGTGGGAGAGTAGGACGCCGCCGAACAATCATTCAAAGCCGCGGCCCCCAGCGATTCGCTGGGGGCCGCGGCTTTTTTGCGTAGGTGCGCAGGTGTGCACGACCGGTAGAACGGGACTTCCGCCCAGACGCGGGGCGTCCCTCGATGCCGGACAATGGAGATGGTGCACGGTCAGAAGGCCGGCGCCGAACCGCGTGAGGGCAGTGGTGCTGCCCGCTCCGCGGTGGAGATGAAGCAGCAGAAGGAGTCACCACGATGGCGAACCAGCCTCAGGACCGTCCCGAGCGTCGATCGGACGACGGCCGCGGCTACGAGCCCCGGTCTCGCGGGGGCTGGTCGAACGACCGTGGTCCGCGCCGCGACGACCGCCGCGACGACCGTGGCGGCGACCGCGGCGGTTTCCGTCGCGACGACCGTCCCTCCGGTGGGCACGGCCGGGACCGTGACGACCGTGGTGGCGACCGCGGCGGCTTCCGCCGTGACGACCGTCCGGGCGGCTACCAGGGTGGTGACCGTGGCGGCTTCCGTCGCGATGACCGTCCGTCGGGCGGCTACGACCGCGGTGGCCGTGACGACCGTGGCGGTTTCCGCCGTGACGACCGCCCCTCCGGTGGCGGTTTCCGCCGCGACGACCGCCCGTCGGGCGGCTACGACCGTGGCGGCCGTGACGACCGTGGTGGTTTCCGTCGCGACGACCGCCCCTCCGGTGGCGGCTTCCGTCGTGATGACCGTCCGGGTGGGTTCCGGCGGGACGACCGTGACGACCGTCCGCGCCGTGACGACCGTCCGTCGGGCGGGTACGACCGTGGCGGGCGTGACGACCGTGGTGGCTTCCGTCGCGACGACCGCCCCTCCGGCGGCGGCTTCCGCCGCGACGACCGCCCGTCGGGCGGCTACGACCGCGGTGGCCGTGACGACCGTGGTGGCTTCCGCCGTGACGACCGCCCGGCCGGTGGCGGGTTCCGTCGTGACGACCGTCCGTCGGGCGGGTACGACCGTGGCGGCCGTGACGACCGTGGCGGTTTCCGTCGTGACGACCGCCCCTCCGGTGGCGGCTTCCGCCGTGATGACCGCCCGGGTGGGTTCCGTCGGGACGACCGTGACGACCGTCCGCGCCGTGACGACCGTCCCTCGGGCGGCTACGACCGCG
>NZ_JBHVTL010000047.1:1309-39701 GCF_042884635.1 Kitasatospora sp. NPDC058115
GGCTTCCGCCGTGATGACCGCCCGGGTGGGTTCCGTCGGGACGACCGTGACGACCGTCCGCGCCGTGACGACCGTCCCTCGGGCGGCTACGACCGTGGCGGCCGTGACGACCGTGGTGGCTTCCGCCGCGACGACCGCCCCTCCGGCGGCGGCTTCCGCCGCGACGACCGCCCGTCGGGCGGCTACGACCGCGGTGGCCGTGACGACCGTGGCGGTTTCCGCCGCGACGACCGCCCCTCGGGCGGCGGTGGCTTCCGTCGCGACGACCGGGGTGACCGCGGCGGCTTCCGTCGTGACGACCGCGGCGGCCGCGACGACCGGGGTGGCTACCGCGGTGGCCGCGACGAGCGCGGCGGCCGGGACCAGGACGACCGCCGTGGCAACTACGAGCCGGTCAAGCGCCTGCCGATCCCGGAGGACGTCACCGGCTTCGAGATCGACGCGGACGTGCGCCAGGAGCTCAAGAGCCTGCCCAAGACGCTCGCCGACGACGTCGCCCGCAACCTGGTGATGGTCGCCCGCCTGCTCGACAGCGAGCCGGAGGAGGCCTACCAGTACTCGCGCGTCGCGCTGCGGCTGGCCTCGCGCGTCGCCGCCGTCCGTGAGGCGGCCGGTTTCGCCTCGTACATGACCCAGCGTTACTCGGAGGCGCTGACCGAGTTCCGCGCCGCCCGCCGGATGACCGGCCGGGCGGACCTGTGGCCCGTCATGGCCGACTGCGAGCGCGGTCTCGGCCGCCCGGAGCGGGCGCTGGCGATGGCCGGTGAGCCCGAGGTCAAGCAGCTGGACAAGGCCGGCCAGGTCGAGATGCGCCTGGTCGCGGCCGGCGCGCGCAGCGACATGGAGCAGTTCGACGCGGCCGTCGTCACCCTGCAGAGCCCCGAGCTGGCCTCGCCGGCCGTGCACCCGTGGACCGCGCGTCTGCGGTACGCCTACGCCGAGGCGCTGATCGCGGCCGGCCGTGCCGAGGAGGCCCGCGACTGGTTCGCCAAGGCGGTCGAGGCGGACACCGACGGCACCACCAACGCCGCCGAGCGCCTCGCCGAGATCGACGGCGTGGAGTTCGTGGACGCCCTCGACCCGGAGCTCGCCGAGGAGGAGGCCGAGGAGGCCGCCGCCGAGCCGGCCAAGCGCAAGGGCGGCGAGGCCTCGGACGACGAGGTCATCTACGAGGACGACGAGGACGTCGAGGAGTACTACGACGAGGACGACCTGGAGATCGACGAGGACTTCGACGGCGTGGTCCCCGGGCGTGCCCCGGCCGCCGAGAACGCCGAGCAGGCCGAGCAGGCCGACGAGTCCGGCAAGTAAGCGCCTGACCTGACCGACGAGTGAGGCCCTGCCGCGCCCCGGGAGATCCCGGAGTACGGCAGGGCCTCACTGCGTGTCGGCCGGGTCGCCGGCCGCGGGGCGGGGCGGGGCGGGGCGGGTGTCAGCCGAGTTCGAGGTTGCGCAGCACCAGCCCGGTGGCCGGCTTGGGGCCGAAGGAGGTGGACTTGCGCGGCATGGTGACGCCCTGTTCGGCGAGCCGGCGGACCACGCTCTCGCGCACCGGGTGCAGCAGGACGGCCGTTCCGCCGGAGCGGGCGGCCTCGCGTTCGGCGGCGGCCGCGGTGTGCAGGTAGCCGATGTCGTCGGGGCTGTCCGGCACCCGCCAGGTGTGGTCGAGCAGGGTGGCGTGCAGCACGGTGGCGTCCAGGTGGCGCCACTCCTCGGGCTTGTCGTGCGGCACGGTGGCGTCGAGCAGGGTCTCGTCGGGGTCGCCGACGAGCCGGTAGACGCCGTCCCCGCCGGTCAGCAGGAAGCTGCTGCCGCCGTGGCGCTTCTGCTCGGCGAGGGCCTGCAGGGCGGTCTCCAGCGGGCCGGGGACCTCCTTGACCTGCCACTGGTCGCCGAGCCGCCGCAGGGCCTCGGCGACCGGCAGCCGGTACAGCACCCGGTGGATGGCCCGCACCCGCAGCGGGTAGCGGGCGGTGTCGACCAGCAGCACCAGGCCGCGGTCCCAGGGGCTGCGCGGCAGGTGGCGGTGCTCGCGCTGGAGCCGCAGGTACATCTCCCAGCGGTGGTGGCCGTCGGCGATCAGGGCCCGGCAGGTGGCCAGGTCGCGGCCGACGGCGGTGATCTCGGCGGGGTCGGTGACCGCCCACAGCCGGTGATGGGTGCCGTCGGAGGTGGTGGTGGTGAGCAGCGGTTCGCCGCGGACGGCGCTCTCGACGACGTCGGAGGCCCCGCCGTCGCCGCGGTAGGTGAGCAGCAGCGGTTCGAGGTTGGCCCGGGTGGTGCGCATCAGGCCGACCCGGTCGGCGACCGGCCGGGGCATCACGTCCTCGTGCGGGAGGACCACGCCGGCCTCGCTGCCGCTGACGGCGAGGGCGCCGATCAGCCCGCGTTGCAGCAGCTCGGGGGTGTCGCCGGTGGCGGGCACCCGCTGCTCGTAGACGTACAGCGCCGGGACCGGGTCGGCGGCCAGGACGCCCTCGCGCTGCCACTCGCGCAGCAGCCGGGCGGCGTGCCGGTAGCGGGTGTCGCGGTCGGGGCGGTCGCCGGTGTCCTCCGGTTCGGGGCGCGGCAGGATCAGCCGGACGACGTTGTGCGGGTCGGCGGTCTCCAGGTCGAGCCGGCGGCCGGGGTCGACGACGTCGTACGGCGGTGAGGTGACGGCGGCCAGGGCGCCGACCCGGTCGGGGACGTACCTGAGGCCGCGGAAGGGGGACAGGGACAGACCTGCGGTGGCGACGTGCCCGGGATCGCCGGGGCCGCCGTGCGGAGACTCCGCTCCGCTTTCTGCACTGGGTGTGCTCATTCTGGGCATCGTAACCGGGTACGCGTTGTTCAGAGATCGGAACACCCGGCCGGTCCGGCGGGCGGGTGTCGTGACCGAGGGCGAGGTACGGCGTGGACGAGCGCGACGAGCGGGTGGACGACGGTGCTGGTGGCAGCGCTGCCGGGGCCGTCGGCGGCGGTGTGCCGGAGCAGCAGCGGCGGTCCGGGGAGCCGGAGGGCGACGTCTACGAGTGGTTCCGCCGGGGTGTGAAGCTGCTCGCCCAGGGCAATCCGGCGGCGGCCGAGCAACTGCTGGCCCGGGCGGCCGCGGCGGAGCCGGCCTCGCGCAGCATCCGGGAGGCGCTCGCCCGGGCGCAGTACGACGCGGGCTCGTACGCGGCGGCGCTGGAGAACTTCCGGGCGGTGGCGCTGGCGGATCCCTCGGACGACTACGCTCAGTTCGGGTGGGGTGTGGCGGCGGCCCGGCTGGGGGACTTCGAGACCTCCGCCGAGCACCTGGCGCTGGCCGTGGCGATGCGGCCGGACACCGACCACTACCGGGCGGCGCTGCGGCAGACCCGGGCGACGCTGGCGGCCCGGGCCGGGGCGTTCGGCCCGCTGCTGCCGGGGGCGCCGGGGTACCTGGAGCCGCCCCGGGAGGCGGCGCAGGAACCGCCGCGGGGCCGGGATTCCGGGCCGGAGCCGGGAACCACGGCGGGTCCGGAGCCGACGGATGAGCGGGACCGGCAGGACGGCTGAGCCCGGACGGGCGGCACCCGCCGCGACGACGGCACCCGATGAGCACGACGGCACCGACGAGCACGACGAGCACGACTGACGCGATGAGTGAGGTAGAGCAGGCATGACCGAGACGGCCACCCCCGTGCGACGGACCGCCCCGGGCGGCAGTGAGCTGCCGCTGACCGAGGCGTACGACACGGCGCTGCTGGACCTCGACGGCGTGGTGTACGCCGGACCGAACGCGATCGAGCACGCCGTGGACTCGCTGGCGACGGCCCGCGCGGCCGGGATGCGGCTGGCGTACGTCACCAACAACGCCTCCCGCCCGCCGCGGGTGGTGGCCGCGCACCTGAGCGAGCTGGGCGTGCCGGCCGAGGCGGAGGACGTGATCAACTCCGCGCAGGCGGCGGCCCGGGTGCTCGCCGAGAAGCTGCCGGCCGGGGCGAAGGTGCTGGTGGTGGGCGGCCTCGGGCTGGAGGAGGCGCTGGCCGAGCGCGGCCTGGTCGCCGTCCGCACGCTGGCCGAGGAGCCGCAGGCGGTCGTCCAGGGCTTCGACGCCTCGGTGGGCTGGACGCACCTGGCGGAGGCCTCGTACGCGGTGCAGTCCGGGCTGCCGTGGGTGGCGTCCAACACCGATGTGACGGTCCCGACCGCGCGCGGGATAGCGCCCGGCAACGGGATGCTGGTGGCGGCGGTGCGGGCGGCGACCGGGGTGGAGCCGGAGGTGGCGGGCAAGCCGCTGCCGCCGATGCACCGGGAGACGGTGCTGCGGACGGGCGCGAAGCGGCCGCTGGTGGTCGGCGACCGGCTGGACACCGACATCGAGGGCGCGTTCAACGGCGGGGTGGACAGCCTGCTGGTCTTCACCGGGGTGACGACGGCGGCGCAGCTGCTGGCGGCCCCGGCCGAGCACCGGCCGACCTATCTGGCGGCCGACCTGCGCGGACTGCTGACCGGGTACGCGCCGGTCACCGCGCAGCCGGGCGGCGGGTTCTCCTGCGGCGGGTTCACCGCGGTGGCGCAGGACGGCGTGCTGCGGCTGGAGGGCGTCGGGGCGGACCGCTGGGACGGGCTGCGGGCGCTGTGCGCGGCGGCGTGGACGGCGCTGGACGCGGACGGCGGGCCGGCGGACGGCCGGAAGGCGCTGGCCGAGCTGGGGTTCTGAGCCCGGTGCGGTGACCGGGCGGGTCAGAGCAGGGTGCGCAGCCGCAGCAGGTCGCGGAAGCCGGCCTCCAGCCTGACCCGTCCGGTCGCCCAGGCGGACGCGAAGTTGAGCCCGCCGTCGACCAGGGCGACCAGGTCGTCGCTGCTCATGGTGAGCCGGATGTCGGCCTTCGCGGCGGGGACGCCGGGGGCCTCCCGGAGGCCCTCGATGCTGCCGCCGCGCAGCCGTCCGGTGAAGGTGAGGTCGAGGTCGGTGATCCGGCAGCTGAGCGAGCGGTCCAGCTCGGCGGCCTTGCGGACGTCGCCGGTGGCCTTGGCGACGTTGCGGCTGAGCTGCTCCAGCGCCTGGCGGCACTCCTCGGCGTCGGCCATGGCGGCGGATCCCCTCCTTCTGCGGGCCGCGGCGCCCCGGCGGGTGGCCGGGCCCGGCGGCGGGTGACTGCCGGGCCACGGTACCGCAGGACGTGTTTGGCGGTAGCGTCGTCCGTGGGATGCCCGGATTCGTCCGGGCGTCGACCCGACGGAGCGATGCGCGCAGGCGAATGGGAGGCACCCGGATGCTGCCGAGGACGGTACGAGGAGCGGTCACGGCCGCGGCCGTACTGGTGGAGGAGGTCGGCAAGCGGGTCGTCGGGACGGCGGCCGGCCTGCTGGAGAAGGGCGGGATCGACGTCGCGGAGGTGGAGCGACGGCTGGGCGGGCAGTTCCCGCCGTCGGCGAAGTCGCTCCAGACGCTGGCCGAGGAGGCGGTGACCGCCGGGCGGGCCGGTGTGGACCTCGCGGTGGGGGTGGCGCGCGGTGAGGTGGAGAAGGCCTTCGAGCGGGTCGGCGACCAGGTGACCAAGGTGGGTGTGGTGCTGGCCTACCTGGAGAACAAGCTGCGGGAGGTCGAGGAGGACGACGCGGTGGGACGGGACGGGTCCGTGCCGCCCGCGCCGCCCGCGCCCCGGGCCGGCGGGCTGTTCGAGGAGGGCTGGGAGCGGGAGACGGCGGCTTCGGCGGAGGCCGAGCGGATAGCGGTGGACGAGCCGGTGGAGGTCGACCCGCCGGTGCCGCCGGCCGCGGCGGCCACCCCGGCCGCCCCGGTGGTCCCGACGGCCCCGGTGGCCCCGACCGTGACGGCGGCTCCGGCCGAGAAGGCGGCCGCCCGGACGCAGCCCGCGAAGAAGGCCGCGGCGAAGAAGACCGCCGCGGCGAAGAAGACGGCGGCCAAGAAGACCGCCACGGCGAAGAAGACCGCGACGAAGAAGGCGGCCACCGGGAAGACCACCGCCGCGCCCGAGACCGGCGGGGCCGGCCGGGACCAGCCGCCCGCCAAGCGCACCGCGCCCGGGAAGACCACCGTGCGCCGGACCACCACGAAGAAGCCCGATGCCTGATCCGCAGACCCGGCCCGACCCCACCGCCACCGCCCCCGACCCGGCCGACGGGCCCCTGCCGGGCACCGGCGAGCCGCTGCCGCTCGGCGTCGACCTGGCCCCCACCGGGCACCCGGCGGTCGACGCCGCCCTGGCCCGGCTGGAGGCACTGGACGGGGTGCCGACCGACGCCCACGTCGCGGTGTACGAAGATGTCCATCAGCGGCTGGCCGACACGCTGGCCGCCCTCGACCGGGACTGACCGGGCGAACGAGAACCATCCGTAGGAGCTGAAACACCAGTGGCAGTGGCACGACGCCGACTCGACGCGGAGCTGGTCCGCCGCAAGCTGGCCCGGTCGCGGGAGCACGCCTCCGAGCTGATCGCGGCCGGCCGGGTGACCGTCGGCGGGACCACCGCGACCAAGCCGGCCACCCAGGTGGAGACCTCGGCGGCGGTCGTGGTGGCCAAGGACGAGAACGACCCCGACTACGTCTCGCGCGGCGGCCACAAGCTCGCCGGGGCGTTCGCGGCGTTCGTCCCGCAGGGCCTGGTGGTCGAGGGCCGCCGGGCGCTGGACGCGGGCGCGTCCACCGGCGGGTTCACCGATGTGCTGCTGCGCGCCGGGGCCGCCCACGTGCTGGCGGTGGACGTCGGCTACGGGCAGCTGGCCTGGTCGCTGCAGAGCGACGAGCGCGTCACCGTGATGGACCGCACCAACGTCCGCGAGCTGACCCCGGAGATGATCGGCGGCGACCGGGTCGACCTGGTGGTCGGCGACCTGTCGTTCATCTCGCTGGGCCTGGTGCTGCCCGCGCTCTCCGGCTGCGCCGCCGAGGACGCGGACCTGGTGCTGATGGTCAAACCGCAGTTCGAGATCGGCAAGGAGCGCCTCGGCAGCGGCGGGGTGGTGCGCAGCCCGCAGCTGCGCGCCGAGATGGTGCGCCAGGTGGCCGCGCAGGCGTGGGAGCTCGGACTGGGCGTGCGCGCGGTCACCGCGAGCCCCCTGCCCGGACCGTCCGGGAACGTCGAGTACTTCCTGTGGATGCGCCGGGACGCGCCGCCGCTGGACCCCGCGGAGGCGGACCGGGCCGTCGCCGAGGGCCCCCGATAGGGTGCTCTGCGGACGTCCGGTCCGTCATGCTGGGTGGCGCGGCCGTACCGGGCCGACGAGGACCCGGCCGGCGTAGGGAGAGGGCAGCGGGCATGAGTGATGAACGTACGGTCTTCCTGATCGCGCACACGGGCCGTGAGGCGGCCCTGCGCAGCGTCGAGGGACTGGTGCACGGCCTGCTGAAGGCGGGGATCCGGATCAGACTGCTGGCGGCCGAGGCGGTCGACCTGGACCTGCCGGACGGCGTCGAGACGGTGGCCGGGGGGCCGGGCGCGGCGGACGGCTGCGAGCTGATCCTGGTCGCGGGCGGGGACGGGACGCTGCTGCGCGGGGCCGAGCTGGCCCGTGAGCACGGCCTGCCGATGCTCGGCATCAACCTGGGCCGGGTCGGTTTCCTGGCCGAGGCGGAGCGGGACGACCTCGCCGTGGTGGTCGAGCGGGTGGTCGACGCCGATTACGAGGTCGAGGAGCGGATGACCCTCGATGTGATCGTCCGGACCAACGGCGACGTGGTGCACCACGACTGGGCGCTGAACGAGGCCTCGATCGAGAAGGCGGCCCGGGAGCGGATGCTGGAGGTGGTGACCGAGGTGGACGGCCGCCCGGTGTCCAACTTCGGCTGCGACGGGGTGGTGTGCGCGACGCCGACCGGCTCGACCGCGTACGCGTTCTCCGGTGGCGGGCCGGTGGTCTGGCCGGAGGTGGAGGCGCTGCTGATGGTGCCGATCAGCGCGCACGCGCTGTTCGCCCGCCCGCTGGTGACCTCGCCGGACTCGGTGCTGGCGGTGGAGGTGCAGCCGAAGACCCCGCACGGGGTGCTGTGGTGCGACGGCCGGCGCTCGGTGGAGCTGCCCGCCGGGGCGCGGGTGGAGGTGCGCCGGGGGCAGACGCCGGTGCGCCTGGCCCGGCTGCACCGGGCGCCGTTCACCGACCGGCTGGTGGCGAAGTTCGCGCTGCCGGTGACCGGGTGGCGCGGCCGGGCCGACACCCACTGAGCCGACCGGACCACCGAAGCCGCCGGGCCCACGCGGCCCGGCGGCCCGGCGGGCGGTCAGACCGCGAGGGGCTGGGTGTCGTCGGCGCCCTGCCAGCGCCCCTCGTCCTCGGCGCGCGCGGCGACCTCGGCGAGCCGCCGGACGGCGTCCGGCACGGCCGGGGCGGCCGTGGTGAGCGGGATCCTCAGGTGGTGCTCGAAGGCGCCGTCGGAGCCGAACCGGTTGCCGGCGGCGATCCGGACCCCGGCGCGTTCGCCGGCCCGGGCCAGGGCCGCGCCGGAGACCCCCGTGGTGGCGACCCAGAACGCCAGGCCGCCCGGCGGCAGGGTGAACCGCCAGTGCGGCAGCTGCTCGCGCAGGGCGGCGGCCAGCGCCCCGGCGGTCTCCCGCAGCCGGTTCAGCTGGTGGGCGCGGACGGCCGGGAGGTCCTCGGTCAGCAGCTCGGCGGCGATCAGCTGGTCCAGGACGGGCGCGCCGACGTCGCTGTGGACCCGGGCGGCGGCCAGCCGGCGGACCAGGGAGGGCGCGGCCCGCACCCAGCCGATCCGCAGGCCGCCCCAGAGCAGCTTGCCGGCCGAGCCGACGGTGATCACCTGGGCGGCGCGGTCCAGGGCGGCCGTGGGACGGGGCGGGGCGACCCCCTCGGGCAGGCCCCAGCCGAGTTCGGCGGTGGTCTCGTCGGCCAGCACGACGGTGCCGGCGGAGCGGGCGGCGGCGAGCAGCTCGCGCCGCTGCTCCTCGTCGATCAGCGTGCCGGTGGGGTTGTGGAAGTCGGGGATCACGTAGGCGGCCTTCGGCGCGGCCCCGCTCAGCACCCGGCGCCACTCGGCGAGGTCCCACCGCTGGGCGGGGGTGAACGGGACCGGGACCAGCCGGGCCTCGGCCAGCCGCAGGGCCTGGAGGGTGTGCGCGTAACTGGGCGCCTCGACGGCGACCCGGTCGCCGCGGCCGAGCAGGATCTGGCGCACCAGGTGCAGGGCGCCCATCGCGCCGATGGTGATCAGGATCTGGTCGGGGGTGGTCGGCAGTCCGCGCTCGGTGAAGCGGCGGGCCACCGCCTCGCGCAGCACCGGGACGCCGGTGGGGTAGTGGCCGTGCCCGGCGGCGTACGCGGGCAGCTGCTCGACGGCGCGGGCGGCGGCCGCGGACAGGAAGGGCTGCGGGGCGGGCAGGGCGGCGACGCCGAGGTCCAGGATCCGGCCCTGCTCGTCCGGCGGGACCGGGTGCAGGGCGTCGCCGGGCGGGGCGGAGCCCTCGGGCAGGGCGGTCCAGCTGCCGGAGCCGCGGCGGCTGCGCAGGTAGCCGTCAACCCGCAGGGTCTCGTACGCGGTGGCCACGGTGGTGCGGCTGAGCCGCAGGGCGACGGCGAGCTCGCGTTCGGCGGGCAGCCGGGCGCCGACCGGCAGCCGGCCCTCGGAGACCAGCAGCCGGATCCGGGCGGCCAGCGCGCGGTACGCGGGGCGGCGGGCGGCTCCGGGCGGCTCGGGCAGCCGGGCACCGTCGAGCAGCCGGGCGAGTGCCGGGGAGGTCACGGTGGTCTGCCAGTCGGCCATGCTCATCAGTCCACTTGGTGGGGATTGGCCCTGTCGAGGGCCGTATTGGCCTGGCCATCATGGCAGGGCGGCCGTAACGTCCGCCACCGCCGGGCACGTGTCGCGGGCGGTGCAGCACCACCTGCCCGGAGATTCCATGGCCACCCCCACGAGCACCCGCCCCTCGCCGTCCCCGTCCACCGCCGCCCCCGGGCGGCCCGGCCCCGCCGCCCGTGTGCTGGGCGACACCCACGCGCTCGGCCGCCGGCTGCCGCAGCTGTTCGCGGGCCTGGCGCTCTACGGGGCCAGCATGGGCCTGATGCTCCGCTCCGGCCTCGGCCTGGACCCCTGGGACGTCTTCCACCAGGGCCTGCAGCGCACCGCCGGGCTCTCGGTGGGCGCCTGGGTGACGATCTGCGGCGCGCTGGTGCTGCTGCTGTGGATACCGCTGCGCCAGCGGCCGGGCGTCGGCACCGTCGCCAACGTCCTGGTGATCGGCGCGGCGATGGACGCCACCGCGCGGGTCGTCGACGGCCCCGGACCGCTGCCGGCACGGATCGCGCTGATGACCGCGGCGATCGTCCTCAACGGCCTGGCCACCGGCCTCTACATCGGCGCCCGGCTCGGCCCGGGCCCGCGCGACGGCCTGATGACCGGCCTGCACCGGCGCACCGGCCGCTCGCTGCGGCTGATCCGCACCGGCATCGAGCTGTCCGTGCTCGCCGCGGGCTTCCTGCTCGGCGGCACGGTCGGCGCCGGCACCGTCGCCTACGCGCTGGCCATCGGCCCGCTCGCGCAGTTCTTCCTGCCCTGGTGCACCGTTCCCGCCGCGGAATCCGGCGGGGAGCCCGCCACCGGGCCGGAAACGGCGGCCGCACACGCCCGGAACGGATGAACTTCGCGGCACGGAGTTGCCGCGCGGCGTTGTCGCTCGTCGCGCGGCGGGGGCGGAACCTCGTAAGGTCGTCTCCGTGTTGGACGAGATGCGGATACGGGATCTTGGGGTCATCGACGACGCGGTCGTCGAGCTCGCCCCCGGCTTCACCGCCGTGACCGGCGAGACCGGCGCCGGCAAGACCATGGTGGTGACCAGCCTCGGCCTGCTGCTCGGCGGCCGCGCCGACCCGGGCCTGGTGCGCAACGGCAGCGCCCGCGCGGTCGTCGAGGGCCGCCTCGAACTGCCGCCCGGCTCCCCGGCGGCCGCCCGGGCCGTGGAGGCCGGCGCCGAACTGGACGACGGCGCGCTGCTGATCAGCCGGACCGTCTCCGCCGAGGGACGCTCACGCGCCCACGTCGGCGGCCGGTCCGTCCCGGTCGGCCTGCTCGCCGAACTCGGCGAGGACCTCATCGCCGTGCACGGCCAGACCGACCAGCAGCGGCTGCTGCGCCCGGCCCGCCAGCGCGGCGCCCTCGACCGGTACGCCGGCGAGTCCGTCGCCGAACCGCTGGCGCGCTACCGCGAGGTCTACCGCCGGCTGCGCGAGGTCTCCACCACCCTGGAGGAGCTGACCACCCGGGCCCGTGAGCGCGCCCAGGAGGCCGACCTGCTGCGCTTCGGCCTCGACGAGGTCGCCGCCGCCGAGCCGGTGGCCGGCGAGGACGAGGAGCTGTCCGCCGAGGCCGAACGGCTCGGCCACGCCGACGCGCTCTCCTCCGCCGCCACCCTGGCGCACGCCGCACTGGCCGGCGACCCCGCCGACCCGGAGGCCCTGGACGCGGGCACCCTGCTCGCCCAGGCCCGCCGCGCGCTGGACGCCGTGCGCCACCACGACGAGCGGCTCGCCGCCCTCGCCGACCGCCTCAACGAGGTCGGCTACCTCCTCGCCGACGTGGCCGGCGACCTCGCCGGCTACGCCGACGACCTGGACGCCGACCCGGTCCGCCTCGCCGCCGTCGAGGACCGCCGGGCCGTGCTCGCCCAGCTGCTGCGCAAGTACGGCGGCCCGGAGAACACGCTGGCCGAGGTGGTCGCCTGGGCCGAGACCGGCTCCGCGCGGCTCGCCGAACTCGACGGCGACGACGACCGGATCGACGAGCTCGGCGCCCAGGAGACCGCGCTGCGCACCGAGCTGGCCGACCTCGCGGCCGAGGTGTCGGCCGCCCGCCAGGCCGCCGCCGGGCGCTTCGCGGACGCCGTCTCCGCCGAACTCGCCGAGCTGGCCATGCCGCACGCCCGGGTCACCTTCTCGATCACCCGCCTCGACGACCTGTCCGGCATCGAGATCGAGGGCCGGACCGTCGCCTACGGCCCGCACGGCGTGGACGAGGTCGAGGTGCTGCTCGCCCCGCACCCCGGCGCCCAGCCCCGGCCGATCGCCAAGGGCGCCTCGGGCGGTGAGCTCTCCCGGGTGATGCTCGCCGTCGAGGTGGTCTTCGCCGGCGCCGACCCCGTCCCCACCTACCTGTTCGACGAGGTGGACGCGGGCGTCGGCGGCAAGGCGGCGGTCGAGATCGGCCGCCGGCTCGCCAAGCTGGCCGAGAGCGCCCAGGTCGTCGTGGTCACCCACCTGCCGCAGGTGGCGGCCTTCGCCGACCGGCACCTGGTGGTCGAGAAGACCCACGACGGCACCGTGACCCGCAGCGGCGTCAAGGTGCTGAACGACGAGGAACGGGTGCGCGAACTCTCCCGGATGCTGGCCGGCCTGGAGGACTCCGAGCTCGGCCGGGCGCACGCCGAGGAACTGCTCGCCGCGGCCCGCGCCCCCCGCCGGCGCTAGCGCCGGACGGCCGTCCGCGGCAGCCGGGCGGGCCGCGCGGCACGCGTGCGGCGCCGGTCCGCCCAGGCGGCCCCGCGGACCGGTCGCGACGCGCCCCACCGGGGGCGCCGACTGTCCAAGAGGGCCGCCGACCTGGCATGGTGGCCGCTGGACACTGGCCTTCCTGTCCCGAGCGCCGCCGGCGGGAAACCCCCGCCCGGGGCGCGCGTAGCTGATCGAATCGGATGCGAGACGACGTGGACCATTCCGCCGCCCGGGCCGTCGCGGCCACCCCCGAACCGGGGCAACTGAACGTGGTGCTCGTCCTGGCCGCCAGTTCGGGCGGCATCGGCGCGCACGTGCGCTCCCTGGCACAGGGCCTGGTCGCGCACGGAGTGGGCGTCACGGTGTGCGCCCCCGCCGCCGCGGACGCGCTGTTCGGCTTCTCCCGCACCGGCGCCCGGTTCCACCTGGTCGACATCACCCCGACCGCGGGCGCCCGCAGCGACGCCACCGCCATCGGCGAACTGCGCCGCGCCTTCACCGGCGCCGACGTGGTGCACGCCCACGGGCTGCGCGCGGCCCTGCTCTCCGACCTCGCGCTGCGCACCGCCGGCCGCTTCCCGGGCCTGCGCCCGGAGACGCCGCTGGTGGTCACCGCGCACCACGCGCTGCTCGCCACCGGCATGGAGCGCCGCCTCCAGCGGCTGATGGAGCGCCGGGTGGCACGCGCCGCCGACCTCGTCCTCGGCGCCTCCTCGGACCTGGTGGCCCGGGCCCGGGAGCTCGGCGCCACCGACGCCCGGCTCGGCCCGGTCGCCGCCCCGCCGATGCCCGAGGGCCGGCTGGGGCGGGCGCGGGCCCGGGCCGAGCTGCTCGGCGGGGGGCCGGACCGCCCGCTGGTGCTGGCGGTCGGGCGGCTCGTGCCGCAGAAGGCCTTCGGCCTGCTGCTGGACGCCACCCGGGAGCTGTCCGCGGCGGACCCGCAGCCGCTGCTGGTGCTCGCCGGGGACGGCCCGGAGGCCGCCGGGCTGCGGGAGCGGGTCGCCGCCGAGAAGCTGCCGGTGCGGCTGCTCGGCTACCGCACCGACGTGCCCGACCTGCTGGCCGCCGCCGACGTGCTGGTGCTCCCCAGCCGCTGGGAGGCCCGGTCGCTGGTGGTCCAGGAGGCGATGCGGGCGGGCGTGCCGGTGGTGGCCACGGCCGTCGGCGGCATCCCCGAGCTGGTCGGCGACGCCGCCGTGCTGGTCCCGCCCGGGGACGCGGCCGCGCTCGGCCGGGCCGCCCGCGAGCTGCTGGCCGACCCGGCGCGCCGCGAGCGCCTGGTGGCGGCCGGCCGGCAGCAGGCGGAGACCTGGCCGGACGAGGCCGCCACCGTCGCCCAGGTGCTCAGCACCTACGACGAACTGGTGCAGCGCAACCGTTAGGGTCCGCCCTCCGGATCACGCCGGGCGTCCGGCGTGGCCCGGGCGGGGGTCAGACGGTGGCCTGCTCGCCGACCCGGTCGGCGGCCGGGCCGTCCGGCTGGGCGGAGAGGTAGGCCCCGCCGCAGGCGGTCAGCCGCAGCGCCGTGTCGATCAGCGGCACGTGGCTGAAGGCCTGCGGGAAGTTGCCGACCTGCCGCTTGAGGCGCGGGTCCCACTCCTCGGCGAGCAGCCCGAGGTCGTTGCGCAGCGACAGCAGGCGGTCGAACAGCTCGCGCGCCTCCTGCACCCGGCCGATCATCGCGAGGTCGTCGGCCAGCCAGAACGAGCAGGCCAGGAAGGCGCCCTCGTGGCCGGAGAGGCCGTCGACGTTGGTGCCCGACTCGTCGTGGGTCGGGTAGCGCAGCACGAAGCCGTCCTCGGTGGCCAGCTCGCGCTGGATCGCCTCGATGGTGCCGATGACGCGCTTGTCGTCCGGCGGCAGGAAGCCGACCTGCGGGATGAGCAGCAGCGAGGCGTCGAGCTCCTTGCCGCCGTAGTACTGGGTGAAGGTGTTGCGGCCCGGGTCGTAGCCCTTGTCGCAGACGTCCCGGTGGATGGTGTCGCGCAGTTCCCGCCAGCGCTCCAGGTGGCCGCCGGGCGGGGCGTCCTCGGGGGTCTGCTCCAGCAGCTTGATGGTGCGGTCGACGGCCACCCAGGCCATCACCTTGGAGTGGACGAAGTGCCGGCGCGGGCCGCGCACCTCCCAGATGCCCTCGTCCGGCTCCTGCCAGTGCTCCTCCAGGTACTCGATCAGCCGCAGCTGGAGGTGGTGGGCGTGGTCGTTGCGGACCAGGCCGGTCATGTGGGCCAGGTGCAGCGCCTCGACGACCTCGCCGTAGACGTCCAGCTGGAGCTGGCCGGCCGCGCCGTTGCCGACCCGCACCGGCTGGGAGCCCTCGTAGCCCGGCAGCCAGTCCAGCGAGGACTCGGTGAGCTCGCGCTCACCGGCGATGCCGTACATGATCTGCAGGTTCTCCGGGTCCCCGGCCACCGCGCGCAGCAGCCACTCGCGCCAGGCCTTGGCCTCGTCGCGGTAGCCGGTGCGCAGCAACGAGGAGAGGGTGATCGCGGCGTCGCGCAGCCAGGTGTAGCGGTAGTCCCAGTTGCGCTCGCCGCCGATGTCCTCGGGCAGCGAGGTGGTGGGGGCGGCGACGATGCCGCCGGTGGGGGCGTAGGTGAGGCCCTTGAGGGTGATCAGGGAGCGGACCACGGCCTCCCGGTAGGGGCCCTGGTAGGTGCACTGGCCGACCCACTCGTGCCAGAAGTCGGCGGTGGCGTCGAGCAGTTCCTCGGCGTCCGGGGCCTTGGGCGGCTCCAGGTGGGAGGCCTGCCAGGTGAGCGCGAAGGCGATCCGCTCGCCGGCCGAGACGGTGAAGTCGGCGTAGGTGGTGAGGTTGCGGCCGTAGGTGTCGGCCTCGCCGTCCAGCCAGACCGAGTCGGGCCCGGCCATGGCGACGGTGCGGTGGCCGCCGTCGGGCTGCTCGACCCGGTGCACCCAGGGGACGACCCGGCCGTAGCTGAACCGCATCCGCAGCGCGGAGCGCATCCGCACGGTGCCGGCCACGCCCTCGACGATCCGGATCACCTGCGGGACGGCGTCCTTGCCGGCCAGCGGGCGCGGCGGCATGAAGTCGATCACCCGGACGGTGCCGCCCTGGGCGTCCCACTCCTGCTCCAGGATCAGCGAGTCGCCCCGGTAGCGGCGGCGGTCGGCGGGCACGGCGGGCGCCGCGGCGGTCGGCGGCGGGACCCGCAGGTCGCCCGTGTCGGTGAGCCGGTTGCGCCCGGCGGCGGGGACGGGCTCGGTGGCGGGGGCGGGCAGGTCTGCGGCGACCGCCTCGGCGGGGCCGATTCGCCAGAAGCCGTGTTCGTCGGTGCCGAGCAGTCCGGCGAAGACCGCCGGCGAGTCGAATCGGGGCAGACAGAGCCAGTCCACCGCTCCGTCCCTGCTGACGAGGGCGGCGGTCTGCATGTCCCCGATGAGTGCGTAGTCCTCGATACGGCCGGCCACGTGATCTCCAGTTCGCAATGTGGTCACGACGCATCGGCGATCCGAGGGGGAGCCTGCGGGTGTGGCGGGACCGGGGCCACCCCGGGACGTCCGGCCCGCCGCGGGGTGGTGGCGGGCCTTGCTGGAGTGTCCGCGAGGGCTCGGTCGAGCCTCTGGGTGGGGGAGAGCGGGAATTACGGGGAGGTCCGGTCGCGCATCGGGGACCGAGAGGTTCCTGACCCTCCCACGCCCTCCGCGGCTCATGTTGTCGGCGATGCGTCCGAGCAGCTTACGACGGACGAAAGGGGCGAAGCACGCGGGCGCAGCGCGAGGTGGCCCCGCATTTCGGCGGAAATACCGCGCATCGCGGGGGACGCCGTCAGGATGGCTCGGAAGGATCAGCTCCGGATGGCACGAAATGGGGATCCGTCATGGCCCGGCCGAGCCGGTCCGGAGCACCGGGAGGTGGCCCGCTCGGGCCGGTGGTGCGACACCTGTGACATCTGCGCCGAGTGGTGCGCCGGTGGCGCGCCCCGCGTACGCCCCCGGGAGCGTCCCCGCGGATCCCGCCCGCGAAACCGGATCCGCGCCGCCACGCACGGGCGGGCCGGAACGCGTTCGGGCCGGGGCACTGATACCCTGGTATCCCGTGGACCGGTGGGATCAAACGCCCCGGACCGGCCGAACCGACGACCTCAGGGCGCAGTGCCCCGCACCGCCCGCCCCCGTCGAGACGGCGCGCCGCGAGCCTCCCACCACGTCACCTTCGACTCGCGACCCACGGGAGCCCCCTCTTGGCACAGCCCCATTCCGGCAAGGCATCGAACGGCCGCGCCGTGACGACCAAGCACCTCTTCGTCACCGGGGGTGTCGCCTCGTCGCTCGGCAAGGGCCTCACCGCCTCCAGCCTCGGTGCCCTGCTCAAGGCCCGCGGCCTGCGCGTCACGATGCAGAAGCTCGACCCGTACCTCAACGTGGACCCGGGCACCATGAACCCGTTCCAGCACGGTGAGGTCTTCGTCACCGACGACGGCGCCGAGACCGACCTCGACATCGGCCACTACGAGCGGTTCCTGGACACCAACCTGCACGGCTCGGCGAACGTCACCACCGGCCAGGTGTACTCGACCGTCATCGCCAAGGAGCGCCGCGGCGAGTACCTGGGCGACACCGTCCAGGTCATCCCGCACATCACCAACGAGATCAAGTCCCGGATCCGCCGGATGGCGACCGAGGACGTCGACGTCGTGATCACCGAGGTCGGCGGCACCGTCGGCGACATCGAGTCGCTGCCGTTCCTGGAGGCCGTCCGCCAGGTCCGCCACGAGGTCGGCCGGGACAACGTCTTCTTCGTGCACGTCTCCCTGCTCCCCTACATCGGCCCCTCGGGCGAGCTGAAGACCAAGCCGACCCAGCACTCCGTCGCCGCGCTGCGCAACATCGGCATCCAGCCCGACGCCGTCGTGCTGCGCGCCGACCGCGAGGTCCCGCAGGCCATCAAGCGCAAGATCTCGATGATGTGCGACGTCGACGAGGAGGCCGTGGTCGCCGCGATCGACGCCAAGTCGATCTACGACATCCCCAAGGTGCTGCACGGCGAGGGCCTCGACGCCTACGTCGTCCGCCGCCTGGACCTGCCGTTCCGCGACGTGGACTGGACCACCTGGGACGACCTGCTGCGCCGCGTCCACGAGCCGCAGCACATCGTCAAGGTCGCCCTGGTCGGCAAGTACATCGACCTGCCGGACGCCTACCTGTCGGTGACCGAGGCGCTGCGCGCCGGCGGCTTCGCCAACAACGCCCGGGTCGAGATCAAGTGGGTCACCTCCGACGACTGCGAGACCCCCGAGGGTGCGCAGGAGCAGCTCGGCGACGTCGACGCGATCTGCATCCCCGGCGGCTTCGGCGACCGCGGCGTCAACGGCAAGGTCGGCGCGATCACCTACGCCCGCGAGAACCGGATCCCGCTGCTGGGCCTCTGCCTGGGCCTGCAGTGCGTGGTCATCGAGGCCGCCCGCAACCTGGCCGGCCTGCCCGAGGCCAACTCCACCGAGTTCGACGCCGCCGCCAAGCACCCGGTGATTTCCACCATGGCCGAGCAGCTGGCCATCGTCGACGGCAAGGGCGACCTGGGCGGCACCATGCGCCTGGGCCTGTACCCGGCCAAGCTCGCCGAGGGCTCGATCGTCCGCGAGGTCTACAACGGCGAGCAGTACGTCGAGGAGCGCCACCGCCACCGCTACGAGGTCAACAACGCCTACCGGGCCGACCTGGAGAAGACCGGCCTGGTCTTCTCGGGCCTCTCCCCGAAGGGCGACCTCGTCGAGTACGTCGAGTACCCGCGCGAGGTGCACCCCTACCTGGTGGCCACCCAGGCCCACCCGGAGCTGAAGTCCCGTCCGACCCGCCCGCACCCGCTGTTCGCGGGCCTGGTGAAGGCCGCGATCGAGATCAAGACGGCCCCGGCCGACGCCGAGTAGGCACCCGCGTTCCACCGGACGGCGGCCCCGCGATTCCTGCGGGGCCGCCGTCCGGCGTTAGATTGTGTCGTACTGACGAAAAGGGGAGACGTGATGGACGACCGCAGCACCGCCGATGTCGCCGACCGGGCCGAGGAATGGGAGGTGCGGGGGAGCACCACCCCGTTCCAGGGCCGGGTCACCGGAGTGCGCAGCGAGGAGGTCCGGATGCCCGACGGCAGCTGGGCCCGCCGCGACTACCAGACCCACCCCGGTTCGGTCTCCGTCCTCGCGCTGGACGACCGGCAGCGGGTGCTGATCCTGCGCCAGTACCGCCACCCCGTGCGCCAGCGCCTGTGGGAGCTGCCGGCCGGCCTGCTCGACGTGCCCGGGGAGAACCCGCTGCACGCCGCCCAGCGCGAGCTGTACGAGGAGGCGCACTGCAAGGCGGGCACCTGGCGGGTGCTGGTCGACTTCTACACCTCGCCCGGCGGGACGGACGAGGCGCTGCGGCTCTTCCTCGCCACCGACCTCGCCGAGGCGGAGGGGAAGCGGTACGAGGCGCACGGGGAGGAACTGGAGCTGGAGTCCGCCCGGGTGCCGGTGGAGGAGCTGATCCGGCGGATCCACGCCGGGAAGCTGCACAACCCGACCCTGATCACCGGCACCCTGGCGCTCCACGCCGCCCTGCACGGCCCGGGCGGCCTGGACGCCCTGCGCCCCGCCGACTCGCCCTGGCCGGCGCGGCCCTTTTCCTAGGGCTCGGCTCGCCTCCGGGGCGCCTCGTGCCGGTGCCGACGCTCGTCGCTCCGGCACTCCCTCCTTCGTCGGTCGATGGTCGCTCCTCGCATTCGGCACCGGCGCGCCCCTTCGGCTCGCTCGCGGGGGTGCTCGGGTGGGCGGCATCGGTGCGCGTGTGCTGTTCGCTCGCGGGGCCGTGCCCCGGGGGACGTTGCTCCTCGCTCGTGGGCGGGCGGGCCGGCGGTTCCGGGTCGGGCTTCGGCCGGCGGGGTGATTTGCCGATTCGTACGACCGGATGTCACCTCGGCCGGAGCGGGTCGCCGAACTACGCTTCGCAGACGGGGCGTCCGCTGCGGGCCGCCTTCGGGAGTGCGGGCGAGGTCGGGAGTGGCACGGGTGGCGAGGAAGACGGTGACGATGGAGGCCGGGGCCGGCGCGTCCGCCGAGCGCGTTCCCGGGCTGGACCGGCTGCCGGCCGGCCCCGCCCTGTTCGTGGGCCGGCGCACCGAGCTGGCCGCGCTCCGGGCCGCCGCCGCGCGCCCGGCGGAGGGCCGCAGCACCGTCCTGGTGCTGGCCGGCCGGCCCGGTTCGGGCCGGACCGCGCTGGCCGTGCGGTTCGCCGTCACCGTGGCCGCCCAGTACCCCGACGGCGTGCTCTTCGCCCGGCTGTCCGCCCCCGACGGCGGCCGGGTGCCGCCCGCGCGGGTCGCCCGCCGGCTCATGGAACAGCTCGGCGTGGACACCGCCGGCGTCCCGCTGCCCGGTGCCGTCGAGGACGGGCGGGACGATCCGGCGTGCGTGGCGCTGCGCGCGGCGCTGGCCGGGCGGCGGGCCCTGCTGCTGCTGGACGACGTCCGGGACGCCGGGCAGCTGTGGCCGCTGCTCGCGGACGAGCCGGGCTGCCTGGTGCTCGCCACCACCGCCGGACCGCTCACCGGCATCGAGGACATCGACCCGGTCATCCTCGGCGGGCTGGACCGTCCGGCGGCCCTCGAACTGCTCGGCGACCTGGTCGGAGGGACCAGGATCGGCTGCGACCCGGTCGGCGGGGCGGACCTGGCGGAGGCCTGCGGCTCCCAGCCGGCGGCGCTGCGGCTGATGGCGGGGCGGCTGCGCGGCACTCCCGAGCTGGCGGTGACGGAGGCGGCGCAGGAACTGGTGCGGGCCGTCGCCGAGGCCTCCGCACCGGGGGCCGCCGCCGGGACCTCGGCCGCCGCTGCCGCTGCCGCTGCCACTGCCGCCGCCGGGGCCGGGGCGGAGGCGGAGGCGAAGGCGGGCAAGCCCGTCGAGGAGGCGAAGCCCGCGCCGGCCGCGCGGCCCGCGAACGCGGTGCCGGCGAAGAAGAAGAAGAGGAAGGGGAGCGGCCCGGCCGCCCCGAAGGCGGAGGCCCCGAAGGCGCAGGCCCCGAAGGCCACCGGGCCGGAGCCCGTCGCGGCGCCCCCGGCCGAGCCGGCCCGCGACCCGGCCGCCTGGGTGCGGCCCGCACCGGAGCCCGCCGAGCCCGTCCCGGTGCCGGACAACGACCCGCTGGTCGGCGCCTTCACCCTCGCCTACGCGGGCCTGTCCGCCGCGCAGGCGCGGATGCTGCGCGCGCTCACCCTGGCCCCCGCCCAGTGCGCGGACCTGCGCACCGCCTCCGCGCTGGTCGGCTGCCCGGCCCCGGAGGCCGCCGGGACGCTGGCCGCGCTCGCGGAGCGGGAGCTGCTCACCGAGGAGCCGCCGGCCCCCGACGGCACCGCCCGCTACCGCGTCCCCGGCCGGCTGCACCCCCGGCTGGTGCGGCTGCGCGAGCGGGACGACCGGCCCGCCGAGATCGAGCTGGCCCGGGCCCGGCTGCTGGAGCGGCTGGTCCGGCTCGCCGAGTCCGCCCGGGCGCTGCTGGACCCCGCCGCCGGCCCCGGACCGGACCCGCTGCCCGGCCCGCTGCGGCTGAGGTCCGCCGCGCACGCCCGGCAGTGGCTGCTCGGCGAGCGCGACCTGCTGCTCGGCGCGGTCGCCGACGCGATCGGCCAGGGCGACCTCGACGGCTCGGCCGGCCGGCTGGTCACCGCGCTGCTGCGGGCGCTGCCGCTGACCGGCGCCGCCGCCCCGGCCGACCTCTTCCAGCTGCACGAGCTGGTGCTGACCGTGGCCGAGCGGCACGGCCGCCCGCGCCGGGCCTCCGCCGCGCTGCTCAACCTGGGGGACCTCCAGGCCGCCGCCGGCCGCTGGGAACCGGCCCTGGGCCACTACCGGGCCGCCCTGGAGCACGCCCGGGGCGCCGACGACGAGGCGCTCTGTGCCCGCGCGCTGGAGGGCGCGGCGGGCTGCCACCGGGCGCTCGGGGACGCGGTGCGCGCCGCCGACTGGTACGGCCGGGCGCTGGGCCTGCGGCAGTCGATGGGGGACCACGCCGCCGAGGCCCGGCTGCTGGCCCGGGTCGCCGAGGCGCACACCGCCCAGCGCCGCTTCGAGGAGGCCGAGCGGGAGTACCGGGCGTCCCTCGCGGTGCTGCGCCGGATCGGCGACGAGCGCGGCCGGGAGGCCGTCGGCGGCGCCCTCGCGGACCTGCGGGAACGCGTCCTGGCCGGGTGGTAGCGGGCGTTTCGGGAGTATTGTCGAAGATGCCCGGACGGTGCCCTTTGGCAGGAAGATCACGCGGGAAGCCTACGAACCTGCCAATGTCTCCGGCAGATTTATTCACTTTGGAAGGCTGACAGGCCGCCTGGGCTTCATTACACTCGAACTCAGTCGCGCAGCGATCCGTGCCCCGGTGTCTTCCGGAGGCTTCCCCCCGTGCGCGTCGCCCGCCGGTCTTCTCCGGTAGGGACCCCCATGGCAAGAGGACGTGTTTAGCCGTGAAGGTCGGCATCCCCCGCGAGGTCAAGAACCACGAGTACCGCGTGGCCATCACGCCTGCCGGTGTGCATGAGCTGGTCCGCAACGGACACGAGGTCTACATCGAGGACAACGCCGGTGTCGGCTCCTCGATCCCGAACGAGGAGTACGTGGCCGCCGGTGCCACCATCCTCCCCACCGCCGACGAGGTGTGGGCCACCGCGGACCTGGTGCTGAAGGTCAAGGAGCCCATCGCGGAGGAGTACCACCGCCTGCGCAAGGGCCAGACCCTCTTCACCTACCTCCACCTGGCGGCCGACCGGCCCGGCACCGACGCGCTGCTCGCCTCCGGCACCACCGCCATCGCGTACGAGACCGTGCAGCTCGCCAACGGCGCCCTGCCGCTGCTCGCCCCGATGTCCGAGGTCGCGGGCCGCCTGGCCCCGCAGGTCGGCTCGTACCACCTGATGCGTCCGGCCGGCGGCCGTGGCACCCTGCCCGGCGGCGTGCCCGGCACCCACCCGGCCAAGGCCGTCGTCATCGGCGGCGGCGTCTCCGGCTGGCACGCGGCCACCATCGCCATCGGCATGGGCTACGACGTGACCCTGCTGGACCGCGACATCAACAAGCTGCGCGAGGCCGACAAGATCTTCGGCACGAAGATCAAGGCCATCATGTCCAACGCCTTCGAGCTGGAGAAGGCCGTCGTCGAGGCCGACCTGGTCATCGGCGCCGTGCTGATCCCGGGCGCCAAGGCCCCGAAGCTCGTCACCAACGAGCTGGTCTCCCGCATGAAGCCGGGCTCCGTGCTCGTCGACATCGCCATCGACCAGGGCGGCTGCTTCGAGGACTCGCACGCCACCACGCACGCCGACCCGACCTTCAAGGTCCACAACTCGGTCTTCTACTGCGTGGCCAACATGCCGGGCGCCGTCCCGAACACCTCCACCTACGCGCTGACCAACGCGACGCTGCCGTACGTCGTCGAGCTGGCCAACCGCGGTTGGAAGGAGGCGCTGCGCCGCGACGCCGCGCTGGCCAAGGGCCTGAACGTGCACGAGGGCCAGATCACCTTCGCCGCCGTCGCCGAGGCCTTCGGCCTGGAGTCGGTCTCCCTGGAGTCCGTGCTCGCCTGAGTGTGACGTGCGTTGCCCCCGGCCCGGTTTCCTCCGGGCCGGGGGCTTCGCCGTGCCCGTGCACGGGGGGTCACCGAGGGCGCCCGGCCGCCGTGTGAACGAGGGGTGAATCCGGTGATGACATCGGGGGCGGAGGGTGCGGGTCGCTCTGTCGTCAATTTCCGTCGGTCGTATCACCCGACCCCGGAAAGCCCGGAGTCAGGGCGCCTCGGATCCCTTGACAGAGGGTCGCCCGATCGTCGACACATCCTGCCCACTACCGTGGATTGTGTTGCTGCGAACGCCTTGAACGGCCTAGAGTCGCAAACCGTCGGCATGCTGCCACGCTGACGAATCGACATAGAGTCCTGGATGCCCAAGGAGGTAAGACGACTTGTGAATGAGTCGACATTTGCTCCCGGGGGTGGTCAGCCAGGACTGGCGGCGCACACCGCCGGCCAGCCGAGTGAGGAGTCCGGGGCCAGGCAGCCCTCCGTGGGCTCGGCCGAGGTCGGCTCGGTCGCTCTCCGTACTTTCGAAGCACGCCAGAACACAGCACAGGTGACCACGGTGACCGACTACGACGCCGAACTGCCGGCCCACGGCCTGGCCTACGGCGAGTTCGCCTACGGCGCCTACGACGACCCCGACGCCGAGTACGAGCCGGACCCGGAGTACGCGGCCACGCTCGCCCCCGACGCCGCCCGCCAGCGCCGCGAGCGGATCGGCCCCACCGGGCGCCCCCAGCCCTACTTCCCGATCCCCGCGCCGGTGGCCGAGCACGGCCCCGCGCAGATCATCGCGATGTGCAACCAGAAGGGCGGCGTCGGCAAGACCACGTCGACCATCAACCTGGGCGCGGCGCTCGCCGAGTACGGCCGCCGCGTGCTGCTCGTCGACTTCGACCCCCAGGGCGCCCTCTCCGTCGGCCTCGGCGTCAACCCGATGGAACTCGACGTCACCGTCTACAACCTGCTGATGGAGCGCGGGCTGACGGCCGACGAGGTGCTGCTCAAGACCGCCGTGCCCGGCATGGACCTGCTGCCGTCCAACATCGACCTCTCCGCCGCCGAGGTGCAGCTGGTCAGCGAGGTCGCCCGGGAGTCCGCGCTGGCGCGCGCCCTGAAGCCGCTGCTGCCCGACTACGACTACGTCATCATCGACTGCCAGCCCTCGCTGGGCCTGCTGACGGTCAACGCGCTGACGGCCGCTCACAGCGTCATCGTGCCGCTGGAGTGCGAGTTCTTCGCGCTGCGCGGCGTCGCGCTGCTCACCGAGACCATCGAGAAGGTCTGCGAGCGGCTCAACCCCGAGCTGCGGCTGGACGGCATCCTCGCCACCATGTACGACTCGCGCACCGTGCACAGCCGCGAGGTGCTGGCGCGCGTCGTCGAGGCGTTCGGCGACCACGTCTTCCACACCGTCATCGGGCGGACCGTGCGCTTCCCGGAGACCACCGTCGCCGGCGAACCGATCACGACGTACGCGACCAATTCGGTCGGCGCCGCCGCCTACCGCCAGCTCGCCAGGGAGGTGCTCGACCGGTGCCGCCCCGCCGAGTGAGTCTCCCGGGTGCCGACGAGCTGTTCCGGACCACCGGCGGGATGGCGCTGTCGCCGTCCCTCGCGTCGCGTTCGGCCGCCGAGGCGCCCAGACCGGAGACCGCGCGGGCGGTCAACGGCGTCGGTGAGGCGGACGACGCCGAGGGCACCGACGTCACCGGCGGTGCCGGCTCCGCCGTCGGCGGCGAGGGCCCGGAGCACGCCGAGGGCGGAGCCGAGCCGGCCGGGGACCGGACGGCGGCCAGGCGCGCGCCGCGCCGCACCGCGGGCGCCCAGGGAGCGGCCACCGTGCCCGCCCCCGCGCAGCCGGGCGGCCAGGGTGCCACGACGCCGGGCGGCGCCACGACGGCCGCCGCCAAGGCCGCGCAGGGCGGCCGCCCCGCGGCCCCGGCGCCGCGCCAGCACGTCGGGGCGGCCGAGGACCAGACGGGTGCCGCGGGTCGGCCCCGTCCGCGCAGCCGTGCCCCCCGCCGCCCGACCGGGCGCGAGCGGCACGACGAGAAGATCACCGTGTACGTCTCCGCCGAGGAACTGATGGACCTCGAACACACCCGGCTGGTGCTCCGCGGTGAGCACGGCCTGGCGGTGGACCGCGGCCGGATCGTCCGGGAGGCCATCGCGGTGGTGCTGGCGGACCTGGAACAGCGCGGCGAGGCGAGCATCCTGGTGCGGCGGCTGCGCGGGCGCTGAACGCGTTCCTCGGGGCCGCGGGGGGTCCGGGGACGTTCGGTGCGGCCCGATGGCGGTGCGGCGCGCTCCAGTGCGGTTCAGCATGCTTCAGGGCGGTTCAGCGCGGCACGGTGCGGCGCGGTGGGGGCCGGCGGTCCGGTGCGGTCCGGCGTGTCGGCGGGCCCCGGTGCGGGGCGGGCGCCGCGGGCGGGTGAAGATGGACCGTCATGCCGAGCACGCCCGAGAGTCCCGTCGTCGCCCAGGCCGCCGCTGGAGCGGCCGGGCCGGGCACGCCGGGCACGCCGGGTGCGCCGGGTGCGCCCGAGGACGGGCCGCGGGGCGGCTTCCGGGTCCGGCTGGACAACTTCGAGGGCCCGTTCGACCTGCTGCTGAGCCTGATCGCCAAGCACCGGATGGACGTCACCGAGATCGCGCTGGCGACCGTCACCGACGAGTTCATGGCGCACATCCGCGCCATGGGACCGGACTGGGACCTCGACGCGGCGACGGAGTTCCTGGTCGTCGCCGCCACCCTGCTGGACCTCAAGGCGGCCCGGCTGCTGCCCGCCGCCGAGGTCGAGGACGACGAGGACCTCGCCCTGCTGGAGGCGCGTGACCTGCTCTTCGCCCGGCTGCTGCAGTACCGGGCGTACAAGCGGGCCGCGGCGCTGTTCGGCGAGCGCTGGGCCGCCGAGCTGATGCTGCGGCCCCGGACCGTCGGCCTGGAGCCCCGGCACGCCGGGCTGCTGCCCGAGGTCGTGATCAGCGTCGGCGCCGAACGCCTCGCGGAGCTCGCCGCCCGGGCGACGGCACCCAAGCCCAGGCCGGTCGTCTACGTCGACCACATCCACACCCCGCCGGTCAGCGTGCGCGAGCAGGCGGGCCTGGTGGTCGGGCTGCTGACCGAACTGGGCGAGACCACCTTCCAGCGGCTGGTCGCCGACGCTCCGGACACCATGGTCGTGGTCGCCCGGTTCCTGGCCCTGCTGGAGCTCTACCGGGAGCGGGTGCTCGCCTTCGAGCAGCCGGACGCGCTCGGCGAGCTCGTGGTGCGGTGGGTGGCGGAGGCGGACCGGGGCGCGGTGGACGTGACGGACGAGTTCGACCGGCCGGCCGGCGAGGGCGCGGCGCGGGCGGCGAAGGGCGAGGAGGACGGGCGATGACGGCCGGGAACGGCGGCACGGGCGGCGGGCGGCCGGCCCGGCGGGTGCTCGGGGTGCCGGGACAGCCGCGCGCCGGGGAATGGCTGGAACCGGCGCAGGGCGTGGCGGCGGGCGTGGCGGCGGAGCCGGAAGCCGGGCCGGAGCCGGAGCCCGTACCGGAGGCCGGGCCGGGGCCGGGGCCGGTACCGGAGGCCGGGCCGGGGCCGGAGTCCGTGCCGGTGCCGGTGCCGGTGCCGGTGGTGGACGACGGGCCCGGGCTGCGGGCCGAACTGGAGGCGATCCTGATGATCGTCGACGAACCGGCCGACGAGACCCACCTGGCGTCGGTGCTGGAACGCCCGCGCACGGAGGTGGCCGCGGCCCTGCGCGAGCTGTCCGCCGAGTACACCGCCCAAGGGCGGGGCTTCGACCTGCGGCTGGTGGCCGGCGGCTGGCGCTTCTACAGCCGCGCGGCCTGCGCCCCGGCCGTCGACCGCTTCGTCCTGGACGGCCAGCAGGCCCGGCTGACCCAGGCCGCGCTGGAGACCCTGGCGGTGGTCGCGTACCGGCAGCCGGTGTCCAGATCGCGGGTCTCGGCCGTCCGCGGTGTGAACTGTGACGGTGTGATGCGTACCCTGGTACAGCGAGGACTGGTGGAAGAGGCCGGATCCGAGCCCGAAACAGGTGCGATCCTGTATCGGACGACGAACTACTTCCTGGAACGGATGGGGCTCCGCGGCCTGGACGAGCTGCCGGAGCTCGCTCCCTTCCTGCCCGAGGTCGACGACGTGGAAGCGGAGTCCCTGGAGGGCACGATGATCGCGGAGGCGGTCGCCGCCGCTGCCGCGCAGGCCGCGGACGGCAGTGGCGAGGCCGGTCGGGCTGCGCCCGATCGGTAGGGGGCGGTGAGGTCGGCCGAAACGACCGCACAGCCCAGACGGTAACGACGTACGGACACTTTGATGCGTAGCAGTGGCAACGGCAGGAACAGCAGCGGCGGCGGCAGCGGTCGCGGCGGACAGGGCGGGGGCGGCCGGGGCGGCTCCTACGGGGGTGGCTCGGGCCGCGGTGGCTCCGGCGCGCGCGGGGGTTCGTACGGCGGCGCCTCCGGCGGCGGCCGGGGCGGCTCGGCCCCGCGCGGCGGCTCGGGCTCGTACGGCCGCGACGACCGTCGTGACGACCGTCGCGACAGCCGTCGGGACGACCGCAGGGACGACCGCCGCTACCCGGACCGCCCGCTGCGGCCCGAGGAGCGCAAGTACGACCGCCCCGAGTACGGCGGCGGCCCCAACGCCACCCCGGCCCGCGGCGGCTTCTCCGGGCGCCGTCCCGGCCCCGCCCCGCGGCCGCGCCGCGAGGGCCAGGGCGCCCCGGGCGACCCCCGGCGCCAGCCGCAGCGCTCGCGCGAGCTGCAGGCCCGGATCGAGGACGCGGTGCTGGCCCGGCACGACAAGCCGGCCGTGAAGCTCCCCAAGACCTTCGGCGAGCCCGAGGGCGAGCGCCTGCAGAAGGTGCTGGCCCGGGCCGGCGTCGGCAGCCGTCGCGCCTGCGAGGAGCTGATCGACCAGGGCCGGGTCGAGGTCAACGGCAAGCGGGTCACCGAGCAGGGCAAGCGGGTCGACCCGCAGAAGGACGAGATCAAGGTGGACGGCCTGACCGTCGCCACCCAGTCCTACCTGTTCTTCGCCCTGAACAAGCCGGCCGGCGTGGTCTCCACCATGGAGGACCCGGACGGCCGCCAGTGCCTCGGCGACTACGTGACCAACCGGGAGACCCGGCTGTTCCACGTCGGCCGCCTGGACACCGAGACCGAGGGCATCATCCTGCTCACCAACCACGGCGAGCTGGCCCACCGCCTCACCCACCCCCGCTACGGCGTGACCAAGACCTACCTGGCCGCCATCCAGGGCCCGATCCCGCGCGACCTGGGCAAGCAGCTCGCCAAGGGCATCGAGCTGGAGGACGGCTACGCCCGCGCCGACAGCTTCAAGGTCGTCTCGAACGTCGGCAAGAACTACCTGGTCGAGGTGACCCTGCACGAGGGCCGCAAGCACATCGTCCGCCGGATGCTGTCGGAGGCGGGCTTCCCGGTCGAGAAGCTGGTGCGCACCCACTTCGGCCCGATCGCGCTCGGCGACCAGAAGTCCGGCTGGCTGCGCCGGCTGACCAACCCCGAGGTCGGCCAGCTGATGCGCGAGGTCGGTCTGTAGTGGGTCTGTAGTCGGTCTGTCACGGACGGCCGCCGTCGCGCCGTGCCGGACGGTTCACCCCGGGCCTCCCCGCCGAGTGGCGGGGAGGCCCTCCGTCGTTCGGCGGGTCCTGCTGTGAAGCGGACCGCATCGGCGGTGATCGCCTTGTCAGCCCGATGATCCGTGGCCGAGGATTGCCACCTGTCCACGACCCGCCGGGTGGCGGGAGTGCGCCACCCGGCGCGGGGCGAGAGGCGAACGGGGAGCGACGCCGTGTCCGATGCACCACTCAGCGCTCTGGGACTGGCCGGACCGGACGGGCGGGTCTACGCGGCGCTGGTGGCCAACCCGCAGTCGACGGCCGAGGACCTCGCCGTCTTCTGCGACCTGACCCTCCAGCAGAGCCTGCGGGCCCTGGACCGGCTCGCCCAGCAGGGCATGGCCACCCGGGCCCCGGTGGACCGGCAGCGGTTCCTGCCGGTCGCCCCGGACGTCGCCATCGGCACGCTGATCGGCCACCGGGAGTCCGAACTGCGCCACGCCCGGGCCGAGATGCACCGGCTCATGGACGCCTTCCGGGAGGCCTCGCGCTACACCGACCCGGCGCACTCGGTCGAGGTGCTGACCGGCGCCGAGGCCATCGCCCAGCGGCTGGAGCACATCACCGGGACCAGCCAGTACCAGATCCGCGGCTTCGACCGCCCGCCCTACATCCAGGACCCGGTGGCCAACATCCCGCTGCAACGGCAGCGGCTGAAGGAGGGCGTGCGGTTCCGGACCGTCTACGACCGGGAGGCGGTGGCCTGGCCCGGCCGGCTGGAGAAGAACATCCTGGTCGGGGTCGCCGACGGCGAGGAGGCCCGGGTGCGGCCGGTGCTCCCGATGAAGATGGTCATGTCGGACGACCGGATGGCGATCATCCCGATCAGCGTCGGCGACAGCGTCCTCGACGCCGCCTACGTCATCCACCCCTCGGCGCTCCTCCAGGCGCTGGACACGCTGTTCGAGGCGGAGTGGGAGCGGGCCGTCCAGCTGCAGGCCGCGATCGGCGCGGGCGACGGGACGCTGGAGCCGGAGGCCGACCACCGCAAGCTGCTCGGGCTGCTGGCGGCCGGCCTCACCGACGAGTCGATCGCCCGTTCGCTCGGCTGGAGCGCCCGGACCACCCAGCGCCGGCTGCAGTCGCTGATGCGCGAACTGGGCGCCACCACCCGCTTCCAGGCCGGGATGGCGGCCCGGGAGCGGGGCTGGCTGTAGCCCCGCGCCGCCGGGGCCCGCCGGGGCCCGCCGCCCGTCGGGGCTGCCCCGGGGCCGTCCGGGGGCGGGGCCGTGGCGGAGGGCCGGGCCGTGCGGGGTCAGCTCCAGGGGGAGAGGGCGGCCCAGCGGCCGTCCGGACCGCGCTCGACCTTCTCCAGGCCGACCACCGCCGTGCGGTTCAGCCGCCCGTAGATGTGCGGGAACAGCACACCGGGGGTCGCCCCGGGCGGCGGGCCGCCGTGCGGGGCCTCCCACTTGACCATCGGTTCCACCAGCGACTCCTCGATCAGCAGCACCATCAGCGGTTCGCGGGCGTCGGCGAAGAAGGCGTTGGCCACGGCGAGCGCGGTCTGCTCGTCGGCCGAGCAGTGGATGAACCCGTCGGTGAGCAGCGAGGCGGTCGCGTACGGCCGGCCCGGGTCGGCCAGCCAGTCGTCGAGGGGGGCTAGGTGCAGGATCATGCTTCCTGTTGTACCCGCTCCGGCCGGGCCCGGGCGGGCGCCCGGGCCCGGCGGTTCGCGACGCCCGGGCGGAGTGCCGGGCGCCGGGAGGACCGTCCCTAGAGGCCCGCCACCTTCCCGGAGGCGGACACCTCGTACACCAGGGTCAGCGTGCGGCGGGCGCCCGGACCGAGCGGGACGTCCCAGCGCACGACGCCCTCGGCGTCGAAGGCGTCCGGCGCGGGCGAGCACTCCTCCTTGCGCAGCCGCACCTCCACCGCCGACACCTCGGAGACCGGCACCCGCTCGCGCACCGCGACCACCTGCTCGTCCCGCTCCTCCGGACCGGAGAACCGCGACAGGTGCAGCCGCACCGTGCGGGTGGTCACCGACCGCTGGCCCAGCCCCGCCGTCGAACGGCGCTCGTCGGTCTCGCGCACCACCCGGTAGCCGTCCGAGCTGCCGAAGGACAGCTCCGCGTCGGCGCCCGGCGCGGTGAACGGCAGCCGTCCGCGCCCGGTGAACCCGCTGCCGCGGACCAGCTCGACCGGCCCCGCGAGCAGCGGGTGCCCGGCCGTGCTGCGGAACCGGACCACCTGGGTGACCAGCGGCGACAGCTCCGGCGCGCAGGCGTACTCGCTGTGCGCCGTCGCCTCGAAGGAGCCCAGCGGCACCCGGTGCGCCCGGCCGTCGGAGGGCACGGTGGCCGGCGCCGGGGCGGTCAGCACCCGCACCTCGCCGCCGTCGTCCACGCCCGGCAGCACACCGTCCGGGCGGAGCTCGGAGATCGTCTCCTCGCGCAGCTCCACCTCGACGGTGCGCCGTTCCCCGGAGGTGCGCTCGCGCAGCGTCAGCACGTCCTCGGCGAGCGCGGGCGGCTCGGTGGCGAGGGCGGAGCGGGCGGTGGAGAAGGCCAGCCGGGCGCCGGTCCAGGCCTCCCCGGTGCGCTGCCAGACCACTGCCTCGGAGTCCAGCCGCAGCACGCCCTCGGCCAGGGTGGCCCGGTAGGACGGCCGCCACAGGGCGCACGGCACCAGGTGACTCACGGTCAGCCGGGCGGGCCCGGCCTCCCGGGCCTCGACGGTCAGGTCCAGGTGGGCGAGCAGTTCGGCGGGCTCCTCCTCGGCCTGCTCGACGGCGGTGAGCGCCGCACCGCGCTCCTTCTCCAGCGCGCGCAGCCGGTGACGGGCGGCGCGCAGGTCCTCGGCTGCGCGCTCGCGCTCGGCGTCGACCCGGTTCAGCTCGCGGTGCCAGCGGGTGCGTTCCACCTCACCGACGCCGGCGCCCTCGCCGACCTCGCGCAGCAGGTCGGCGGCGAGCTGGGCGAGCAGTGCCAGCCGGGCCTCCAGCCGGTCGGCGAGCTGGTCCTCGGCGCGGCGGCGCTCGTCCAGCGCGTGCAGGCGGTGGCGCAGCTCGGAGTCCTCCGGGCCGGGCGGCAGCGGGGCGCGGGGCGTCCAGACCCGGGTGATCCGGGCGTCCAGGACGCGCACGCCCGGGGTGTCCGACTCGGCGCGCAGGGTGTGGTCGACGGCGAGTGCGGTGAGCGGGCCCAGGCGCAGCCGTTGGACGCCGGCCGTCAGCTCCGCGGTGGCGGTGCGCTCGACCTGGGCGCGGTCCTCCAGGCAGGTGACGGCGGTGACGGGCAGCGGCGCCGTGGGACGTGGGGTGACGGGGAGGGGGGTGGTGCTCATCGTTCAGTTCCTCCGGTTTCCGCCGACGATGGCCTTTCCGGCCGGGATTCTGATCTGGTAGCCGCCGTCCAGCTCGGCCCGGCCGCCCGGCGGCAGCTCGACCCGCCGGAGCCGGGTGCTGGGCGGGCACTCGGTGGACGGTTCGTCCGGTGCGTGCCAGCCGGGCCGTTCCTCGATCCGGATGTCGGCGTCGGAGCTGACCGGTACCCGTTCGCGGACCTCGACGGTGACCGGGCGGCCGAGCCGGTTGGCCAGTTCGACGTGCACCCGGTGGTCGAGCACGGTGCTGCTGTTCAGCATGCCCGCGGTGGACTCGCGCAGCTCGGTACGGCGCGTCACCTCGACCGACTCGGCGACACCGATGCCCAGTCGGCGCACACCGCCGGGGGCGAGCGTGGGCAGGGCGGCGGTCAGCAGGAACTCCTCGTCGACGGTCACCTCGACCGGTCCGGCGAGCACGGCCTGTGCGGTGGCGTTGGTGATCACCAGGGTGGCGTAGACCCGCTCCTCGACGGCGGGCACGGTGACGTACTCGGGGCTCACGCTGACCGGGATCTCGCCGATCGTGACGGTGTGCCAGGTGGCGTCGGAGGGCAGGTCGGCGGGTGCGACGGCGTCGAAGCGGTGGTCGAAGGAGCCGGCCGAGACGCGCGGCGGCACGGCGTGGTGCGGCAGCGGGAGGCGGGTCAGGCCGGGGGCCGGGTGGCCGAAGTGGTGCGGACGGTCGGGGTGGTGCGGATGGTCGGAGTGGTGGGGACGGTCGGGGTGGTGCAGGGTGCCGCGGCGGTCGGCGGGGGCGTCCGGGCCGGACAGCTCCAGGGCGGGGTAGTCGAGCAGCGTCCCGTCCGGTACCGGCGGGCCGGGCGGGGGCGTGAACGGCGCGGGGGCGGCGAACCGGGCGAGCTCCGTCTTGGCGAACGCGGCGCCGGGGGCCGGGGAGCCGGGGGCGGGCGGGGGTGCGCCGTAGCCGAGGACGGCGCCCGGCTCGGCGGGCGTGCCGGATCCGCCCGGTCCGCCCGGGCCGCCCGGGCCGCCTGCCTCGTCGGCCGAGCGGAGGCCGCCGGTGCGGGCGCGGGCGCGGGCGAGTCCGCCCGGGGGCTGCGGCGTGGGTGCGGCGGACGGCGGCGGGAGCGGGGCCGGCGTCGGGACGACGGGGCTGACCGGGGCGGAGAGCCGGGGTTCGGCGGCGGCCAGGGCGACGCCGGTGCCGCCGGGCCCGCCGGCCGCCCGGCGGGGGTGGTGCGGGTGGTGCGGCACCGGGCGGGGGCCGGCCGCGTCGTAGCCGGTGAACAGGCCGGCCAGACCGGGCGGGGGCTCGCGCCAGCCGGAGGGCGGCGGGGCGGGCTGGCTGCGGCCGATCCGCAGCGAGCGCAGCTTGGGCAGGTCGGTGCGGCGGTCGAGGTCGGCGGTGGAGAGGGCGAGGCGCACGCCCGTCCAGTCCTCGCCGGTCTGCTGGGCGACGGAGGCGCGCAGCAGGAGGTGGCCGGTGTCGGCGCCCTGGCGGTAGGCGAGCCGGTAGGAGGGCACCCAGCGGGCGGCCTGGACGGTGTACTCCAGTTCGAGGTCCAGCAGGGTTTCGGGGGCCTGCCGGGTTTCGGGGTCCGGCCCGGCCTGGGGGTCCGGCGAGGTTTCGGGGTCCGGCCCGGAGGGGGAGCCCTGGGGCCCGGGGGTGGTGAGGGTGAGCAGGGCGGTCGTCGTGGTCCCGACGCTCTCGTGCCGCTCCGCGGAGGACAGCCGGGCGAGCCGGTCGGCCAGCACCTGGAACTCGTGGTCGGCGAGTTCGATCTCCTGGGCGAGCCGCCCGGCGCGCTCGTGGAGGCCGGTGAGGCGCTCGTCGACGAACTCGGCGAGCTCCAGCCAGGCGTCGGCGGGCGTGCGGCGCAGCGGTTCGTCACGGTGGCGCGGCGGGGGGACGGCGCGCAGCGCGGAGGTCTCGGCGATCGCGGCGAGGACCAGCCGGTGCTGCTCGCGCAGGGCTTCGCCGTGTTCCTCGGCGGCGTCCAAGCTTCGGCGCAGCTCCGGGAGTTCGGAGGGCTCGCGGAGTTCGGCGACGACCTCCAGGCGGGCTTCGGTGACGGCGGTGCCGGCCGGGCCGGCGAGCACCCGGGCGCGCAGCGAGCGCGGGTCGAGCCCGTCGGGCAGGCCGGTCAGCCGGAGCCGTCCGCCCGGGGGCAGGGCCGCCCGGGCCCGCCGGCGGCAGACCGCGCCGGCCGCGTGGACGACCACGGAGTCCAGGACCGAGGGGGCCGAGGGCACGGCCGGGGCGGGGACGGGCTCGCCGGTTCCCCCGGCGCCGCCGCCGTCGTCGTCGTGCGGTCGATGCTGGTCGCTGCTGTGTTGATCGTTCACCCGGCCAACCCCTTCGTCGCGTACCGTCGGCGGCCCATCCTGCCGTGCGGGGGCGCCCGCGGCGCCGGTTTCCGCCGTGCGCGGCGTGCGGGTGCTCGGCGTGCGGGTGCCCGATGGCGCGGGCCGCGTGAGGGGGGACGGCCGGGGGCGGTGGTGCGGTTGCGGTACGGGCGGCGGCGGTGATGGGGGAGGATGGGGGCCGACCCGTTCCCCGCGGGTGACCGTGTCGCAGTCGACCGTGTTCCGCGCAGTTCCGTGAGGAGAGCCACCCCGCCATGCGCACAGCCGCCGTCGTCGGTACCGGACTCATCGGCACCTCCGCCGCGCTCGCCCTCACCGGACGGGGTCTGACCGTCCATCTGGAGGACGCCGACCCGGACGCCGCCCGCACCGCCGCCTCGCTGGGCGCGGGGATCACCGAGCCCGCCGACGGGCCCGTCGACCTCGCGATCATCGCCGTCCCGCCGGCGCTGGTCGGCAAGGTGCTCGCCGACTGCCAGCGCCGCGGGCTGGCGCGCTGCTACACCGACGTCGCCAGTGTGAAGGCCGGCCCGCGCGCCGAGGTCGCCGCACTCGGCTGTGACACCACCCACTACATCGGCGGCCACCCGATGGCCGGGCGCGAGCGCTCCGGACCGCTGGCCGCCCGTGCGGACCTCTTCGAGGGCCGGCCGTGGGTGCTCACCCCCACCCCCGACACCGACACCGAGACGCTGAACGCCGTCCTCGAACTGGTCGCGCTCTGCGGGGCCGTGCCGATCGTCATGGACGCCGCGGCGCACGACCGCGCGGTCGCCCTGGTCTCGCACGCTCCCCAGCTGCTCTCCTCGCTGGTCGCCGCCCGGCTGGAGAACGCCGACGAGACCGCCATAAGGCTCTCCGGCCAGGGTGTGCGCGACGTGACCCGGATCGCCGCCTCCAACCCCGCGATGTGGGTGGACATCCTCTCCGCCAACGCCGGTGCGGTCGCCGACGTGCTGGAGGAGGTCGCCGCCGACCTCGGCGAGACCGTCACCGCGCTGCGCGCCCTCCAGGCCGCCGAGGAGGCCGAGCGGCAGGACGGCGCCGCGGGCATCACGGCGGTCATGCGGCGCGGCAACACCGGCCAGGCGCGGATCCCCGGCAAGCACGGGGCGCCGCCCACCCGGTACGAGACGGTCGCCGTCGTCCTCGGCGACCAGCCCGGCGAGCTCGGCCGGCTGTTCGGCGAGGTCGGTGCGGCGGGCGTGAACATCGAGGACGTCGACATCGAGCACTCGACCGGGCAGCAGGTGGGTTTCGTCCAGCTGTCGGTGGCGCCGGCGGCGGTGCGTCCGCTGACGGCGGCGCTGCGGGCGAGCGGGTGGAGCGTGCGGGACTGACGTCCTGCGGTTGTGGCGGTGCTCGTGGTTGTGGCACTGCTCGCTGTTGGTGGCGGCGCTCGTCGTTATGGCGCTGCTCGTTGTTCTGGCGGCGTGTGCTCGGTGTGCGCACGATGCTCGCTGTCCTAGCGGTGCTCGCGATACCGCACGGTGCTCGCGATGCCGTGCGGTGCCCGCCAGGAGCGGTGGGTCCGGCAAGGGCGGAGCGGGCCGGTCACCGGCGGGGTCCGGGTGGGGCGGCGGTCCATTAACCTTGAGGGAGACCATCCCCGGCATCCCCGTACTGCGGGCTGCCGTGCTCAGAGATCAGAGAGAGGTTCGCGCCGTGGACACTGCCGACCGAGCGCACGCCCCGGTCGTCGTCGCCATCGACGGACCCTCCGGCTCCGGCAAGTCGACCGTCTCCCGGGCGGTCGCCGCCCGACTTGGCCTGAGCTTCCTGGACACCGGTGCCATGTACCGGGCGATGACCTGGTGGATGCTGGCCAACGACGTCGACGTCAACGACCCGGAGGCGGTGGCCGTCGCGTGCGGCAAGCCGGTGATCGTGTCCGGTACGGACGCGGACGGCCCGACCATCACCGTGGACGGCCGGGACGTCGCCGGCCCGATCCGCGGCCCCGAGGTGACCGCGCACGTCAGTGCCGTCGCCGCGGTGCCGGCGGTGCGCACCCGGCTGGTCGAGCTGCAGCGCGGCTGCGCCGGGGTCGCCGCCCGCGGCATCGTTGCCGAGGGCCGGGACATGGGGAGCGTGGTCTTCCCGGACGCCACCGTCAAGATCTTCCTGACCGCCTCCGAGACGGCCCGCGCCGAGCGCCGGGCCGCCGAGCTGCGGGCCAAGGGCGTCGACGAGGCGACCATCACCGCGATGGCCGCCGACCTGGCGCGCCGGGACGCGGCGGACTCCTCGCGGGCCACCGCGCCGCTCACCCAGGCCGTGGACGCGGTCCTGGTGGACACCAGCGCGCTCACCCTGGAGCAGGTGATCGATCGGATCACCGCACTGGTGGCGGAGCGGGCCGGGGCCGCGCTCGTCTGACGCGGACCGGCCGCCCGGGACGGCCAGGCCGTCGGGGACGGTCCGGCCGTCCGGAACGAGTAAAAGCCGATCATCCGATGAACGGGGTGCCATGGTGGCACCCGGAACCATTCGCGCTGCCCCGGAGGGGCAGGTACGCACGGCACGTCCCTGGGAAGGGCCGGGCCGGGAAACGGACAGTACGAACATGACCGCAGAGCACTCCACCGCCGGCCACGGCGAGCTGGACGCCTCCGAGTACGCCGAGTTCATGGCGCTCGCCGCCGAGGAGGGCTTCGACCTCGACGACGTCGACGGCCTCGGCGACGGCAGCCACGCCCCGCTGCCGGTGCTGGCCGTCGTCGGCCGCCCGAACGTCGGCAAGTCGACCCTCGTCAACCGCATCATCGGCCGCCGCGAGGCGGTCGTCGAGGACAAGCCCGGCGTCACCCGCGACCGCGTGACCTACGAGGCCGCCTGGAACGGCCGCCGCTTCAAGGTCGTCGACACCGGCGGCTGGGAGATCGACGTCCTCGGCATCGACGCCATGGTCGCCGCCCAGGCCGAGCTCGGCATCGAGCAGGCCGACGCGGTGCTGTTCGTGGTCGACGCCACCGTCGGCGCCACCGACACCGACGAAGCCCTGATCAAGATCATCCGCCGGGCCGGCAAGCCGACCGTGCTCTGTGCCAACAAGGTCGACGGCCCGTCCACCGAGGCCGAGGCCGCCTACCTCTGGTCGCTCGGCCTCGGCGAGCCGTTCCCGGTCTCCGCCCTCCACGGCCGCGGCTCCGGTGACCTGCTCGACGCCGTGATGGCCGCGCTGCCCGAGGCCCCGCCGCAGACCTTCGGCGACGCCGCCCCCGGCGGCCCGCGCCGCATCGCGCTGATCGGCCGGCCGAACGTCGGCAAGTCCAGCCTGCTCAACAAGGTCGCCGGCGAGGAGCGGGTGGTCGTCAACGAGCTGGCCGGCACCACCCGCGACCCGGTCGACGAGATGATCGAGCTCGGCGGCAAGACCTGGAAGTTCGTCGACACCGCCGGCATCCGCCGCCGGGTCCACCTGACCGCCGGCGCCGACTTCTACGCCTCGCTGCGCACCGCCGCCGCGCTGGAGAAGGCCGAGGTCGCGGTCGTCCTGGTCGACGCCAGCGAGACCCTCGCCGAGCAGGACACCCGGATCATCTCGATGGCCGTCGAGGCCGGGCGCGCCGTCGTCATCGCCTACAACAAGTGGGACCAGCTCGACGAGGAGCGCCGCTACTACCTGGAGCGCGAGATCGAGCGCGACCTCGTCCAGGTGCAGTGGGCCCCCCGGGTCAACGTCTCGGCGAAGACCGGCCGGCACATGGAGAAGCTCGTCCCGGCGATCGAGACCGCGCTGGCGGGCTGGGAGACCCGGATCACCACCGCCCGGCTGAACGCCTTCCTCGGCGAGCTGGTGGCCGCCCACCCGCACCCGATCCGGGGCGGCAAGCAGCCGCGCATCCTGTTCGGCACCCAGGCGGGCACCCGTCCGCCGCGCTTCGTGCTGTTCGCCTCGGGCTTCCTGGAGGCGGGCTACCGCCGGTTCATCGAGCGCCGGCTGCGCGAGGAGTTCGGCTTCGTCGGCACGCCGATCTCGATCTCGGTGCGCGTGCGGGAGAAGCGCAAGAAGAAGTAGGACGCGGCAGCAGCTGCGGAAGGGGCGCCCCCGGCGGGGCCCCGGCCCGGCGCCGGGGGCCCCGCGGCGTGTTGCGAACGCCCCCCCCCGGGGGGCGCCG
>NZ_JBHVTL010000048.1:0-36531 GCF_042884635.1 Kitasatospora sp. NPDC058115
GTCGCGGTGCAGGACCTCGCCCGCGTGCAGCCAGCTGACCGTCTGCAGGCCCATGTGCGGGTGCGGGGGCACCTGCATGCCCGGCTCGTCCGCGATGTCGTCCGGGCCGTAGTGGTCCACGAAGCACCATGCCCCCACCATCCGCCGCCCCAGGTTCGGGAGGAGGCGGCGGACGACGGTGCTCTCGCCGAGGGGCACCCGGCGGGCGGCCAGCAGGTCACGGACCGGGCCGGTGCCGCGCTCGCCGCCGCAGGTGGTCGGGGCGGGCTTGGCGTCGAGGTTGCTCATGGGGCGGTCACCGCCGTGCGCAGGGGCCGGGAGGGGGCGGGGGGCCGCCGCCCCGGCCGGAGGGGTCGTCGCCACGATCCTCCGTCAGGGCGCGGCGATCCTCCACCCGGGACGGGCCACCCGGGACCGGCCGGCCGGAGGCTCAGTGCCCGCAGGCCCACCAGGCGTCGGCGCTCGCGCCCTCGGCGAGGGTGCGCAGCTTGGCGACCGCCTCGGCCGGGTCCTCGGCGCCGTACACCGCCGAACCGGCGACGAAGACGTCCGCGCCGGCCTCGGCGCAGCGCTCGATGGTGCTCGCCGAGACGCCGCCGTCGACCTGGAGCCACAGCTCAAGGCCGTGCTTGGCGATCAGCTGCCTGGTCCGGCGGATCTTCGGCAGCATGATGTCCAGGAACGCCTGGCCGCCGAAGCCCGGCTCGACGGTCATGATCAGCAGCATGTCCAGCTCGGGCAGCAGGTCCTCGTAGGGCTCGATCGGCGTGGCCGGCTTGAGCGCCATCGAGGCGCGGGCGCCCTTGGCCCGGATCTCGCGGGCCAGCCGGACGGGCGCGGCGGCGGCCTCGACGTGGAAGGTGACCGAGCCGGCGCCCGCCTCGACGTACTGGGGGGCCCAGCGGTCCGGGTCCTCGATCATCAGGTGGCAGTCGAGCGGGGTGGTGGTGGCCCGGGCCAGCGATTCGACGACCGGGACGCCGAGCGTCAGGTTGGGCACGAAGTGGTTGTCCATCACGTCGACGTGCAGCCAGTCCGAGCCCCGCACGGCCTCGGCCTCCTGGGCGAGCCGGGCGAAGTCCGCGGACAGGATGCTGGGGTTGATCTGCGCCATGGGGCCTGTTACCTCTTCTTGCCTTCGTGCCGTCTTCCGAGGGATCGGACGCGCGCGGGGCGCATCCCGGCCATCATCTCGTGCGTCGTCGGCCGCGTGTCACCACCGAGACCTCCGCGTGACCGTCATCACACCCCGGGCGGGGTTATCGTGACCGCCGCCGTGGTCATCAGCCAGTACGACCACTAATCAAGAGAACACCTGTGCGGCGTACCCGCTCCCTCCCGAGGAAGGTCCTCCTTTGGCCGATCTCGTCCACCCCGCCCGGGCCCTGTGGTGGCTCTTCGAGCCCGTGCACGCCGTCACCTACTTCACCCCGGAGGGCCTCGGCGCGTTCGAGGCGGTCGGCCTGCGCGGCGCGGCGCGCAGCTACTTCGCCGGCCGCGCGGCCCCGCTCGGCCCGGTGGACGCGACGCCGGTGATCGCCGCGTTCTTCAACTTCGCTCCCGCCCCGATCGAGCGCGCGCTGCCCGCGACCTGGAAGCTGGCCGACCCGGAGACCGCGCTCGCCGCCCGGGCCGCCGGCGCCTCGGCGGCGCTGCAGCGGCTGCTGGAGCACGTCGACCCGGCGCTGATCGAACTGGCGACCGACCTCCTGGAGGACGCCGTCACCCGCCTGGACTGCGCCGGCCGGGTCCTGGCCTCCGCCAACGCCGCCCTCCCCCGCCCGGCCGACCTGCACGGCCGGCTCTGGCAGGCCGCCACCGTGATGCGCGAGCACCGCGGCGACGGCCACATCGCCGCCCTGATCTCGGCGGGTCTCGACGGCTGCGAGGCGCTGGTGGTCCGGTGCGCCCTGGACGTGCGGCGCGAGGCCCTGCAGCCCTTCCGCGGCTGGACCGACGACGAGTGGGACGCGGCGACGGCCCGGCTGACCGAACGCGGCTGGCTCACCGAACGCGGCACCATCACCGAGTGCGGACGCATCCGCCACCAGTCCCTGGAGGCGGCCACCGACCTCGCCGCCGCCCGGGTCTGGGAGGACCACCCGCGCGCCGACCTCGACCGGCTCGCCGCCGCCCTCAAGCCGATCTCGGCCCTCTGTCGCACCGCACTGCCCCCGATCAACCCGATCGGCCTGCCGGCCACCACCACCGCCTGACGTTCCCCCGGCGGGGCGGCGGGGTCGGCCGGGACGGCGGTTACTCCGCCGCCCCCGCCGACCCTGACACCCCCGCCGCCCCCGCCGCCGCGTCGTCCGAACGGAAGGCGAACCGCTGCCTGGCGCTGCGCCCGCGGCTCTCCACCGGCAGCACCCCGGTCGCACCCGCGAGCCCGAACGGCGGCATGTCGAAGTACACGCACTCGTACGACCCCTCCGGCACGACGTACGCCTCGTGCCAGAGCCCGACCCGCCCGCGCAGCCGGCCGTCCTTGAGCTTCCGGTTGGCGATCTTCCACACCCGGTGGTGGAAGGCGTCCGGCGCGCCCGCGTACCGGTACAGCTTCTCCTTGGACTCCCAGTACTGGACCACGTAGTAGGTGCGCGGCGAGCCGGTCAGCAGGACCTTTCCGCGCAGCCCGCGCTCCGGGGCCCCGGCCAGCTCGTGGAGCATCCGGAACATCGCGAGCATCACCGGCAGCCACTGGTGGACGGCCCAGAACCGGTTGATCCGCATCCCGATGAGCAGGACGACGGTCTCCCCCGTCGCGGCCGCGGTGGTGAAGCCCGGAGTCGGTTTCGCGAACACGTCTGCCCCCAGCCGGTCGGCTCCCTCCGGCCCTCCCGCCGCGCTTGCTACCCGCGGGTAGAGGCCGATGTAAGCGGTGATTAGACCAGCGCGCACCGGGCCGGTCAACCCTTCGCGCAGGTGAAGTCCCGCACGCTCCAACGGGGTTGGCGAACGCCCGGGCCGAAGGGCGTCCGCCTCGGCATCACCCTCCCGCCGGGCCCTGCGCCGGAGCTCCCCACCACCTGGTCAGCGCGGCCTCCAACGACCGCCGGTCCTCCCCGGCCCACGCCACGTGGCCGTCCGGGCGCAGCAGGACGGCGGGGACGTCCAGTTCCGCGCCGGGGTCGGTGACGTGGTCGACGCGGTCGGCCCAGGCGTCCGCCGCGAGCCGGCCGCCGGTGCGGTCGAGGAGCAGCCCCCGGCCGCGGTGCATCAGCGCGTAGAGGCGGCGGTCCCCTGACAGCCGGATGTCGCGCAGGCGCCGGCCGACGAGCTCGTGGTCGACGCCTGCGCCGGCGCCGAGGCCGTCACCGCCGCGACCGTCATCGCCGTCACCGTCACCACCGCGACCGCCACCACCGCGACCGTCACCGCCACCGAGGTCGTACCGGATGTCGAGGGCGGTGATCATCCCGGTCACGTAGCGGTTCACCTCCTCGACCTCCATCAGCCGGGTGAACAGCTCCCGCAGCGCGGTCGGCCCCGACGCACTGCCGAGCAGCGTCATCTGCGCGCGGGTGTTCGTCAGCACGCGGGCACCGACCGGGTGCCGTTCGGCGTGGTAGCTGTCCAGCAGGCCCTCCGGCGCCCGGCCGGCGACCTCGGCGGCGAGCTTCCACCCCAGGTTGAAGGCGTCCTGCACACCGAGGTTGAGGCCCTGCCCGCCGGTCGGCGGGTGGATGTGCGCGGCGTCGCCGGCCAGCAGGACCCGGCCGACCCGGTAGCGCTCGGCCTGGCGGGTGGCGTCACCGAAGCGGGAGAGCCAGTGCGCCGCGCGGGCGCCGAAGTCGGTGCCCGCGACGGCCCGCAGCCGCTCCCTGAACTCCTCCAGCGTGGGCGGCGTCGCCCGGTCCTCGGCGACGCCCGCCGCCGGCACGATCACCCGGGCGACCCCCGGGCGGCCGTCCACGTCGGGGGCCACGCCGAACCGCAGTTCGGTGCGGCGCACCCGCTCCACCACGGCGGCCACCTCGGCCGGGTCCGCGGCCAGTTCCAGGTCGCCGATCAGCGTCTCGACCGTGGAGGGCTCGCCGGGGAAGCCGACACCGAGCGCCTTGCGCACCGTGCTGCGCCCGCCGTCGCAGCCGACCAGGTAGCGCGAGCGCAGCTGCGTGCCGTCCGCCAGGCCGACGCTCACGCCGTCCGCGTCCTGGCTCAGGGCGGTGACCTCGTACCCGCGCCTGATGTCGGTCCCGAGTTCGAGGGCGCGTTCCTCCAGCAGGCGTTCGGTGACCGCCTGCGGGGTGGCCAGTCCGTACGGGTGGGCGGTGTCCAGGCTGTCCGGCCAGGTCGCCATGACACCGCCGAACAGCCCGCCCACCTGGAACTTCTCGCTCACCGCGAGGAAGCGCTCCAGCAACCCCCGCTGGTCCATGATCTCCACGCTGCGCGCGTGCAACCCGCGCCCGCGCGACTCCCCGCCCCGCTCCGGGCGCCGTTCCAGCACGACCACGTCGACGCCGTGCAGCCGCAGCTCACACGCCAGCATCAAACCGGTCGGCCCGCCGCCGACCACGATCACGTCCGTCACCGAAGACCCCGTTCCGTCGTTCCCCTGCATCCACCGATGCATCCACCGATGCATCCACCGATCCGGGCGAAACGCCATGAACTCCGCGAATCCTGCCGTTCCGCCCCGGCCCGGCTCAGGGCGACGATTCTGCGCCTCCCCCACCCCCTTGCCGCAAGGCCCCCCGTGCGCTATACGTTGAGAGTGGCAACGAGTGGAACTCCTCGTTGCCTTTGTCGTTTCCGCCCGGCGCACAGCGGCACCCGCGCCCGCGCCCGCACCCGCACCCGCCGAGGAGCGGGCACGAGCACAGGCGCGGACGTCGGCACCGGCCCTACCAGGCGTAGTCCTCCGGCGCCGGCTTGTGGCCCGGGAAGAGGGTGTCGAGGCGGGCGAGGACCTCGTCGTCGAGCTCGATGCCGAGCGCGCGGACGGCCGCGTCGAGGTGCGCGGGGGTGCGCGGGCCGACGATGGGGGCGGTCACGGCGGGGCGGGAGAGCAGCCAGGCGAGGGCGAGGTCGGCCGGGTGCTCGCCGATCTCGGCGGCGAGGTCCTCATAGGCCTGGATGCGGGGCCGGTTGGCCTCCAGGATCTCGCCGGCATGGGTCATCGCGCCCCGGACGAGGGTGCCCTCGCGCTCCTTGCGCAGCGCTCCGCTGAGGACGCCGCTGCGCAGCGGGGACCACGGGAGCAGGCCGAGGCCGTAGTGCTCGACGGCGGGGACGACCTCCAGCTCGATGGTGCGGTCGAGCAGGTTGTAGAGGGACTGCTCGCTGACCAGGCCGAGGAAGTGGCGGCTGCGGGCGGCCTCCTGGGCCTGGGCGATGTGCCAGCCGGCGAAGTTGCTGGAGCCGACGTAGATGATCTTGCCCTGGGCGACCAGGACCTCCATCGCCTGCCAGATCTCCTCCCAGGGCGTGTCCCGGTCGATGTGGTGCATCTGGTAGAGGTCGATGTGGTCGGTGCCGAGCCGGCGCAGGCTGGCCTCGACGGCGCGGCGGATGGCCAGGGCGGAGAGCCGGCCCTCGTTCGGCCAGTCCCCCATCGGGGCGTAGGCCTTGGTGGCGAGCACGGTGCGCTCGCGGCGGCCGTCGCCCTTGGCGAACCAGCTCCCGATGATCTCCTCGGTGCGACCCCTCCGCCCGCCTTCGGCGTTGCGGCCGTAACTGTTGGAGGTGTCGAAGAAGTTGATGCCCCGTTCGTGGGCGCTGTCCATGATCAGGTGGGCGTCGGACTCCTCGGTGTGCGGGCCGAAGTTCATGGTGCCCAGGCAGAGTCGGGAGACGGTGAGGCCGGTGCGGCCGAGGTGGGTGAACTCCATGGAGCCACCCTGAGCCGCACCGGCCGTGCTGTCCAGCACATTCCGCCCCATGGGACGCGGGTCGGACGGACGAGGGCGGTCAGCGCCCGCGGGTGCCGTGGGTGGCGAACTTCCGCACCGCGAGCGGTCCGCAGAGCAGCAGCAGGAGCGCGCACCAGAGCAGGGCGACCGGGCCGGCGTGCTGCATCGGCCAGGCGGTGGCCGGCGCGGACGGGTTGCCGAACAGCTCGCGTCCGGCCTGGACGACGGCGCTCATCGGGTTCCAGTCGGCGAGCGCGGCCAGCCAGCCGGGCATCCCGCCGGTGGGCACGAAGGCATTGGTGACCATCGCCAACGGGAAGACCGCGACGGCCAGTTGTCCGGCCGCCTCCTCCTTGCCGACGGCCAGGCCGAGCAGCAGGCCGACCCAGGTCATGGCGAACCGGAAGAGCAGCAGCAGGCCGAACGCGCCTGCGGCGTCGCCGGGTCCGCCACGGATCCGCCAGCCGACGGCCAGTCCGACCGCCGCCAGCAGGGCCAGCACCACCAGGCTGACCAGCAGGTCGGCGAGGGTCTGGCCGAGCAGCAGGCCGGTGCGGGAGACCGGCATCGAGCGGAGCCGGTCGGTGACGCCGCGCCCGACGTCGCGGGCGGCGCCGACCATGGTGGGCATGATGCCGTTGACGGCGACCATCGCGAACAGGCCGGGCATCAGGAACTCCCGGTAGCCGCCGGTGGCACCGCCCGGCCCGCTCCCCGCGCCGGGGACGGCGATGGCGCTGCCGAACACGTAGCCGAACACCACCACCAGCACCACGGGCACGCCCAGTGAGGCGGCCAGCAGTCCGGGCGAACGGCGGTAGGCGAGCAGGACGCGGAGCATCGAGGACCAGGTGTCGGTGAGCAGGCGCGCGGGTGCGGTCATCGGGCGGCCCTCCCGGGGGTGTCGGCGGCATCGGCAGCGTCGGCTTCGGCGGCGGCATCGGCAGCGTCGGCTTCGGCGGCGGCATCGGCAGCGTCGGCTTCGGCGGCGGCATCGGCAGCGTCGGCTTCGGCGGCGGTGACAGCATCGGCTGCGGGCGTGTCGGTGGCGCCGGTGAAGTTCCCGTGCCCGGTGAGCGCGAGGAAGACGTCGTCCAGCGAGGGCGGCCTGAGCGCCGCGTCCTGCGCGACCACCCCCACCGCGTCCAACTCCCGCACCAGGCCGGGCAGCAGCACCTCCACCCCGGGCCGGGAGACCGCCTCGATTGTCCGTTCGTCCTGGTCCACCCGCACGTCACCGCTGCCGGTGAGCCCGGCCAGGACGGCGGCGGCCCGGCCGAGTTGGGCGGCGTCGGCGAGGGTGACCGAGATCCGGGTGCCGATCGACGCCTTCAGCCGCCGCGGCGGTCCGGTGGCGATCGCGGCGCCGTGGTCGACGACCACAACGGTGTCGGCGAGCCGGTCGGCCTCCTCCAGGTACTGGGTGGTGAGCAGCACGGTGGTGCCCGCCTCGGCCAACTCCCGCACCGCGTCCCAGATCTGCTGTCGGCTGCGCGGGTCGAGGCCGGTGGTGGGCTCGTCGAGGAAGAGCACCGGCGGGGCGGTGACCAGGCTGGCGACGAGGTCGAGCCGGCGCCGCATGCCGCCGGAGTAGCCGCGGACCAGGCGGTCGGCGGCCTCCGCGAGCCCGAAGCGGTCGAGGAGTTCGCCCGCGCGGACCCGGGCGCCGCGGGCGCCGAGGTGGTGCAGCCGGCCGAGGAGGTGCAGGTTGTCCCGGCCGGTGAGGCCCTCGTCGACGGCGGCGTGCTGGCCGGCCAGGCCGATGCTGCGGCGAACGGCGTCGGGGTCGCGGACCACGTCGTGGCCGGCCACCCGGGCGGTGCCGCGGTCGGGGGCGACCAGGGTGGCGAGGACGCGGACGGCGGTGGTCTTGCCCGCGCCGTTGGGGCCGAGCAGGCCGCAGACGGTGCCGGCCGGGACGGTCAGGTCGAGGCCGCGCAGCGCGCGGGTGGTGCCGAAGCGTTTCTCCACGCCCGCCATCTCGACAGCGACGGCGACGGCGGTGGCGGCGGCATGGTTCCGGACGGTGTCGGGCATGGCTCTGCCCACTCCCCTCACTAGGTACAGCGTACGTAGAAGCACCTGCGAGCGCATCGTACTACGTACGGCGTACGTATCTAAGATGGGAAGCCGAGGTGATCGACCAATGCCGTCCAGCGAGTCCCCGAACAGCAGCTCAGCCCCCGGTGAGCAGCCGGTTCCGCAGCCCGCCCCACAGCCGGGCGAGGCGCCCGAGCTGATCTGGCTGCGCCCCGAGCGCGCCGGCCGCGGCCCCCGCCCGGCCCACAGCCGGACGTCGATCGCCGCCGCCGCCATCGCCATCGCCGACGCGGAGGGCCTGGACGCCGCCTCCATGCGCAGGGTCGCCGCGGCGCTCGGCGCGGGCACCATGTCGCTCTACAACTACGTGCCGAAGAAGGAGCACCTGCTCGACCTCATGCTCGACGCCGTCGCCGGCGAGTACGACTACACCGCCCTCACCCCGACCGGCGACTGCCGCGCCGACCTGCGCCGCCTCGCCCGCGAGCAGCTCGCCACGCTGCGCCGGCACCCCTGGGTGGCGGGCCTGGTGATCGCCCGCCCCGGTCTCGGCCCCAACGCCCTGCGCTACACCGACCACTTCCTGGCCGTCACCGAACCCAGCGGCCTGGACGGCACCGCTCGCCTGGAGGCGCTCGCCCTGCTCAACGGGTTCGTCTGCCAGTACGCGCAGTACGAGCGCACGGCGGCGGCCGGCATCAAGTGGCAAGCGGAACTGGCCGGCTACCTCGGCCGCGCCGCCGCGAGCGGCGCGTACCCGCACCTGACCACCGCGTTCGCCACCGCGGCGCCGACGTCCGCGGACCCGGACGCGGCCTTCGACCGCTCGCTCGACCGCGTCATCACGGCCGTGCTGGCCCCGGTGACGGCGTCCTGAACCCGGCGGCACGGCCCGCCCCCGGGTGACACCGCGTCATTAATCACTTCCCCCGCGCTCCGGCCACCGCCTACCGTGTCCCGGTCGACGATCACGCACCCGGGAGACGGACACCGCCATGCAGCACGACCACCACGGCTGGGCCGACGAGCGCTTCGGCGCGGTCGCCGACACCTTCGCCCGCAACTTCGCCGACTTCCCCGAGCTCGGCGCCGCCGTCACCGTCCACGTGGGCGGCCGCAAGGTGGCCGAGCTGTGGGGCGGCGTCGCGGACGAACGCACCGGCCGGCCCTGGCAGGCGGACACCGTCGTCCCGGTCTTCTCCTGCGCCAAGGCCCTGGTCTCCGTCTCCGCCCACCTGCTCGCCCAGCAGGGCCGCCTCGACCTGGACGCGCCGATCGCCCGCTACTGGCCCGAGTTCGCCCGGGGCGGCAAGCGGACGGTCACCACCCGCATGGTGCTCGCCCACCGCGCCGGCATCCCGGCCCTCGACGCGACCCTGACCTTCGAGGAGATCGCCGCCTGGACGCCGGTCGTCCGCGCGGTCGAGGAGCAGGAGCCGCTCTGGGAGCCGGACACCACGTACGAGTACCACGGGCACGTGTTCGGCTTCGTGGTCGGCGAGGTGATCCGCCGGATCACCGGCCTCACCCCGGGCGCGTACGTCCGCGAGACCTTCGCCGAACCGCTCGGCCTGGACGCCTGGCTGGGCCTGCCCGCCGCCGAACTCCCGCGCCTGGCCCGCCTCTCCGAGGCCGGCGGCCGCCGCCCGATGCCCGGCCCCGAGCACCTGCTCACCCGCATCGTCACGATGAACGGCGCCCTGGTCTTCCCCGGCCTCGACGAGCCGTACGGCTGGAACGACCCGGAGCTGCACGCCATCGAGCTCCCCGGCGCGGGCGCCGTCGCCTCCGCCACCGGCCTCTCCGCCTTCCTCGCCGCCGCCGTCACCGGCCTCGACGACGCCCCGGCCCTGCTCACGCCCGCGACCGTCGCCGACGCCACCCGCGAGGTCTCCTCCGGCGCCGGCTTCCTGGGCTTCGACCTCGGCGGCCGCTGGGGCTCCGGCTTCCTCCTGCCCTCCCCCGCCTTCCGCCCGATGCTCGGCCCGCACAGCTTCGGCAACGACGGCGCCGGCGGCCAGTTCGCCTTCGCCGACCCGCACTTCGGCGTCACCTTCGCCTACACCGCCAACCGCATGATCGGCCACGGCGACCCGCGCGCCGACAACCTCGTCGACGCCGTCCGCACCTCCCTCGGCGCCTGACCCCGGGGCCCGGACGCCCGCCCGTCCGGTCGGCCGCGCCCCTTGTCAGCGGACTCCGGCGCGGTGGACCATGGCGGGCATGGAGGCGGGGGCGGGGGACGCGGCCAGACGGTTCCTCCGGCAGGAGGACGAGCTGGTCCGCCGGCGGCTGTACGGGCTGATGGCGGGCCGCGCGCAGGAGGCGCGGGAGGTCGTCGACGCGCTCCGGCCGTTGCGCCGCAACGCCACCGGTTTCCTGGGCCGGCCGAAGCCGGAAGCCGTCAACGCGCTCCGGATCGCCTGCCGGTGGGGCGTCGAAGGCCACGTCCCGCCCGGCGCCGACGCCATCGGGTACCGGTACGCCTTTCGCGGATCGGCACCCGGCGCGCCGCTCTTCGCACCGTCCGCCGCCGACCGCGAACGCCTCACGCGGGTGAGCCACGGCCGCCTCACCCGCGAGGACTTCGACCGCGCGCTCACCGGCGCGCTCCACCGGGCCCAGTGGCTGGCCGAGCTCTACTCCGGACTGACCGTCGAGCAACCGGTCCTCGACGTCCCGGAAGCCCTGGACCCGCCGCGCCACGGACGGCTCCGCGACGGCATCGTCGGCCGCGCCCTGCGCGAGGAGATCGCCGAACAGCTCGCCGCCGGCCACGCCCTGCGGCGCACCGCGGCCGACGGGCAGCCGACCGCCCCCGCGATCGTCCCGGCGATCCGGGCGTGGGCCGGGGCGACGACCGCCGTACTGGACCACGGCCTGACCAACCCCCGGATCGGCCAAGGCCTGCGGCAGCTGACCGACGGGCTCCGGTACTGCCGCAGGCAGGCCGTTCCCCACCCGGTGGCCGTGGCCGGCGCCCACCTCACCCTCGGCCTGGAATACCTCGAAAAGGTGGACAAGCAGATGCCCGACCACATCGAAGCCTCGGGCCAGGGCCCGCAGCCGGCGCCGGTCACCGTCCACGGCAACGTCGGCGCGATCAACAGCGAGGTGGTCAACAGCCAGTTCGCGGTCGCCGGAGCCGTCCGGGACATCGCCGTCACCATCGACGCCCTCGACCGCGACGGCCGGCGCGAGACCGCGTCCGCCCTCCGGGAGCTCACCGCCGCCGTCCAGCAGGACCGTTCCTTCGCCGAGGACCAGCGCGCCCGGCTCCTCGACCACGTGGCCGATGTCGCCGAAGCCGCCGACGATCCCGGCCGCCCCCGTGCCCTGACCCGCGCCCGCCTCGCCATGGCCGCCCTCACCACGGCCGCCGCCGGCTCCACCCAGCTCGCCCAGGCCCTCACGACCTGGCACGACACCCTCAACCGCTTCTCCTGAGCGGCGCGACCCGCGCTCCGCCTACTCGACGAAGTCGCGCCAGAAGGCGACGGTGGCCACCGGGTCCCAGTCGGCCGGGAGGCCGTAGGAGGCGTCGAACTCGCGGCGGACGTAGTCCACGAGGTCCTCGCCGTAGTGGATGATGTCCGTTCCCCAGACCGACAGCACCGGGTGGCCGTGCGTCCCGCCGCCGGCCGGGAGGAAGCGGTGCCCGTAGAGCGGGACGAGCCGGGGCACCTCGGCCAGCCGGGCCTCGGCGACCGACCGGGCGGCGGAGGCGTCGGCGGGCCGCTCGCCCCAGGACTCGTGCCAGTAGCCGTGGCCGACCGAGGACAGCACGCCGTCGGCCGGCCAGTCGAGGCGGTGGCGCAGGTCGTCGGGGTCGCCGTCGCGCCAGTCCGGCCAGGGCTGCTTCCAGGTGGCGCCGTCCTGCGGGGGCGAGGCGACCGGCAGGCCCGCCGCCAGGAACGCCCGGTGGTCGTCGGCGAAGCGGAAACCGTACGCGGCCTCGATGCGGTCGAACTCCTCGTCGGTGAGTCCGGGCGCGATGGTGCAGCAGTTCGCCTCCCGCAGGCGGCGGGCGGCTTCGGCCCCCAGGCGGGCCGCGTCGTTGATGATCACACCGGGACTCTAACGAGCGTCAGCAGGCGCGCGCCGAGAATTTCACGCCCCCTGTGTGCGCCTCACCCCAGGGCGCGCGGGAGGGTGGTGCGGACCCATTGCTCGGGTTCGGACAGATGCGGAGCGTGACCGGCGTGCGGGTAGACGTGGCGCTCGGGCTTGGGGAGCGAGAGGTCGATCAGGTCGAGGATCTCGCCGTACATCGGCTCGCTGTCGTCGCTCTGGGTGAGGAGGACGCGCTCGGTGAAGCGGTTGAGGGCGGTGAGGTCCAGGTCGAGGGCGTCCGGGTCGCGCAACTCGTCCAGGTACGTCGGCGCGTTGCGGATGTAGGTGTGGCGGACCGGCGCGGGGAGCTGTTCCCACGCCCCCGGGCCGAAGGCGACCGTGTCGACGTAGCGCTCGGCGGCGGACGCCGATTCGGCCTGTTCGAGGAGCTCGCGGACGGCGGAGATCCGTTCGGCGAAGGCGACGCCGAGGGGGCGCAGCTCCGGGTCGGCGAGCAGGGTGCCGGTGGCGGTCGGTTCGTGGACGGCCACGCCGCGCAGCAGGTCGGGGCGGGCGGCGGCGAGGCGCAGGGCGATCAGGCCGCCGTAGGCGTCGCCGCAGACGTAGGCGGGGGCGAGGCCCAGGCCGACGATCAGCGCGGCGAGGTCGGCGGCGTCCTCGTACACGGAACCCTGGGTGAGGAGGTCCTCGCTGCGGCTGTGCCCGCGCCGGTCGTAGGCGACGGCGGTGGTCTCCTCGGCGAGCCCCGGCAGGACGCGTGCCCAGCTGTCGGCGTCGGTCCACGACCCGTGCACCAGCACCAGCCCCGGCCCGGCGCCCCGGGTCTCGTAGTACAGCGCCACCCCGTTCACCCTGATCTCGGCCATCACGAGCCTCCCGACCTCGGTCGTGCACCGGCACAGCCCCACCCACCAGCGTGACACACCCCCGTCACGGCGGTCGGATGAGCGGAGGCGGTCACGGAGGGCAGCGGCTGTCGAGCAGCACCCGCACCCACACGCGCTTGCCGCAACCCCGGCGGGCGATGACGCCGAAGTCCAAGGCGAGTTGGCGGACCAGGTCGATGCCGCGGCCGCCTTCGTTGAAGCGGCGCGGCCGGCGCTCCTGGAGCGGGAGGTCGTAGCGCGGGTCCCAGACTTCGAGCCGGCAGTCGCCGTCGAACTCCTGGAGGTAGAGCCGGACTTCGCCGTGCCCGTGGCAGGCGTGCACGACGGCGTTGGTGACCAGTTCGGAGGCGATGAGGACGAGGTCGTCCACCCGGTCCCCGGCCCAGCCCCAGGAGGTGAGCTGGTCGCGGACGTGGCGGCGAGCGGCCCGCACCGAGGTCCCGTGCTCGGTGAGGGAGGCCTCCCAGGTGCGGAGGGCGGGTCTGTGGAAGGTGGACATGGCGAGGCCCCTTCGGGAGCGTGTCCGTTCGGTCACGTTGAGTGTGGGGCATCCAAAATCGAAACTGCAACATCATTGCTCGAAGAAATTAATTGATCTTGGAACGGACTTGAGCGCGCGCCCCCGGTCTGGTGAGACTGGACCTCCATACCCGAAGGGAGGAGCGCCACTTGAGCAAGCAACTGTCGGCGATCAGGCAGATCCGCCTCGGCGACGAGCTGCGCGCCTGGCGGCTGGAGAACAACAGGACCCTCGTCGACATGACGGCGGGCCTGAGGGGCTGGAGCCCCGGTCGACTGAGCAGAATCGAACGGGCTCAGCAGCCGATCAGCCGCGCCGACCTCACCAAGCTGCTCGACCATGCCGGTGTCACGGGCCAGGATCGCGAGGATCTGGAGAGCCTGCTCGGGGACGGCCCGCCCAAGCAGTGGTGGCGCGACCTGGACTACGCCGAGACCATCACGCCGGCCTTCGCCGAGTACCTGGCGCTGGAAGCCGATGCCTCGCACATACTGAACTACTTCCCGTCGGCGTTCCCCGGTCTCGTCCAGACCGAGGGCTACGCGCGCGAGATGATCGCAGCGGGCGTCGACGCGCCCAACGACGAACTCGTCGAGGCCGGAGCCGAGGTTCGCGTGCTCCGCCAACGCAGGCTGACCGAGGAACCCCGGCTCGACTTCCAGGCCTACTTCGGTGAAGTCGCGCTGCTCATCGCGGGCGACCAGGCGGTACTGGCCGACCAGATCCGACACGCGATCGAGGTCGCCGACTATCCGAACGTCACCCTGCGCATGGTGCCGCTGAATGCCGGCCGGCCTGGGGTTCTTGCCTCAGGAATCACCCTGATGCGGTTCCCTGACGACCACTCCGAAGGCTTCGTCTTCGTGGAGGCCATCGGCGGTATGCTCCCCAGGAGAACGGGACGCGACGTCAAGCGAGCCGAGAGAACCTTCGTGCGCGTCGAGCAGTTCGCGCTGTCGCCGGAAGAGACCATCGCCGCCCTCGAACGCAAGCTGGAAGAGCTGACGTGAGCAACAAGCACGACCCCTACGCCCACAACCCGGCCGACGCCGAGTGGTCCAAGTCCCCTTTCTCCGCCGAAGGCAACGGCGACTGCGTGATCATCGCCCGCTTCCCCAACGGCGACGTCTGGCTCGGCGACGACAAGAACCCCGACCGGCCCCACCTCGCCTTCGACCACGCCGAGTGGGCCGCCTTCGTCAAGGCCGTCGAATCCCGCTCCCCCGACTTCACCGCCTGACCGCCCGGCCCGGAGTGGGAAGTCGGACCCGCCGACTTCCCACTCCCCCGCGCACCGCCTACTCGACGCCGAGCGCCTTGCCGTACACCGCGGAGCTCCGACGGACCGTCATGCCCACCCGCTGGTACAGCGACAGCGCCCCCGTCTCCGAGTGCGTCCACAACGTGCACGTGCGGCGGCCCTCGCGGTAGAACGCCCGGAACGACGCCTGCAGCAGCGTGCGGGCGATCCCCCGGTTGCGGTGGTCCCTCCGGACCGCGACCCGCTCGACGTACCCCTCCCCGGTGTCCGGGACGTCCAGCGCCAGCACGGCGCCGACCATCTCGCCGCCCGCGAACGCCACCTGCGAGAGCTCCGGCGCGAACGAGTCCAGCTCGACCGTGTGCCGGGCCCACTCCTCGTAGGACTTCCGCCGCTTCTGCCACTCGTCGAACGCGTCCTCGGTGAGGCGGTACGCGGCCCGCTCGTCACCGGGCCGGAAGCAGCGCAGCGTGATCCCGGGCGGCGGACCGGCCACCACGGGTTCGTCGGTCATCTCGATCTCCAGCAGCCACTGGGTGACGAACGGCTCGTACCCCCGCGCGCGCAACAGTTCCATCGCCCCCCGATCGCCGTCCGAGACCGTCTGGCTGAGCCGTTCACCACCCATCTGCCGTGCCCGCGCCTCGGCCCAGCCCAGCAGGGCGCTCCCCAGCCCCCTCCCCCGGTGCTCGGGGTGGACGTCCACCGCACTGCGCCGGCCGCCGTGCACCCAGGCCCGGCCGGCGAGGCGCTCCGCCGCGTCGTACACCAGCACCGTGTCGAGGGCCGGGTCGAGGCCGGGCAGGGTGAGGTCCGCGGCGATGCGGTCGGGTTCGGTGTCCGGACAGCCCAGGACCTCGCGCTCGCGGGCGGCGACCAGCTCGTAGATCGCGGGCGCGTCGGCGACGGTCGCCGCGCGCCACGCGTAGGAGGCCGGGAACAAGGACGAAGACGGATCAGCCATGAACCGACTCTGTGCCAACCGATCACGTGTTGTCGACCCGAATGCAACATCGCACCGAAATCCGCCGATCACTCGGGAAGTCGGCCCCGCCGACTTCCCACTCCGGCGCCTCCACCGGCCGTGACCTGCCCACCGGAGGGTCGTTGCGCCGGGCGTGAAGACGACCCGAGCCCTCGCCCTCCTCGCGACCGCCCTGTTCACCCCAGGCCTCGCAGGCACCGCCCACGCCATCACCCCCGTCCCCGTCGCCGGTCTGCGGCTCACGGTGGCGCACGGCCCGACACCCGCCGCCGGCACGCCGCACGTCGTCACCCTCGACTGCCCGCCGGACGCCGTCACCACCCACCCCGACCCGTTCACCGCCTGCCGGCTGCTCGACTCCGTCGACGGCGACCTCTCGCGGCTGGACGTCGATCCCGGCGTCTGCACCGACCTGTACGACCCCTACACCGTCACCGCCACCGGCACCTACCAGGGCCGGCGGATCGCCTTCCAGCACACCTACGGCAACCACTGCGTCCTGCTGCGCACCACCGGCGCGTTCTTCGACTTCTGATCCCGACCCCGTCGACAGCCGGGGAGAGCGGACCTGGGATGCTCTCCCCGGTCGTCGATCGCACGGGAACCGGGGGGAACGGGCATGGAGAACGGGGAGATCGGGGCGCTCCTGCGGGAGCGCGACGCGCGGGCGTGGCGGCGGGCCGAGGGCGCGTGGGGCCGGGGCGTGCACCTGCTGGGGCTGCTGGCGCTCGGCGCGTGGCTGTGGGCGGTCGGGCTCGCCTTCGTCCCGGCCACGCACGAGTTCCCGGACGGCACCGCGGTGGACTGCGGCTCGCCGATGTTCTACGAGTACCGCGGGGGCCGGGAGTACACCCACTGCGCGGCCGTCACGGGCGGTCGGATGCGCGACGCGGTCGGCGTCGGGCTGGTGACCCTGCCGCTCTCGGTGGTCTGGCTCTGGCGGACGGTCGGCATGCGCCTGGAGCGGATCGAGGGCCGGCTCTGAGCAGACCGGTCACCGCCACCCGTCAGCCCCCGTCGCCGGATCCGTCGCCACCGCTGCTCACCTGACGGCGCTGGGCCTTCTGGTAGCTGCGCACGGCCCGCCCGGCGCCGACGGTGGCGGCCGCCACGGCCCGGGTCCAGCGGGGGCCGCCGCGGTCGGCCCACACCACGCAGACGCAGCCCCCGATGGTGAGGGCCAGGATGCCGATCAGCACCGCTCCGATCATGTCGTCCGTCTCCGTTCCTCGTTCTCGTACGGTCGATGGTGGTGATGCTCCCAGGCGGGGCACCGGTTCCACCACCTTGGCGGGCCGGGCCGGTGTTTCGTACGGTACGCACGGGACGCCGTGCGAACACGGCGGGACGTGGACGTGGACGTGGAGGCGGCGCGCGATGAGGCACGAGCTCGGCTACGACGACATCCGGGCGGCCGCGGAGCGGATCGCGGGGCGCGTGCGGCCCGTGGCGCTCGCGCCGGGCGGGGACGGGGACAGGGACGGGGACGACCGGCGGTGGCTGGCCCTGGAGTACCTGCAGCACACCGGCTCGTTCAAGGCGCGCGGGGCGCAGAACTTCCTCCAGGCTCACCGGGAGGCCGGATCGCTCCCGGAGGCCGGGGTCACCATCGCCTCCGGTGGCAACGCCGGGCTGGCGTGCGCGTGGGCGGCGCGGCAGCAGGGCGTGCGGGCCACCGTGTTCCTGCCCGCCGACGCGCCGGGCGTGAAGGTCGCCCGGCTGCGCTCCTACGGGGCGGACGTCCGGCTGGTCGGCGCGGAGTACGCCGAGGCGCTGGCCGCCTGCGAGGAGTTCGCCGCCGCGAGCGGCGCGCTGGCGAGCCACGCCTACGACCACCCGCTGATCGCGGCGGGTGCGGGCACCCTGCTGGAGGAGATCCACGAGCGGCTGCCCGGGCTGGACACGGTGCTGGTCGCGGTGGGCGGCGGCGGGCTGTTCGCGGGGGTGGCCGCGGCCGCCCGGGAGCACGGCGTCCGGGTGGTGGCGGTCGAGCCGGAGGGCTCCCGCGCGCTGCACGCCGCCGTCGCGGCGGGCGCGCCGGTGGACGTCGCGGTCGACTCGGTGGCCGCCGACTCCCTCGGCGCCCGCCGCGCCACCTCCCTCGCCGTGGACGCGACGCGCCACGACGGCGTGCGTTCCGTGCTCGTCCCGGACGCGGCGATCGTCCGGGCCCGGCGGGCGCTCTGGGAGGAGCGCCGGATCGCGGTCGAGCACGGCGCCGCCACCGCCCTCGCCGCCCTGCCCGACGGGCCGGACGACGCCCACGGCTACCGCCCCGCCGCCGACGAGCGGGTCTGCGTCGTCCTGTGCGGCGCCAACACCGACCCGGCCACCCTCACCACCCCGGCGTCCGCCTAGCACCGGGGACCGGAAGCGGGAGCCCGGAGCCGGGAGCCCGGAGCGCCGGCGGGGCGCACGATCCGGAGCGCGCGCCTCTTCTGTCGGACGCATCGTCCGGCCGCTAGAGTCGCGCCCATGTCGACCGATACGCCGGACAACCACCCACGCCGCGGCCTGTCGTAGGCACCCGCTAACGTGTCGCCCGTCCCGCCCGCTCCAGCCCGACCGGAGGTCGCCCGTGGCCCGGCTCCACGTCCGCAGCGGCGTCAACCCCGACGACCCGGACGCGCCCGTGGTGGTGCTGATCGTCGACCCGGACGGCCCGCCCGGGGAGCGGGCCGTCGCCGAGCTGGGCTCGTACGGCTACGAGGGGGACGGCGCGTTCTTCCTGCTGCCCACCGACGGCTGGGCGGAGCACACGCTCGACGGTGGGCGGCTGACCGTCGAGGTGGCGGTGTACCCCTTCACCCTGCAGCAGATCGGTGCCGATCCGGAGGCCTTCCCGGAGCGCTCGTCCGCCGAGCCCGAAGCGGTGGTGGTGCTGCGCGCGGACGCGTCGGTCGACCCGGAGCTCTGGGCCCGGGCCGACGACGCGACCGCCGTGTTCACCGCCGGAGCGGGGCTCGCCCCGGACGAGGTGCCGGCCGGTGAGGACGCGTGGCCGCTCGTCCTCGCCCCGCCGCCCGTCGCGCGGTGACGGAGCCGGTCAGGCCCCGCTGCGCCGGAGCATCTCGTCCCGCTCCACCACCTTGACCCGCTCGCGCCCCTCGGCCGCGCCCAGCGCGCGCTCGTGGGCGTCGAGTTCGTGCCAGCCCTGCCAGGTGGTGAACCGCACCCCGCGGTCCTCCAGGTGGGCGACGACCGCCTGCGGCTCGGGTTCCACGGCGCCGGGCAGCCGGCCCTCGGTGTGGTCGGCGAGCAGGCAGGCGACGGTCTCGTTGGCGTCACCCTTGGTGTGCCCGATGAGGCCGACCGGCCCGCGCTTGATCCAGCCGGTCACGTAGACGGCCTCCTGGTGCGAGCCGTCGGCGGCGAGCACCCGGCCGGCCGCGTTGGGGACGGTGCCGGAGACCGGGTCGAACGGCAGCTTGGGCAGCTCGTCGGAGTAGTAGCCGATCGCCCGGTAGACGGACTGCACGTCCCAGTCGGTGAACCGGCCGGTGCCGCGCACGTTGCCGGTGCCGTCGAGCTCGGTGCGCTCGGTGCGCAGCCCGCTCACCCGGCCGTCCTCGCCCAGCACCTCCACCGGGGACTCGAAGAAGTGCAGGTAGAGCCGGTGCGGGCGGTCGCCGACGTCGCGGATGGCCCAGTTCTCGATGGTCGAGGCGACCATGTCGACGTGCTTGGCGCCACGCCGCTCGGCGATCGAGCCGTCGTCGTACTCGATGTCCTCGGGGTTGACGATCACCTCGATGTTCGGCGAGTGGTCGAGCTCGCGCAGCTCCATCGGGCTGAACTTGGCCTGGGCCGGGCCGCGGCGGCCGAAGACGTGCACCTCCAGGGCCCGGTTGCGCTTGAGGCCCTCGTACACGTTCGGCGGGATCTCGGTGGGCAGCAGCTCGTCGGCGGTCTTGGCGAGGATGCGGGCGACGTCCAGGGCGACGTTGCCGGCGCCGAGCACGGCGACCTTCTCGGCCTCCAGCGGCCAGGTGCGCGGCACGTCGGGGTGGCCGTCGTACCAGGAGACGAAGTCGGCGGCGCCGTAGGAGCCGTCGAGCCCGACACCGGGGATGTCGAGCGCGCGGTCGGCCATCGCGCCGGTGGAGAAGACCACGGCGTCGTAGAAGCGGTGCAGGTCGTCCAGCGTGAGGTCGGACGGGTAGTCGACGTTGCCGAACAAACGTATCTGCGGCTTGTCCAGCACCTGGTGGAGCGCGGTGATGATCCCCTTGATCCGCGGGTGGTCGGGCGCCACGCCGTACCGGATCAGTCCGAACGGCGCGGGCATCCGCTCGAAGAGGTCGATGGAGACCCCGGGCTGCTGGGCGGCGTCGGACTTCAGCAGGGCGTCGGCGGCGTAGATGCCGGCGGGGCCGGCGCCGACGATCGCGACGCGGATCGGGCGGGTCATGGCGGGGCGATCCTCCGAACGTGAACGAACGAAACAGGGCGGAACCGGGCCGGAACAGGGCGGAGCCCGGTCCGGTCGGGGCGGACGGGCGAGGGTGACCCACTCCCACCCAACCCGGCCGGACCTTGCCACTGTAGGTGGTGGCGATCTATGACCCCATAGGCCGAACCTATGGCCGAACCGGGAACAAGACCGGCCCACCCCGCCTCCACAAGGTCCAAAAACCGACGCGGCACGGCGGCCCGGGTGCCCTAGCGTTGCCTTCGCACCACGACATGAGGTCTAGACCACAGAGTGGGGAATCATGAATTCGCGTGCACCTAAGGCCCGTTGGACCGGATCGCTGGCGGCAGCCGCGGCACTCCTGCTGACCGGGGCCGGCGCCGGGGCAGCCGCCGCCGGCCCGGCAGCGGGAGCCGCCCCGAGCAGCGCCGGCGCCACTGCCGTCGGCTGGCGGGCGCTCGGGCTGGCCGTCAGCCCGGAGGGAACGAAGGCGTACGTCGTCGCGGCCGACCGCTCCGGCCCCCGCACGCCGGTCGTGCTGCGGACGGTGGACCTGCGCACCGGCGCGGTCGTCGCCGAACTGCCGCTGGCCGAGGACGGCACCGCCGGGAAGCCCGTGGTCAGCCAGGACGGCCGGCGGCTCCACGTCGTCGTGGCGGACCGGCTGGTGACGGTGGACACGGCCGCCGGCACCGTGCTCTCCAGCACCCCGGCGCCGGACCAGACCCGCCCGGCCGGCTGGGCGCCGGGGGCGCTCACCGGGCTGGCGGTGAGCCCGGACGGGTCGAAGGTCTACGCCGGCCAGAACGGCCCGGCCGCCGACGGCCAGGGCGTGCTGCCCGGACGGATCCTGGTGTTCGCCGCCGACCGGGGCGCGTTCACCGGCGCCCTGCCGCTGCGCGGCCACGGCGTGAACGGGCTCGCGCTCCAGGCGGGCGGCGCCGCGGCGTACGCCGCCACCGACCTCGGCGTCGAGCACCTCGACACCACCACGCCGGCCCCGACCGTGCTGCGCCCCGTCGAGCGGCTCGGCGCCGCGACCGAGTTGGCCGCCTCGCCGGACGGCCTGCGGGTGTACGCGCTCGGCGCGCAGGCCTCCGCCGGCACCGGGTACGCCGTCAACACCGTCACCGACGTCGCACGGCCGGTCTTCACCTTCGCCAACGCGCCGGCCGACCTCCACTACGTGGCGGTGAGCCCGGACGGCGGGCGCCTCTACCTGCTCAAGGACAGCTGGACGCCGCAGGCCTCGGTACTCGCCTACGACACCGCCACCGACGCCAACCTGCCGGGCGAGACGCTCACCGGCTTCGGCCTGGACGGCGTCTCGGCCGCCGCCGTCGCCCCGGGCGGCCACGCCCTGCTGCTCGCCGGGATCCGCGGCGACGGCTCCTACCTGAGGACCGTCGCGCTCTGATCCCCGGCGGCCCCCTCCCCCTCCCTCTCCCCGACGGGCGGAAGGGGAGGGGGCCGACCGCGCTCCTCGGTTCAGCGCAGGCCCTGCACCGCCGGCGCGGTGGAGCTGCCCGCGACACACCGTGCGCGACGGGGCCCGGCGCTCCCGGCCCACGAGGCGCAGCCGCCGGAGCCGCGGCGCCGGCGGTGAAGCGCTCGTCGCCCTCGGCAGGCGGCCCCGCACCCGACCTCCACGGCAGCTCCCGGATTAGCCCCCTCCCCGCCGCCGCACCACCGTCGAGCCCCGGGGGGGGATTGCCCCGGCCGCATCCCGAAGGTGCGTCGAACCGGCATCGGAGCCCCCCCTCGACTGCCCTTTCGGGCAGCGAACGAGGCCCCCGGGAGGCAGCCGCACCGCCCCTTCGGCCGGACCGCACCGATCACCCGCCCTGCGGGCTCCGGCGCAGGTCACGGCCGGTCGTCCACCGACCGACGGTGCGCCAGAAGGGGTTCGCGCGCAGAGGGTTGACACCGGAAGTTGGTCTAGTCCACCGTAGGGGCACACCGCATTTGACGAGGCCGGAACAGTCGGCGGCACTCCTTGCCGGACGGAAATCCCTTTCCCGTCCCACCACTCCCCCGGGGCCACGGCCCCGCACCGCCGTGCCCCGAGGCCCGTCCCTCCACCCGGCGCACGGCCACCGACCGACCCGACGCCCCGACCCGAACTTGGAGTGAGATGCCGAAGCCCGACGGGTACCTCTTCCGGGCCGCTTCGGAACGCCCCTACTTCAGCAACGACGGCGAGTCCTACCTCGCCGCCACCGCGCTGAAGGACATCCGCAAGCAGCGCCCGCTGCGCGTGCTGTCCGAGGAGCAGTTCACCTTCTGGCAGACCTACGGCTACGTCGTCGTTCCCGAGGCGATCCCCGCCGAGGCCGCCCGCAAGCTGCTCGACTTCGCCTGGGAGTTCCAGGGGCTCGACCCCGAGCGCCCGGAAACCTGGTACGAGGAGCGGGAGTTCCGTGACGAGCTGGACCGCCACCTGCACATCTACGGCTTCGTCGAGGCCTACCAACACCAGCTCATCTGGGACAGCCGGCAGACCCGGCGGGTCTACGACGCGTTCGTGGACGTCTGGGACTGCGAGGAGCTCTGGGTCACCCTCGACCGGCTCAACCTCAACCCGCCGAACACCGGGAACCGCGACCGCGCGCTGATCGAGCCCACCGACGAGGGCTTCGACATCGAACTGCACTGGGACGTCGACTCCACGGCCGGCATGCTCCCGCAGCGCGTCCAGGGCATCATCGCGCTCACCGACACCGAGCCCGACCACGGCGGCTTCCAGTGCAACCCGGAGCTGTTCCGCCGGTTCAACACCTGGCAGGCCGCCCAGCCGGCCGGCCGCGACCCGATCCGCCCGGCCGTCGACCGCAGCGAATACCCGGTCGTGCGGCCCGAGTTGAAGGCGGGCGACCTGCTGATCTGGAACGGCATGCTGGCCCACGGGGTCGCCGCCAACACCTCCGCGAGCGGGGTGCGCTCGGTCCAGTACCTCTCGATGATGCCCGCGCTGGAGGAGCACCACGAGCTCCGGGAGTCGCGCGTCGACTCCTGGCGGCACCTCTCCACGCCGACCTGGAACCGCACCCTGGTCGGTGACCACCGCGAGCACGAGTCCTTGCGCTACGGCCCGGCCGAACTCACCGATCTCGGAGCCAAGTTGCTCGGCCTGGCGGCCTGGCGCAGCGCCGGGGCCGATCCCGGTGACGCCACTCGGGCGGCCGGAACCGCCGAGGCCGCCGAGGCCACCGAGGGCGGCGAGGCGTGAGCGGGGGGACCACCGTGCGCGACATCTGCCTCGCGCTGCCCACCAACCGGTTCTGCACCCCGGCCATCACCGCCGTCGGCGAGGAAGCCGCCTGGGCCGCCCGCGAGTTCGGCGTCCGGGTCCATCTGCTGATCCTCGACTCGGCGGACGCCGCGGACCGCATCGAGCACGCCAAGGCGGTCGCCGAGCTGCCCGCGACCCCCGGCGTCCTCGTCCACCACCTCGACGAGGAGCAGCAGCGCGCCTTCCTGCGCGCCGCGATCGACGGGGCCCGCGCCGAGGATCCGGCCCTGGCCGCCGCCGCCGACGCCGACCGCCTGCTCGGCCTGATGCTGCCGGACGCCGTCTCCTACGGCGCCTGCACCAACCGGGCGTTCCTGCTCGCCGCCGCCCTCGGCTGCTCCTCCGTGCACCGCCGCGACTCCGACAGCGCCTACCAGCGGCTGAACGGCGAACCGGTGTACCCGGTCCACCACGAACTGCGCTCGATCGGCCGGCGGGCCGCCGACGCCGCGCCCGGCGTCACCCACCACACCCTCGACCCGGTGCACGCGCAGAAGCCCGTCGCGCTGGTCGGCAGCTCCTTCGTCGGTGAACTCTCCGTCGACCTCGGCGAGATCCGCGCACTCGACCCGGCGTGCTACGAGGAGGTCGTCGGCCTGTGGGCGCGCACCGGCTCCACCGCCGAGGAGCGCCGCGAACTGGTCGCGGACTCCTTCGTCGGCAGCGGCACCGACCCGTTCACGCACGACCGCGCGGTGCTCGACCTGCCCGACATCTGGCGGATAGACATGTGCAACATCGCCCTGGACCGCGAGGTGTACGAGCGGGTGCCGCTGCCGCCCGCGACCGACACCATCGGCAGCGACTACCTGCTGCACCACCTGGTGCTGCACGCCGGACTGCCCGGGGTCACCCACAACCGCAACGTCATCAACCACTACACGCCCGAACGGCGCACCGACGCCGGGTTCACCGCCTACCAGCTGCGGTACACCAAGTTCCTGCTGTCGATGCTCTACCTCTACCCGGTGTACGACGCGCTGGAGGAGGCGGGCGGGTCGCTGCTCGACGCGGAGCACCACCTGCGCCCCGCGACGGTCGCGCGGGCCGCCCGGCGGGCGGCCGGGGCGGACCGCTCCGAGAACCACCGCCGGCTGGCCGTCCTCGACCGCGCCTACCGCGGACTCGGCGGCCGGTACGCCGCGTTCGCCGACCACCTGGCACCGCTGCGCGCCCGGCTGCTGGACGAGGCGCAGGCCGACATCGAGGCCTTCGCACTGCTCGTCGACGCCTGGACGCCGCTGGTCCGCGCGGCCCGCGCCACCCCGCCCCTCGCACCCCTCCCGCCCGGCTCCTCGGCCGGGGCCGGCCGGAGCGCCGCCCATGCCTGACGACGGACGCCTGCGCGCCGCCCTCGCCGCCGCCGAGGACGACCGGATCATCTTCGACCTCGACGGCATCGAGGCCCAGTACGACGCCCTGCTGAGCGAACTGCCCGGCATCGACGTCCGGTTCGCGATGAAGGCCTGCCCGGTGGACGAGGTGCTCGACTGCCTGGCCGCCCGGGGCGCCGGATTCGACGCGGCCGGGCCGCAGGAGATCACCCAGGCGCTGCGCACCGGCGTGCCGGTCGGACGGATCCACTACGGCAACACGGTGAAGTCCGACCGGCAGATCGCCGAGGCGTACCGGCTCGGTGTGCGCGACTTCGCCACCGACAGCCTGGCCGACGTCGCCGCGCTCGCCGAACACGCGCCCGGCGCCCGGGTGTTCTGCCGGCTCGCCACCACCGGCGAGGGCGCCCTGTGGGGGCTGAGCCGCAAGTTCGGCTGCTCGCCCGAGGACGCCGTCCGGGTGCTGACCGCGGCCCGGGACGCCGGGCTGATCCCGGCCGGGCTGTCGGTGCACGTCGGCTCGCAGCAACTCACCGTCGAGGCCTGGCAGAGCGCGCTGGACACGCTCGCCGTGGTGATCGAGGAGACCGCCCGGCACGGGATCCTGCTGCAGCACGTCAACCTCGGCGGCGGCCTGCCCGCGCTCGGCGTGCTCGACCGGCTCGGCCACCCGCTCCAGCCCCCGGTCGACAAGATGTTCGCGGTGATCCGGGAGGGGATGGAGTACCTGCGCGAGGTCTCCGCCGGGCCGCTGGACTTCCTGCTGGAGCCGGGCCGCCACCTGGTCGCCGACCACGGCGCGATCCGGGCCCACGTCACCCGCCTGACGGAGCGTCAGCAGCTCGGCGGGGAGCGGTCGCACTGGCTCTACCTGAGCTGCGGCAAGTTCAACGGCCTGTACGAGATGGACGGGCTGCGCTACCGGCTGGAGTTCCCCGCCCACGCCGGGGCGCCGACCGTACCTGCCGTGATCGCCGGCCCCACCTGCGACAGCGACGACGCCTACGACGAGGGCGCCGGCGTGCCCGTCCCCCGGGACGCCGCCTCGGGCGACCCGGTGTGGATCCTCTCCTGCGGGGCCTACGCCACCTCCTACACGACACGGGGATTCAACGGCTTCCCACCGCTCCCCCACAGCTGCGTCCGGGCGGGCCGTCCGTCCGGCGCACCCGGCCCCGAGAGAGACCCGCAGTAGATGTCCCCGCACCACACCGCCGAGCAGCACCCCACCCTCCTCGACGACCGCCCGTTCGACGACCGCCCGTTCGACGACCGCCCGTTCGACGACCGCCCGTTCGGCGGCACCCGCCTCGACGGGGGCCTCCTCGTCCGCCCCCTCGCCGAGGCCGACTGGGCCGAGATCGTCCCCCTGGAGGCCCGCGCCTACGCCGCGAGCGGCCTCTCCGAGGGCGGCGGGACACTGCGCTCGCGCCACCGGGCCGCCCCCGACTGGTGCTTCGCCGTGGAGCACGAGGGCGCGTTCGGCGGCTACCTGCTCGCGCTGCCCTACCCGCTCGGCCACTGCCCCGACCTCGCCCGCGCGGAGTCCCCGGCCGCCCGCACCTCCGGCAACCTGCACGCCCACGACCTGGTCGTCACCGAACGGCTGCGCGGCCGCGGCCTCGCCCCGCGCCTGCTCACCTTCCTCGCCGACACGGCCCGCGCACGCGGCTACGCCACCGTCTCGCTGGTCGCCGTGCGCGGCAGCGAGGTCCTCTGGGCCCCGCTCGGCTACCGCCCCGACCCCGGGGTGGAACTGCCCGCGAGCTACGGCGAGCAGGCCGTCTACATGGCGATGTCCCTGCGCTAGGGCGTGTCCCGGCCCCCCGGCGGCCCACCTCCCCGCAAGCGGACTCCCCCGCAGCGGACTTCCCCGCAACGACCTCCCCCCACAACGATCGGGCTCTGATGCACATGCTCCGCGTGCGCGACGACTTCCTGCGAGCACACCTGGCCGTCGCAGCGCTGTTCTGCTTCCTCGGCTTCCAGTACGCGACCTGGGTCTCCCGCCTCCCCGCCCTGAAGACCCGGCTCGACCTCGACGACGGCCGGATCGGCCTGCTGCTGATGGTCTGCGGCATCGGTGCCGCCGTCTCCTTCCCGCTGGTCGCCTCGCTGATGAAGCGGTTCGGCTCCCGCGTCCTCGCCACCGTCTCCGCGATCGGCCTCGCGCTGATCCTGGCCGGCCTCACCCTGGCACCCAGCTACCCCGTCCTGCTGGTGGTGGCCTGCCTCGACGGCGTCGCGGTCGGCTTCCTGAACGTCGCGATGAACGCCCAGGGCGCCGCCATGGAGGTCCGCTTCCAGCGCACCGCGATGTCCAGGCTGCACGCCACGTTCAGCGCCGGTTCCCTGCTCGCGGCCCTGCTCGCCTCCGGTGTCACCGCCGTCACCACCACGCTGTCCGCCCACTTCGCGATCGCCGCCGCCGTCCTCGCCCTGCTGCTGCTCCTCGCCCAGACCGGCATGCTGGCGGACGAGCCCGCCAAGGCCGCCGAGGCCGCCGAGGCCGCCGAGGCCGCGCCCGAACCCGCCGCGGAAACGCCCGCGAAGCGCCGCGGCATCCCGCTCCCCTCGCGGATCACCGTCTGGATGGGCCTCGCCATGGTCTTCGGCACCGTCACCGAGGGCGCCATGAACGACTGGTCCGCCCTCTACCTGGAGAACGTCGTCCGGGCCTCGCACCAGCTGGCGCCGATGGGCATCGCCGTGGTCTCGGTGATGATGGTGCTCGCCCGGCTGTTCGCCGACGGCTGGCGCACCCGCTTCGGCGACGGCCGGATCGTGCGCGTCGGCAGCACCGTGGCCGGGCTCGGACTGGCGCTCGCGCTGCTGGTCGGCGGCGTGGTGCCGACCCTGATCGGCTTCGCCTGCGTGGGCCTGGGCGTCGCCGCCGTCACCCCCTGCGTCTACGTCGCGGCCGCCCGCCAGGGCTCCGACGCGCTCGCCCTGGTCGCCGCCACCGGCACCACCGGCCTGCTCGCCGGCCCCGCCCTGATCGGCTTCATCGCCAACGCGAGCAGCCTGGTCTGGGGCATGGGCGTGGTCGCCGCCTCGGCGGTGGTCGTCGCGCTCTGCGCCACCCGGATCCAGTGGCCCTCGCTCGACGCGGCCCCCGACGCCCCGACCGCCGACGCACCGACCGCCGATACCCCGCCCGCCGACGCACCCGCCCCGGACAGCCCGGCCCCCGCCGACGCCACCCTCGGCCAGGCCTGACGGCCCGGCCCCGGCGCCCCCGCGTCCGTCCCGGCGCGGGGGCGCCGCCCGTTCCCCGGAAAACCCGTCGCCCGCCCGCCACGGCCCGGCATACGCTCACCGGATGACCACGCGCACCTTCCGCATCACCGTCCGCGGCGTCTTCGACGGCCTCACCCCCGAGCAGCACGCCGAGCTGGCGTCCCGCGCCGCCGAGCACGACATCCTGTTCGCCGCCTTCACCCCCGAGGGCCACCTCAGCTACGACCTGAACGCCCGCGCCGTCTTCACCTTCCGCTACCAGGACTCCGGCGAGGCCGAGGAGGACATCCTCGACGCCACCGAGCGCGCCGAGGCATCCGCCCGCGCCTGGCTCGACGGACGCGGCTACGGCTACAAGAACCTCCGTTCCCAGGCCGAGGACCTCTCCCAGGCCCCGCTCGGCAAGCGCCAACGCCGCGCCGCCCGCGAGGTCTGAGCGAAAATCCGCCGCACGGCGCCCACCGCCCCGGCAGACTGCGGGCGTGACCCTGCCGACCCCCCTCGCCACCGCGTTGCTCGGCCACCCGCCGGGCACCCGCCTGCTGCTGCTCAACTGCGACGACTTCGGCCTCAACGAGGACGTCAACCTCGCCGTCGTCGAGGCGGTCGAACACGGCGTCGCCGCCTCCTGCAGCCTCATGACCGGCTGCCCGGGCTCCGCGCACGCGCTGCGCCTGCTGCGCGAGCGGCCCGGGCTGCCGTTCGGGATCCACCTCACCCTGGTCTGCGACACCGAGGCGCCCGGCCACCGCTGGGGCCCGCTCGCCCCGGCCGCGGCCGTCCCCTCGCTGCTCGACCCCGCCGGGCGGCTCTTCCCCGCCACCCCCGACGGCCGCGCCCGGCTGCTGGCACGGGCCCGCACGGCCGACGTGGAACGGGAGTTCCGCGCCCAGATCGAGGCCGCCACCGGCCCCGGGCTCGACCCGACCCACCTGGACTTCCACTGCCTGGCCGACGCCGGCCGCCCCGACCTCCTCGACCTCGCGCTCGCGCTCGGCGCCGAATACGGACTGGCCGTGCGCATCTGGCTCTCCCCCGCCCTGGAACGCCTGCGCGCCCGCGGGCTGCCGGTGGTCGACCACCCCTTCCTGGACAGCTTCGCCGTCCCGCTCGACGGCAAGCCCGCCCACTACGCCCGGCTGCTCGCCGCGCTGCCGCCGGGTCTGACCGAATGGGCCGTCCACCCCGGCCTCGGCACGCCCGCCACCCGCCCCGGCGACGGCGGCTGGCGGGTGCGCCGCTCCGACCTCGCCTTCCTCCTCGCCCCGCGCACCCGCGAGCTGCTCGCCGAGCACGGCATCACGGTGACCGACTACCGCCCGCTGCGGGCCCACTGGCCCGGACCGGTCGCCCACGACACCGGACCGTCCGTGTCCGGATCGTTCAAGACCCCCGCCCCCGGGCCGCCTACGGTCGAGCCATGACCCGCACCGCACGCCTCACGCCCACCAGGCTCGACGCCGCCGCCGACTTCCTCTGGACCTCGGGGCGCGTCCTCGAACAACGCCGCTTCGCCCACCTGTTCGACGCCCGGCCCGATTCCGTCGGCGTCCTCGCCGCCCTCGGCGCCCACTGCGCCCCCGGCGGGGGCTTCGCCTACGGACTCGAACCGGACGTCCGCGGACCGGCCCCCCAGCCCATCGCCGTCCCCGCCGCGCTCCTCGCCCTGGAGGAGGCCGGGGCCCTGGACGAGGACCGCGCCCGGCCGGTCTGCGCCTGGCTGGCCGAGGTCTCCGCACCCGACGGCGGCGTGCCCGTCGTCCTGCCGAGCCTGCGGCCCTACCCGCGGCCGCCGTTCCTGCCGGTGCCCGAGGAGGGCGTCGAACCGGTCGGCGAACTGCTGTCCACCGGGCAGATCGTGGCCCCGCTGCTGCGCCAGGGCATCGACCACCCGTGGCTCACCGCCGCCACCGCGTTCTGCCGCGCCGCCGTCGAGAAGCTCGGCGCGCCGCACCCGTACGAGGTGGGCGCCGCGCTGCGCTTCCTCGACGCCGCCCCGGACACCGACTGGGCCCGGAGCGAGGCGGCCCGGCTGGGCGCGCTCGTCCGCGAACAGCGGCTCGTGCTGCTCGACCCGGCCCGGCCCGAGGAGGCCCGGACCGCCCCGGGCTACGCGCCGCGCGAGCACCACCTGCCGCACGACTACGCCCGCACGCCCGACAGCCTGGCCCGTTCCTGGTTCACCGACGAGGAGCTGGACCGCGGCCTCGACCACCTCGCCGCCGCCCAGCAGCAGGACGGCGGCTGGCCGATCAACTGGGTGCGCTGGTCGGCGAACACCGAGTCCGAGGCCCGCCCCGGGGTGACCCTCCAGGCCCTGCTCACACTGCGCGCCTACGACGACGCGCCGGACTCCTGACCCCGGGCCCCACCCGGCCCGGCCGCCCGTCGGCCCAGCAGCGCTCCCGGCGGCATCCCCGCCCACCGGCGCACCTCCCTGGTGAGGTGCGCCTGGTCGGCGTACCCGGCCAGCGCCGCCACCTCCGCCAGCCCCGGCCCCGCACCGCCCCCGCCACCGTCCCCCTCCCCCGTTGCCGGCCCGGGCGCCGACCGCGCGCAGGCCAGCGCCCGCTGGAAGCGCAGCACGGCGTGCAGGGTCTTCGGCCCGTAGCCGACCGCATCGGTCATCCGACGGCGCAACTGCCGCTCCGAGAGCCCCAGTTCGGTCGCGAGCTCCGGCAGTCGCGCCCCCTGCGCGCGCCCCAGGGCGACCACCGCCCGCTCCACCACCCGATCCGGCTCCCACCCCGGCACGAGCGCCGCGACGAACGCCTCCAGCTCCGCCGCCGCCTCCCGCGGCCCGCCCGCCCCGGCCAGCCGCTCCCCGAGCCGCTCCGCCGCCGTCGCGCCGACCACCTCGGCCAGCGGCACCTGGAGGTCGCGGAGCTCCCGCGCCGGCCTCGCCCCCAGCAGCAGGCCCGCCGCGCCGGGCCGGAACCGCACCCCCGCCAGTTCCGCCCCGCCCCGCACCGGGACGCTGCGGGGCGCGAGGTCCGCGCCCACCACCTGCAGCCCCTCGTCCGACCACACCAGGTCCACGCACCCGTCCGGCACCACGAGCTGCTCGTACGACGGCCCCGGGGCGTGGTGCCGCGTCCAGAGGCAGGACACCTGCCGCCCGGGCGCCACCGCCGGCCGCCACTCCGTGTACGCGGACACGGTCACCTCCCCGCTTCCGGCCGCCCGGGCCGGCGTGCGCCGTCCTGCGCCGAGAAGGTCGGCACACGGCCTCCTTGGCAGCTCCCGATCGGCATGCCATTGTCAATCATCACGTCAGATCCTTTACTCCCCAGGGGAGTTGTGGCGATCGACGCCGGATGCCGAGTCGTCGCGCGCTCCCGCGGAACCCAGGTCAGCACACTTTTCACCTCCGGTCATCCCCACCCCCCCACATCCAGCCGACCGACCACCAGCGGAGAACCTCATGCCGGACCTCGATCTCAACCTGCTCGTCGCCCTGGACGCCCTGCTGGAGGAGGGCAGCGTGACCGGTGCCGCCGAACGGCTGCACACCTCGGCCCCGGCGATGAGCCGCACGCTCGGACGGCTGCGCCGCGTGCTCGGCGATCCCCTGCTGGTCCGGGCCGGCCGCGGACTGGTGCCGACGCCTCGCGCGGTGGAACTGCGCTCCGAGGTCCGCGCCCTGGTCAGCCGGGGCCAGGCCCTGCTGATACCGCCCGCGGCCGCCGAACCCGCCGAGCTCAGCCGCCGGTTCACCCTGCAGACCGGCGACGTCCTGCTGACCACGATCGGCGCGGCCCTGCTGGCGGCGGTCCGCGCCCAGGCCCCGGCGGTGACGCTGCGCTTCCTCGGGGACGACCTGGAGGGCACCAGCGCGATGCGCGACGGCGTGATCGACCTGGAGGTCGGCGTCACCGACCAGCTCGACCCCGAGACCCGCACCGAACCCCTCACCAGCACCCGCCTGGTGGGCATCGCCCGCACCGGACACCCGCTGGCCCACGGCGCGCCCCCCACCCTGGAGGAGTTCGCCGCCGCCGATCACCTCACCGTCTCCCGGCACGGCCGGGGCCCCGAGCAGGTCGACCAGCGCCTGGCCCAACTCGGCCTCGCCCGAAGGATCGTGGCCAGCGTACCGAGCTACCCGGCGGCGCTCTTCCTGCTCCGCGACACCGAACTCGTCGGCCTCGCGCCGGCCCGGCTCGGCGCCCCGGCCGCCGAGGCGCTCGGCCTGGCCACCTTCCCGCTGCCGGTCGACCTCCCCGAGGTGGTCCTGAGCATGGCCTGGCACCCGCGCAACGACCAGGACGCCGGCCACCGCTGGCTGCGCGACCTGGTCCGCGGCGTGGTCGCCACGCACACCGGCCCGGCCCGCCCCGCGCCGGCCTTCCCCCGCCCCGACCCCGCGCGCACCGTCCCGCGCCCCGCGCTCTCCGCCCGCTGACCCGCGGGCGGGACCGCCCGTCCCACGGGCCCGGCTGCGCGAACGGCGGCGCACCACGGACCCCCGTGGTGCGCCGCCGCGGAGCATCCGCCTACGCCGTACGGCGCAGCAGGGCCAGGTACATCGCGTCCGTGCCGTGCAGGTGCGGCCAGAGCTGGACGTCCGGGCCCTCGCCGAGGGCGGGGACGTCCGGGAGCAGCGGCCGGGCGTCGATCCACTCGACCCGGGCGCCCTCGGTGCGCAGCACGTCGTCCACCACCGCGCGGGTCTCCGCGAGGTGCGGGGAGCAGGTGGCGTAGCCGACCACGCCGCCGATCCGGGTGGCCTCGATGGCCGAGCGCAGCAGATCGCGCTGGAGCGGGCCGAAGGCGGCGACGTCCTGCGGACGGCGGCGCCAGCGGGCCTCGGGGCGGCGGCGCAGGGCGCCGAGGCCGGAGCACGGGACGTCGACGAGCACCCGGTCGAAGCCTCCGGCCCGCCAGGCCGGGCGGGTGCCGTCGGCGGCGATCACGGTGTACGGGCCGGGGTTGCCGGCCAGGGCCCGGGCGACCAGCCGGGCCCGGTGCGGCTGCTTCTCGCTGGCGACCAGCGCCGCGCCGCGCTCGGCGGCGAGCGCGGCGAGCAGCGCGGCCTTTCCGCCGGGGCCGGCGCAGCCGTCCAGCCAGAGCCGGTCCGGGCCGTCCAGCGGGGCGGCGGCGAGGGCGAGGGCGACCAGCTGGCTGCCCTCGTCCTGGACGCCCGCCCGGTTCTCCTGCACGGCCGCGACCGAGCCCGGGTCGCCGCCCTCGGCGAGCCGCAGCGCGTACGGGGACCAGCGGCCCGGCTCGGCCTCGGGGAGCGCGTCGGCCAGCTCGCCGACGGTGGCCCGGCCGGGGCGGGCCACCAGGATGACCTCGGGGCGCTCGTTGTCGGCGCGCAGCAGCTGCTCCACGGCGGTGCGCCCGGCGTTGTCGGGCTGCCAGCGGCCGAGCGAGTCCCACAGCGAGGCGACCACCCAGCGCGGGTGGGAGTGCACGACGGCGAGGTGGTCCTCGGCGTCCTGGTCGTACGGCGGGGCGACCCGCTGGATCCAGGCGTCCAGGTCGTGGGCGCTGATCCGGCGCAGCACGGCGTTGACGAACTTGGCCTTGCCGTCGCCGAGCACCACCCGGGCCAGCTCGACGGTGGCCGAGACGGCGGCGTGGCTGGGGATGCGGGTGGTGAGCAGCTGGTGGGCGCCGAGCGAGAGCACGTCCAGGACGGGCGGGTCGACCTTGCTGAGCGGGCGGTCGATGCAGGCGGCGATGATCGCGTCGTAGGTGCCCTGGAGCCGCAGGGTGCCGTAGACCAGCTCGGTGGCGAGGGCGGCGTCGCGCCGGTCCATGCCCTTCTGCTCGGCCTCGCGGAGCAGGGAGGGGAGGATCAGGTTGGCGTAGGCGTCGCGCTCGTCGACGGCGCGCAGGGCGCGGAAGGCGACGATCCGCGCCGGGTCCTTCTTCGGGCGCCGGTGCGGGCGCGGGGCGCGCTTGCCGCCGGACGCGCCGGGCGTGCCGGAGGTGCCGTGGGTACTGCCGGTCGTGCTCATGGGATGTGCCTCAAAGTGCTGCGGGGGCTATTTCTGGATCTCTCGAACAGTAACGCGGAACGCCGGAGCGGGCCCGACCCGGACCGGACGGACCGGACGGACCGGACGGACTCAGGCGGACCCGCCCAGCCGCTCGCCCGACTCGATGCGCGCGCCGCGCGCCCAGTCCGCCGCCCGCATGGCCTTCTTGCCCTGCGGCCGGACCTCGCCGAGCTCGACCTCGTGGCTGCCGGTGCCGACCCGGACGCTGTTCTTGCCGACGGCCAGCTCGCCCGGCGCGAGGTCCGCGGAGCCGGGCAGCAGCCGCACCGGGCCGGTGACCTTGAGCCGCTCGCCGCGGAACTCCGTCCACGCGCCGGGGGCGGGGGCGCAGCCGCGCACCACCCGGTCGACCCGCAGCGCGGGCGCGGTCCAGTCGATCCGGGCGTCCTCGACGCCGATCTTCGGGGCGAGGGTGACGCCCTCGGCGGGCTGCGGCACGGCGTGCAGGCTGCCGTCGGCGATGCCGTCCATGGTGGCGGCGAGCAGCCGGGCACCGGAGTGGGAGAGCCGCTCCAGCAGGTCGCCGCTGGTGTCGGCCGGGCGGACCTCCTCGGTGATCACGCCGTAGACCGGGCCGGAGTCGAGGCCCTGCTCGATGAGGAAGGTGGACGCGCCGGTCACCTCGTCGCCGGCCAGCACCGCGTGCTGGACGGGGGCGGCGCCGCGCCACGCGGGGAGCAGCGAGAAGTGCAGGTTCACCCAGCCGTGCGCGGGGATCTCCAGGGTGCCGGGGCGCAGCAGGGCGCCGTAGGCGACGACCGGGCAGCAGTCGGGGGCGAGCTCGGTGAGCCGGGCGACGAAGTCGGGGTCGCTGGGCTTCGCCGGCTTGAGGACCTCGATCCCGGCCTCCTCGGCGCGCTGGGCGACGGGGCTGGCGACGAGCTTGCGGCCGCGGCCGGAGGGGGCGTCGGGGCGGGTGACCACCGCGACGACCTCGTGCCGGTCGGAGGCGAGCAGGGCGTCCAGGGCGGGAACGGCGACCTCGGGGGTGCCGGCGAACACGAGGCGCATCAAGTGCCTTTCTGCGGTGCGGAGTCGACGTGGTCGGCGGCGCTCAGCGCGCCGAACCGAAGGTGCTGTGCGGGGAGACCTTGACCACCGGCGCGGGGCCCGAGCCCCAGTCCGCCTCGCGGATCGCCCTGAGCGCGGCCTTCCGCTGCTCGGCGTCGAGGCGGTCGATGAAGATGATGCCGTCGAGGTGGTCGGTCTCGTGCTGGATGCAGCGGGCCAGCAGCTGGGTGCCCTCGACGGTGACCGGGTCACCGTACATGTTGAAGCCCCTGGCGACGACGCCGTGCGCCCGGCGGGTGTCGTAGCGCAGCCCGGGCAGCGACAGACAGCCCTCCGGGCCCTCCTGCTCCTCCTCGCTGAGCGACAGGTCCGGGTTGATCAGGTGCCCGGTGACGCCGTCCACGTGGTAGGTGAACACCCGCAGCGAGATGCCGAGTTGGGGCGCTGCCAGACCGGCGCCGGGGGCGTCGAGCATGGTGTCGGTGAGGTCCTTGACGAGGGTGCGGAGCTCCTTGTCGAAGGTGGTGACGGGCCGGGCGGTGGCGCGCAGTACGGGGTCTCCGAAGATGCGGATCGGCTGGATCGCCACGGATGCGGGCTCCTGTCCGTCGGGTCCGGGATGCGGGGGTCGGGCTGCTGGCAACGAGCGGGCCGGGCGGTGCGCGCGCGGCCGTCGGCCAGTCTATGCAATCCGTCCGGACCGGGGTCCGGCACATCCCGCTCGCCCCGCCTGCGTGACCCCGGCGGGCGCTCCGGCGTTGGTCAAGTGGGATTGACCGTGGCCGGAGCGCGCGGGAAGGGCGCTCCGGCCGAGCCGAACCGTAACGGAAGGCGGCACGTAAGCCATGGCCGAGCAGATCAACCACGACGCCCGGGCGAGGGCGAGCCTGCACCTGCTGGTGCGGGACATCGAGCGGGTGCGGCGCCAGGTCGACGCCCTGCGGACGCTCACCGCCCAGTTGGGCAACGTCTACCGGCCGCGCCGCCCCAGCACCTCCGCGGGCTTCGTGGTGTACGGGCGGGCCCCGGCGCCGACGGTGCGCCTGGCCCAGGAGCTGCGGGAGAGCGTGGAGACGCTGGTGGCGGCGGCCGTCGAGTTCGACCGCGCGCTGGGCTTCTCCTGGGACTCGGTGGGCTCGGCCCTCGGGGTCACCAAGCAGGCGGTGCACCGCCGCTACGGGATGCGCCGGCCGGCCGGCGAGCTGCTGGCGGCGGCCGGAACGGTGCCGGGCCCGGGCCGGCCGGACCGCTCCGAGGAGCTGCCGGGCCACACCCCGGCGGTCGCGCACGCCCCCACCCCCGCCCACGGCCCCGCCCACCCGCCGGAGCGCGAGCGCACCCCCGCCCCGACCGGACTGGCCACCACCGTCCCGGCCGCCCGCCAGGGCGGTCTCGACCGCAGCAGCCTCGACCGCCCCGCGCTGGACCGCCCCGCGCTGGACCGAACCCCCCTCGACCGCCCCGCCCTCGACCGCACCACGCTGGACCGCACCACGCTGGACCGAACCGCCCTCGACCGCCCCGCGCTGGACCGCCCCGGCGTCCCGCTGCGCGGCTGACGCACCCCGGGCGTCGGGTGAGGGCCGCGGTCACGGACACCGCGC
>NZ_JBHVTL010000049.1:0-36449 GCF_042884635.1 Kitasatospora sp. NPDC058115
GGAAGCTAAGCCTCACAGCGCCGATGGTACTGCAGGGGGGACCCTGTGGGAGAGTAGGACGCCGCCGAACAAATTTTGAGAAGAACCCCCGCCGGAATTCCGGCGGGGGTTCTTTGCGTTCACCACACGTCGAGCTCACCGTCGCGCATGCCGGGAAAGGCATAGCCCTCGTCCTCGCTCCACGGGACATCGAGGTCGTCCATGTGCACGTGCCATTCCGTTCCGGGCAGAGCCCGGCGCAAGGCGCTCAAGGCGTTCAGCACCTCGGTCAACGCCGGCAGCAGACGGCTGGGGTCGCTCGGCAGCTTCGTGGCGCCGGACACGAGCTCCTCCGGCTCGTCCTCGTCGTAGTCGTACGGGGTGACGCCCTCCTCGTCGGAGAAGGGGAACTCAGCGGCGTGGGCGGCGAGAACGTGCTCGACGGAGGCCGTCTCGGCCTCGGTCAGCGGGTTGGCGCGGCGTGCGGAGTAGTAGATGGAGACGCTCATGGACAGCGAGCGTACTGAGAGGGTGTGACAGCGCCGCCGGCTCCTGTCCGGCGGGGGTCACGGCAGAGCCCTGAAGGGCGGCTCAGAGGCGGCCGGCGGCCTTGAGGGCGAGGTAGGTGTCGGCGAGGGCGGGAGCGACCGAGGAGGGCGGGGCGTCGATGACCGTGAGGCCGGCGCGGGTGAGGCGGTCGGCGGTGCGGCGGCGGTCGGCGCGGGTCTGCTCGGCGGCCGCGGCGCCGTAGACGGCCTCGACGGTGCCGCGGCCGGCGGCGAGTTCGTCGAGGTGGGGGTCCGAGACGGAGGCGAGGACGACCTCGTGGCGCTTGGTGAGCAGCGGCAGCAGGGGGAGCAGGCCGTCCTCGGCCGGAGCCGCGTCGAGGCCGGTGAGCAGGACGATCAGCGAGCGGTGCGGCGCCATCTTGAGCGCGGTGGCGACCAGCGAGCGCATGTCGGTCTCGTAGAGCGCGGGCTCCAGGACGGCCATCGCGTTGGTGAAGGCCGGGAGGATCTCGTTCGGGGAGCGGCCGGCCACCGAGACCCGCTTGCGCAGGTCGTGGGCCAGCAGGTCGACCCGGTCGCCGGCCTTGGTGGCGAGGGCGGTGAGCAGGAGCGCGGCGTCGAGGGAGGCGTCGAGGCGGGGGGCGTCGCCGACCCGGCCGGCGGAGGTGCGGCCGGTGTCGAGGACGACGAGGATGTGCCGGTCGCGCTCGGGGCGCCAGGTGCGGACGGCGACGGTGTGGCGGCGGGCGCTGGCCCGCCAGTCGATGGAGCGGACGTCGTCGCCGGGCAGGTACTCCCGCAGCGAGTCGAACTCGGTGCCCTGGCCGCGGGTCAGGACGGAGGTCCGGCCGTCGAGTTCGCGCAGCCGGGCGAGCCGGGACGGCAGGTGCTTGCGGCTGGCGAACGGCGGCAGCGCGCGGACGCTCCAGGGGACGAGGTGCGAGCCCTGACGGCCGGCCAGGCCGAGCGGGCCGAGCGAACGGACGGTCACCTTGTGGGCGTGGTGGTCCCCGCGACGGGTGGGGGTGAGGACGGTGGTGACGCGGCGTCGCTCGTGCCCGGGCACCCGCAGGGTGTGCCGGGAGGCGGCGGTCCCGGTGCCGGGCCGCCAGGCGGACGGGGCCCAGGCGTCGCGGATCCGGGCGCGCAGGGACCGTCCGGCCGGGTTGGTGACGGTCAGTTCGACGGCGGCGCTCTCGCCGAGGCGGACCGTGGTGTCGCCGCCCCGGGTGATCCGCAGGCTGCGGACGGGGGCGGCGAGCACCAGGTCGACGACGACGCCGAGCAGGACCGCGCCGGTGACGGCGCCGATCCCGGCCCAGGAGGGCAGCAGCAGGCCCGTGACGAGGGCGCCGAGCGCGGCGAGCAGGGCGGTTCGCCCGGTGAGGGCCATGCGGTGCGTTCCTTCGTCGGGGCCGGGGGTGGGCCGGCCGGAGGGGCGAGCGGGCGGGCCGGCTCAGCGCGGGGCGGGCGTCTGGGCGAGCACCGCCTGGATGACGGAGTCGGCGGTGACGCCCTCCATCTCGGCCTCGGCGCGCAGCGCGACGCGGTGGCGCAGGGTGGGCAGCGCGAGCGCCTTGACGTCGTCGGGGGTGACGTAGTCGCGCCCGGCCAGCCAGGCCCAGGCGCGGGAGGCACCGAGCAGCGCGGTGGCGCCGCGCGGGGAGACGCCGATGGAGAGCGAGGGCGACTGCCGGGTGGCCCGGCAGAGGTCGACGATGTAGGCGAGGATCTCGGGCGAGACGGTCAGCCGGGCGATCTGCTCGCGGGCGGCGGTGATGTGCTCGGGCCCGGCGACCGGGCGGACGCCGGCGGCGGCGAGGTCGCGCGGGTCGAAGCCGGCGGCGTGCCGGGCGAGGACCTGGAACTCCTGGTCGCGGTCGGGCAGCGGCAGGATCAGCTTCAGCAGGAAGCGGTCGAGCTGGGCCTCGGGCAGCGGGTAGGTGCCCTCGTACTCGACCGGGTTCTGCGTCGCGGCGACCAGGAACGGCGCCGGCAGGGCGCGCGGTTCGCCGTCGACGGTGACCTGCCGTTCCTCCATGGCCTCCAGCAGGGCGGCCTGGGTCTTCGGCGGGGTGCGGTTGATCTCGTCGGCCAGCAGCAGGTTGGTGAAGACCGGGCCGGGCTGGAAGGAGAACTCGGCGGTGCGGGCGTCGTAGACCAGCGAACCGGTGACGTCGCCGGGCATCAGGTCGGGGGTGAACTGGATGCGCTTGGTCTCCAGGCTGAGCGCGGTGGACAGGGTGCGGATCAGCAGGGTCTTGGCGACGCCGGGGACGCCTTCGAGCAGCACGTGGCCGCCGCAGAGCAGGGCGACGACCAGGCCGGTGACGGCGGCGTCCTGGCCGACGACGGCCTTGGCGATCTCGGCGCGCAGCGCGGTCAGCGCCTCGCGGGGGTCGCCGAGCCGCGGGTCACCGGACGCGGTGCCGCCGGACGCGGTGCCGCCGGGGACGGTGGTGCCGGGGGTGGCGGGTGCCGTGCCGGGAGTGATGCGGAGCTGGGTGGTGGCCTTCTCGGTCACGGCTTCCGTACCTGCCTTTCGAGGGCGTCGAGGTCGTCGGCGAGCCGCAGCAGCGCGGCGTCGTCGGTCGGGGGCGGGCCGTACAGCAGGGCCCGTACGTCCCCGGCGGACCGCTCGGGGAGACGGTCGGCGACGGCCGCGCAGAGGGCGGTGGGGTCGGGCGCGTCGGCCACGGGCGGCACGCCCAGGGCCGGGGCGATGCGGTGCGCGGCGGCGCGGCGCAGGGCGTCGGCGGCGCGGCCGCGGGCCCTGGCGCGGCGGTAGAGGCGGGCGCGGCCCTCGGTGGTCTCGGAGGCGCGGACCACCACGGGCAGGTTCTCGCCGACGACCGGGCCGAGACGGCGGGCGCGCCAGAGCGCGGCGAGCACGACGGCGACGGCGAGCTGGTAGCCGGCCCAGGTCCAGCCCTCGGGGACGAAGTCCCGGAAGCTCTTCCGCCCGCCCTCGGCGACCGGGGCGGTGTAGTCGGGCAGGTGCCAGGTGAGCTGCGGCTGGGCGCCGAGCAGTCCGAGCCCGAGGGCGGCGTTGCCGTCCTTCTTGAGCAGTTCGTTGGTGAGGAACTCGCCGCTGCCGAGGACCACGACGTCGGTGGCGCGGCCGATCGGGACGGAGACCAGGGGGTAGCCGTGGCCGCGCGGGTAGCAGCCCTCGCCGCGGCTGCCGGAGGTGTAGAGCAGGCCGCCGACGTGGGCGCTGCCGGCCCGGACCGCCTCGGGCAGGGAGCAGCCGGGGTCGGTGCTGTGGACGCGGGCGTAGGGGACGCCGCCGTTCTCGTCGGACATGCGGACGCCGGGGGCGAGCGCGCTGAGGGCGGCGGGGCCGGGGGAGACGAGGACCAGCCGGGCGTGCCGGGCGGCGGCGACGGCGGCCAGCTGTTCGGGGCCGAGCAGGTCGGGTTCGGGCAGGACGAGGGTGTCGGCGCCGGCGGGGCGGCCGGTGGGGTCGGGGGTGATGTCGACCTTGAGGCCCTGGCGTTCGAGCAGTGCGACCACGGCGTGGCTGCCGGTGGGCTCGTAGGAGCGCGGGTCCATCGGCGGGTACTGGCGCTCGTCGTTGGCGGCGGCGAGGACGACGGCGGCGAGCAGGGCGAGGACGAGGACGAGCAGGTACCAGCGGGCGCGTCGCCACAGACCGCGGCCGGTGGGGGCGAGGCTGGTGGCGGCCGGGGCAGGCGCGGCGGCGGGCGGCGCCGTCGGCGGGGCGGGGGTGGCACTGGTCATGCGGCTCCTCCGGCGGCCGGGGCGAGGACCGGGCGGGTGCGTTCGAGGGCCCGGTCGAGGTCGCGCAGCAGCTGGTAGGCGGCCTGGTCGGCGGTGCGCTCGCCGTAGGCGATGTCGTCGAACGCGCGGGCGGCCGAGGCGAGGGCGGCGGCGTGCCCGGGCAGCGCGCGGCCGGCCTCGGCGGCGGCCTCGTCGGCGGTGCGGCCGGGGCGGGGGTCGAGCAGGGTGCGTTCCTCCAGGCCGCGGACCAGGGCGCGCATCTGCTCGCGGACGGCCTCCGCCCACCGGCCGGCGGCGGCGTGCCCTTCGGCGTCGGTGCGGTGTTCGGCGGCGCTGCGCGGGCCGGTGCCGCCGAACACGCCGAGGTCGGTGCGGGCGGCCCGGCGGGGCGCGCCGAGGCGCCACCAGAGGGCGGCGCCGATCACCACGGCGACCACCAGGAAGAGGATCAGGCCGGTGGTGCCGCTGGTGCCGCCGCCGGCGAGCGCGCCGAGCGCGTCGTCGAGGCGTTCCATGATCCAGTCGAAGACCCGCTGCTGGATGCTCGGGTCGTGGCGGTGGTAGTCGGCGTTGACCAGTTCGTCGCGCGCCGCGTCACGGGCCGCGTCGCGCGGGGTCGTGACCGGGGCCCCGCCCGCGAGCACGACGATCTCCCCCCAGGCCGGCACCGGGCTCAGAACCTTGCCGGGGCGGGGCCGGCCTGGTCGCCCCAGCCGGTGCCGCCGTACTCGGGCAGGCCGGCGGCGCGGGCGAGCTCGATGTCGAGGGCCTCGCGGCGGATCCGCTGGTCGACGTAGAGCAGCACGCCGATGGTGGAGGTGAAGGGGAGCGTGACGGTGGAGGAGAGGATGCCGCCGATGGCGAGGGTGACCAGCATGGCGGTCGGCATGGTGGCGCTGTCGCCGGCGTCGATCTGGCTGGTGAGGTCGCCCCAGCCGAGCACCATGCCGGCGACCGTGAACGGCGTGCTGATCACGCTGGCGACGATCCAGGAGATGACCAGGCTGAGCAGGGTGATGCCGAAGATCCGCCACCAGGAGCGGCGGACCAGGCGGCGGGAGCGGGAGAGGGCGGCGATGACGCCCTGCTTCTCCAGCATGAGCGCGGGCGCGGCCAGGCTGAGCTGGATCCCGAGCCAGACGACGACGGGCAGGCTGAGCAGGCCCACGACGACGAGCAGGAAGGTGATGCCCGGTTCCTCGGCCCCGGCCACGGCGTAGCCGATCAGCGGGGCGCAGGCCAGCAGGACGATGCCGCCGAGGATCAGGCCGTTCAGCACGGTGAGGCCGACGAGCTGGAGCATCCGGGGCCGGGCGTCGCGCCAGGCCTCCCGGAGCGTGACGGACTGCCCGAGGATGGCGCGGCTGACCACCATGGTCAGCAGGGCGGAGGCGATCACGCCGAGCAGCCAGGCGAGCGGCATGCTGACCAGGGAGCTCAGCACCGGGGTGAGCTCGCCGGTGTCGCCCTGGACGGCGAGCTGGGCCCCGAGCGCGACGCCCTGCTGGACGACGGCGACGCCGAAGGAGAGGCCGAGGGCGACCCGCCAGTGCTTGCGGACGGTGGAGACGGCGCCGTCGAGGATCTCGCCGAGGCCGAGCGGGCGCAGCGGGATGACGCCGGGCTTGGGGCTGGGCGGCGCTCCCCAGCCGTAGGGCCCGCCGGGCGCCCCGTAGGCGGGCTGCGGCCCGTACGGCGGCTGCTGCCCGTAGGGGGGCTGCGGGGCGCCGGGGGCGGTGCCCCAGGCGGGCGGGGCGTCGTGGGGCGGTGCCGACTGGCCGGGCACGGCGGAGGGTGCGTCGGCCGGGGGCCGGGCACCGTCGCGGGGCGGCTCGGGCGAGCCGGGCGAGGCCCAGCCCGGAGTGTCGGTCATCACTGCTCCTCGGAGGGCGTCAGGGTTCGCGGCGCCGGGTGGATCTTCACCTGGGCGCAGCGCCCATCGTGCCATGGTGGTCGGACGCGCCCCAGGGGGAGCCGGTTGCTGAACGGCAACGGCCGCTGCGGGGACGGCCGGTGGGCTCCGAGGGGGGCTCCGGAGGTGGTTGGGGCCGGACCTTTCGCCCGGTATGGCCGGAATTCGCCGGGCCGCCAGTTGGCCGTTCTGGAGCAAAGGGACTGCTGTGCGGCAGGTCACAATCCGGTAATGAGAGGATGGAGCCATGAAGGGACGCGTCCTCGTCGTTGATGACGACTCCGCACTGGCCGAGATGCTCGGCATCGTGCTGCGTGGTGAGGGTTTTGAGCCGTTTTTCGTCGCCGACGGGGACAAGGCGCTAGCCGCGTTCCGGGAGACCAAGCCCGACCTGGTGCTGCTCGACCTGATGCTGCCCGGCCGGGACGGCATCGACGTCTGCCGGCAGATCCGGGCGGAGTCCGGGATCCCGATCGTCATGCTGACCGCCAAGACCGACACGGTGGACGTCGTGGTGGGTCTGGAGTCGGGCGCCGACGACTACGTGACCAAGCCGTTCAAGCCCAAGGAACTGGTGGCCCGGGTGCGTGCGCGGCTGCGCCGTGCCGAGGAGCCGACGCCGGAGCAGCTGACCATCGGCGATCTGGTGATCGACGTGGCCGGCCACTCGGTGAAGCGGGACGGCCGGGGCATCCCGCTGACCCCGCTGGAGTTCGACCTGCTGGTCGCGCTGGCCCGCAAGCCCTGGCAGGTGTTCACCCGCGAGGTGCTGCTGGAGCAGGTCTGGGGCTACCGGCACGCGGCGGACACCCGGCTGGTGAACGTCCACGTGCAGCGTCTGCGCTCCAAGATCGAGAAGGACCCGGAGCGCCCCGAGATCGTGGTGACCGTCCGCGGCGTCGGCTACAAGGCCGGGCCCAGCTGACGTGAGCGACCAGTCCGACGAGACCCCGGCGGGTGCCGCGACCGACGGGGGCGGCTCCGCCGTGCGCGGAGACGTGCTGAGTTCGACCTCGACCGTCCGCAGCCGCCGGCGGCGCGGGCCGGCGGCGCTGTTCGCGCTGGTGAGCCGTCAGCTGCGGCGCCCCGTGCACCGGGTGGCGGCGCTGTACCGGCGGTCGATCCAGCTGCGGGTGGTGGCGGCGACGCTGCTGCTGTCGGTCCTGGTGGTGCTGGTGCTGGGGGTCGTCGTGGTGGCGCAGGTGCGCACCGGGCTGCTGGACACCAAGCGGGCCGCGGCGCGCGACCAGGCGATCGCGGGCTTCCAGACCGAGCTCAACAAGATCGACGAGGCGAGGGACCTGCGGCTGCGGGGCGGCGCGGCCGCGGACCTGACCGCGGAGGAGCCCGGCACCTGGCTGCTGCGGCAGGTCGGCGAACTGGCGGCCAGCGGGCAGAACGTCTTCTCGGTGATCGCGATGCTGCCGGGCGGTCAGCCGGTGCAGCCGGGCCGCACCAGCTTCGGTCCGCGCTACTCGGGCGACATCTCGCCGGACAGCGTCCCGGCCGCGCTGCGGACGAAGGTCGCGCAGGAGGCCGGCCAGACCTTCAGCCAGCCCACCCGGATCCAGCGCTCGGAGAGCGGGAAGACCGAGCCCGGCCTGGTCTTCGGCCAGCAGTTCTTCGGCCCGGACGGCACCAGCTACCAGCTGTACTACGTCTTCTCCTTCGCCCAGGAGACCAAGACCCTCAATCTGATCACCGGCACCCTGGCGACCGCCGGCGTGTTCGTGGTGATCATGATGGGCGGCATCGCCTGGCTGGTGGTGCGCCAGGTGGTGACCCCGGTCCGGATGGCCGCCGGGATCTCCGAGCGGCTGGCCGCCGGGCACCTGGAGGAGCGGATGAAGGTCACCGGCACGGACGACATCGCCAGGCTCGGCGAATCGTTCAACCGGATGGCCAACGCGCTGCAGGCGCAGATCCGCCAGCTGGAGGAGCTGTCCCGGGTGCAGCGGCGCTTCGTCTCGGACGTCTCGCACGAGCTGCGCACCCCGCTGACCACCGTCCGGATGGCCGCCGACCTCATCTACGACAGCCGCGAGGACCTGGACCCGATGGCGGCCCGCTCCGCCGAGCTGCTCCAGGGGCAGCTGGACCGGTTCGAGTCGCTGCTCGCCGACCTGCTGGAGATCAGCCGCTTCGACGCGGGCGCGGCCGTGCTGGACGCCGAGCCGGTGGACCTGCGCGAGATCGTCGGCCGGGTGGTCGAGGCCGCCGACCCGCTGGCCCGGGCCAAGGGCAGCGCGGTGGTGATCCGCGGCGACGGCGAGCCGGTGGTGGCCGAGGTCGACTCCCGGCGCATCGAGCGCATCCTGCGCAACCTGGTGGTCAACGCGCTGGAGCACGGTGAGGGCCGCGACGTCGTGGTCCGGCTGGGCTCGCAGGACGGCGCGGTCGCGGTCGGCGTGCGCGACTACGGCATCGGCCTCAAGCCGGGCGAGGCGTCCCGGGTGTTCCACCGCTTCTGGCGGGCCGACCCGTCCCGGGTGCGGACCACCGGCGGCACCGGTCTGGGCCTGTCCATCGCGGTCGAGGACGCCCATCTGCACGGCGGCTGGCTCCAGGCCTGGGGCGAGCCCGGCGGCGGCTCGCACTTCCGGCTCACCCTGCCGCGCACCCGCGGCGGCGAGATCAGCCGGGCGCCGTTCCGGCTGGAGCCGGAGGACTCGCGCAACAACCGGGGTCTCGGCACGTACGGGACGCCGTACCGGCGGGCGATCCGCCCGTCCGGCTCGACCGCGCTGGCCGCGGCCGAGGAGACCGGGGTCCCGGAGACCCCGGAGGCCTCCGGCAGCGGGTTCGGCAGCGGCCTCGGCGGTGTGCTGAGCATCGGCCCGGGTCTCGGCCGGCGCCCGCCGGAGGGCCCGCGGTCCGACCCGTCGGACGTGCGGCCGGCCGGTTCCGGGTACGGTGCCACCGGCGCGCAGGTCATGGTGGACACCGCGCCGGGCCGGCCGTCGGTGGCGCAGCGGACCGCGGGGCCGGACGGTGCCGCCGGGGCGGACGGCACGGGTGGAACGGACACGGAGGGGTCGCAGGGTGCGAAGGACCAGCGGCAGGACTGAGCCGCGGCTGGCCGGGGTGGTCGGTGCCCTGCTGGGCACCCTGCTGGCCGGCGGCTGCGCGGCGATGCCGGATTCCGGGGGCGTCACCAAGATCGAGCTGTCCAAGAGCTCGGCGGACAAGAACTTCCAGGTCAGGGTCTTCCCGGTGGAGCCGACCAAGGGCGCCAGGCCGCAGGAGCTGCTGGCCGGGTTCCTGGACGCGCTGACCGCCGACGACGACTACGGCACGGCCCGCAAGTACCTGACGCCGACCGCGGCGGCGCACTGGAACGCGGAGACGGGCGTCAAGGTGCTCGGCGGCACGCCGACCCGGCCCGACGTGGACGTGACCGATTCCGACATGGACATCTCGATCCCGCTCCTCGGGCAGTTGGTGGCCGAGGTGGACGAGCGCCACTCGTTCAGGACCGAGGCGCCGCGCGACCTGCGCATCGACTTCTCCTTCGTGCGGGAGAAGGCCGGCGGTGAGTGGCGGATCGACAAGCTGCCCGACGGGCTGATCCTCAACGAGGCCAACTTCCGCAACAGCTACCGCCAGGTCCACCGGTTCTTCTACGCGGCACCGGACCCCTCTGCGGCGTCCGTCGGGTCGGTGACCAACCAGGACGTGCTGATCGCCGACCCGATCTACCTGCGGCGCCGAATAGACCCGCTGGGCTCCGCCGCCAACGCGGTGGTCGCCGGCCCCTCGAAGTGGCTCGCCCCGGTGGCCCGCTCCGCCTTCCCGGACGGCGCGAAGGTGCACACGGTGACCCTGGACGGCAACCAGACCGGGCACGTGACGGTCGCCGACGTCGACCTGGGCAGCCTCACCGCCTGCCGGCGGATGGCCACCCAGCTCCTCTACACCCTGGCCGACCAGGGGACCGGGCAGATCAACCAGCTGGAGCTCAAGGGCGCGCACGGCGGCCCGACCTGTCAGGCGAGCCGCGGCGACGAGCCCATGACCGGGCCCGGCTCGCTGGCCGGGCAGATGGCGACCCGGCAGTTCTACCAGCGGGAGGACGACGGCGCCCTGTACGAGTCGCGCGGCAGTGACGGCGACGGCGTGCCGGTGCAGGGTCCGCTGGGCCGTGCGCAGCCGTCCGGCCGGCGGCTGGGCACGATCGCGGTGGCCCGGGACGGCGAGCACGCCGCGGCGATCAGCGGGGACGGCCACCAGCTCTTCACGGTGCCGTTCACGGACGGCGTGGGCACGATGCCGCCGCCGGTGCTGACCACCCCGGCCCGCCCCGGGGCGAAGGTGGAGGACGGACTGGCCTCGCCGACCTGGGACGGGCGCGGCGACCTCTACGTGGTGGACCGCGATCCGCAGAGCCCGAAGGTGCTGCTGATCCGCGGACAGAAGGTCGTCGAGGTGCCGGTGGAGCGGCTGGACGGCCGCTCGGTGCAGGGCATCAAGGTCTCCTCGGACGGCGTCCGGGTGGCCCTGCTGCTCAAGGACGGCAAGGACGGCAAGGACGGCAAGGGGTACTCGCTCTGGCTGGGGCTGCTCGTCCACGAGGGCAGCAAGGACGCCCCGAGCGCGAAGATCACCGGTCTGCGGCTGGCCAACCCGGCCTTCGAGGAGGTGGTCTCGGTCTCCTGGGCGGAGGCCGACCAGCTGCTGGTGCTGGGCAAGGAGAAGGACAAGCTGCAGCAGCTGCACTACGTCAGCACGGACGGTTCCCCGAACCCCGACGCGCGGCTGCCCGGCGGCGGCGAGATGACCACGGTCGCCGCGTCGGAGTACCAGGCGAACGGCGCCGGGAACGGCGGAACGCCGCTGGTGCCTCCGGTGCTGGCGCTGCAGGGCGCGCAGGGCAAGCCGTACCGGCTGGTCAACAACCAGTGGCGGGAGCTGGGGCTGCTGTACCGGGTCTCCTCGTTCATCTACCCGGGCTGACCGGCCGCCCCGGCCGGGACCGGCGGGGCTGTCCGGCTCCGGCCGGCCACGTCACCAGGGCCGGTCGTCGCCGTCCGGCCCGTCCGGGTGGCTGCCCGGGCGCCGCTCCGTGCCGGCCGCCGCGACGGTGGCGGCCGCGCCGGGCGGCAGTCCGGCCGCCGACAGCGCCCGGGCCGCCTCGGCCAGGCTCGCTCCGGTGGTCACCAGGTCGTCCACCAGGACCGTGCGGAGCCCGGCGGGCCGGCGGTGCGCGAGCGGCCGCACGGTGAGCGCGCCGTGCAGGTTGCGGCGGCGCTCGGCGGCCGGCAGCCCGGCCTGGTCGGCGACCGGGCGGGTGTGGCGCAGCAGCGCCGCGACACGGACGTCCAGGCCCTCCCGGCGCAGCGCGCGGGCGGCCGCGTTGGCCAGCCGCAGGGTCGGGTCGTGGCCCCGGGCGCGGACGGCCGCGCGGGCCGAGGGCACCGGGACGAGCAGCAGCGGGGCCCGTCCGGCCTGCGGGCCGACCGCGGAGCGCACCGCCCGGGCGAGGGCCTCGCCGAGCGGGCCGGCCAGCCGCAGCGCGCCGCGTTCCTTGTGGGCGAGCAGCAGCCGGCGGACCGGGCCGTCGTACGGCGCGGCGGCGTGCGCCCAGGGCAGGGCGGCGGAGGGCGCGGGCAGGTCGGCGGCGAGGGCGTCCCGGCAGTCCGGGCAGAGCTGGCCGCCGGTGGCGCCGCAGCCCGCGCAGGGCGCCGGGAGCAGCACGTCGAGCAGACCGGCCAGGGCGTGGGCGAACGGCCCGTGGTCGGACGGCGGTCGGGGCGGTGCGGAGGGCGGCGGCACTGCTGCTCCTTCCGGCTCAGGAACGGAGAGTGAGCAAAGAATGCGCCGTACGGGGGGTGTTGTCCAGGTATTTACCTGTGTTTCACTCACAGGAGGGTAGACGGGGTGCGACGGCTTGACGGGTTGCCCCATTCGTCCGTCATACCCGAACTCTCCGCTGGGGAGGCGAAAACTCCGTGTGAGGTGTTCGATGAGCCCCAGGGGGTTTCAACCGTCCCTGGTGGGGAGGAAGTGAGGTGAGGGCCAGTCGTTCCCGCCGTTGCCGGCGGGAGGGAGGGCCGGCGGAAGGATTGGCTGGTCCGGCTGGTCTCAGCCCGGTCCGGTAGCACCCGGACCGGCGACAGAACGAGGGATCGGAGTTCTGCGTGGACATCGTTGTCAAGGGCCGTAAGACCGAGGTGCCCAAGAGGTTCCGGGATCACGTGGCCGAGAAGCTGGAGAAGGTCCAGAAGTTCGACACCAAGGCGATCAGCCTCGATGTCGAGGTGTCCAAGGAACACAACCCGCGGCAGGCCGACCGGTCCGACCGCGTGGAGATCACTCTCCGTACCCGTGGTCCGGTGATCCGGGCCGAGGCCGCCGCCGCCGACCCCTACGCGGCACTCGACCTGGCCTCGGCGAAGCTCGACGCCCAGCTGCGCAAGTCCGCGGACCGGCGTCGGGTCCACAAGGGCGGCAACGGCCGCACCCCGATCAGCGTCGCCGAGGCGACCGCGGCCCTGGCCGCGCTGCCCGAGACGAAGCCGTCGGAGAGCGCGACCAACGGGGCCGTCCGCAAGACCATGATGGGATCCCTGGAAGTGGAGGGCGAGGGCCCGCTGGTGGTCCGGGAGAAGACGCACCCGGCCGCCCCGATGGCGCTCGACCAGGCGCTCTACGAGATGGAGCTGGTCGGCCACGACTTCTACCTCTTCGTGGAGAAGGACAGCGGCCTGCCGAGCGTCGTCTACCGCCGGCACGGTTACCACTACGGTGTGATCCACCTGAAGGCCGACGGCACGACCGTCGAGGGTGGTGGCGCCGGTGGTGCGATCGGTGCGGGTGACGACGAGGACTGACCGTCCGAGCAGCATGGGAGGGTGACCCCGGTGGCCGCGGCCGCCGGGGTCACCGGCGTTCCGGGGCCGGTCGGCGGCGGTGCCGGGCCGTCGCGCAGGTCACCCGATGCGGAGCGATCGGCGCCGGAGGGTGACCGGAGGGGGCTCCGGCCGTGGAATGATTGGCGCACGACGACCGGCGACGGGGGAGGAGCGGATGGGGGATCACTTCGGGCTGGGGCCCGGCACGGGGCCGGTCGCGGGGGTGTCGCCCGGCCCGGGGGCGGAGCCCGAGTACGCCCTCCGCCGCAGGGAGCCGATCCGCGTCCTGGTGGTGGACGACCACGCGCTGTTCCGCCGGGGCCTGGAGATCGTGCTGGCCGAGGAGGAGGACATCACGGTCGTCGGCGAGGCCGGGGACGGCGCGGAGGCGGTGCTCAAGGCCGCCGACCTGCTGCCGGACATCATCCTCATGGACGTCAGGATGCCGCGCCGCAGCGGGATCGAGGCCTGTACCGCGATCAAGGACGTCGCGCCCAGCACCAAGATCATCATGCTGACGATAAGCGACGAGGAGGCCGACCTCTACGAGGCGATCAAGGCGGGCGCCACCGGGTACCTGCTCAAGGAGATCTCCACCGACGAGGTCGCCACCGCGATCCGCGCGGTCGCCGACGGGCAGTCCCAGATCAGCCCGTCGATGGCCTCCAAGCTGCTCACCGAGTTCAAGTCGATGATCCAGCGCCGCTCCGACGAGCGGGAGTTGGTGCCCGCGCCGCGGCTGACCGACCGGGAGCTGGAGGTGCTGAAGCTGGTGGCCACCGGGATGAACAACCGGGAGATCGCCAAGGAGCTGTTCATCAGCGAGAACACCGTGAAGAACCACGTGCGCAACATCCTGGAGAAGCTCCAGCTGCACTCCAGGATGGAGGCCGTGGTGTACGCGATGCGGGAGAAGATCCTCGAAATAGGGTGACGGCGGGGCCGGTCGGGCCCCGCCGCGCCCCGGGTGCTCAGCCGAGCAGCTTCTCCAGTGCCGGACGGAGCGCCTCGTCGTGCAGCGTTCCGACCCGGACGGCGTCGCAGCCCACCCAGGAGGCCGCCTCGCGCAGCGCCCCGGCCAGCGCCTCCAGGTGGCGCGGCGAGTCCAGCGAGACCTGACGGGCCACCAGCGTGCGCCCCTCGCGGGCCGGATCGACCCGGCCGACCAGCTGCCCGCCGACCAGCAGCGGCATCGCGAAGTAGCCGTGCACCCGCTTGTGCCGGGGCGTGTAGGCCTCCAGCCGGTGGGTCATCCCGAAGATCCGCTCGGTGCGCGGGCGGTCCCAGATCAGTGAGTCGAACGGCGAGAGCAGGGTGGTGCGGTGGCGTCCGCGCGGCGGCGCGGCGAGGGCCGCCGGGTCGGCCCAGGCCGCGCCGGGGGAGCCGTCCGGGCCCCAGCCGGCCACCTGGACCGGGACCAGGCCGGAGTCGGGCAGCACCGCGTCCAACTGGTCGGCGCGCAGCCGGTGGTAGTCCAGCAGATCGGCCCTGGTCGCCACGCCGAGGGCCGCTCCGGACTGCGCGACCAGGGTGCGCAGGCACTCCTCGTCCGTCGGCTCGGCCGCGAACAGCTCGGCGGGCACGGCCTGTTCGGCCAGCGCGTAGACGCGCTTCCAGCTCCGCCGCTCGGTGCAGACCACGTCGCCGAAGGCCAGGGCCCGCTCCACCGCGATCTTGGTGTCGGACCAGTCCCACCACTCGGCGGTCTTCTTGGCGCCGCCCAACTCGGTGGAGGTGAGCGGGCCTTCGGCGCGCAGCCGGTCGAGCACGGTGCGGTACGTCGCGGCGTCGACCTGCTGGCCCCAGACATGGGCCCTGGCGCGGTAGCGCCGGCGCCGGAAGGCGAACAGCGGCCACTCCTCGACCGGCAGCACGCAGGCCGCGTGCGACCAGTACTCGAAGCTCGCGCCGGAGCTCCAGTACGCCGCCTCGACCGCCGGGCGGCCGACCGCGCCGAGCCGCGCGTACGGGACCAGTTCGTGCGAGCGGGCCAGCACCGAGATGGTGTCGAGCTGGACGGCGCCGAGCCGGCGCAGCACCCCGCGCACGCCGCCGCGGCGGTCCGGGGCGCCGAGCAGGCCCTGGGCGCGCAGGGCGATCCGGCGGGCGTCGTCGGCGCCGAGGACGGTCACCGGGGCGGGGGCTGCGGGACGCGGGCCGGAGGCCGGGCGCGAGGTAGAGGCGGTCATGCCGGCGAGCCTAGACGGGGGCACCGACAACGGGCCCCGGGCGTCCGGGGCCCGTCCGGGCGGCTGTTCGGCCGGTCCGGGGCCCGTCGGCGGGCCGCCGTTCAGTCCGTGAGGTCCTCGGCGAGCAGGGAGGCGATCCAGGTGTCGAGGAAGCGTCCGCGCTGCTCGGAGTAGGAGCGCAGGGTGCCCTCGAAGCGGAAGCCGACCCGCTCCGCCACCGCGCGGGAGCCCTCGTTGCCCACGTAGGCGAGCCACTCCAGCCGGCGCAGCCCGAGGTCGCGCAGGCCGTGGCGGGCCACCGCGGCGGCGGCCTCCGCGGTGTAGCCGCGGCCGCGGAACTCCTTGGTCGCCCACCAGCCGACCTCGGCGGCACCCGGCCGGCCGGGGCAGGCCGTGAGCCCCTGGCTGCCGACCAGCGCGCCGGACTCCCGCTCGAACACGGACCAGATCAGGTTGTCGCCGGTCCGCCAGCCGTTGGCGGCGAGATCGTGGACGAAGTACTCGGCGTCCTGGCGGCCGTACGGGACCGGGACGACGGTCCAGCGCTGGATCTCCTCGTCCTGGCAGGCGGCGAGGATCGCGTCGATGTCGCCCTCGCGCGGGGCGCGCAGGACCAGGCGGTCGGTGGTGAGGACGACGGGCTCCGCGGCTCCCGGTCCGTTCTGCTTCTCCTGCTGCTCTTCCATGGGCGGAGTATTCCGTACAGAGAGAAATCCGGGCATCCGATTAACGGACCGGCGCGTTCAACTGGCCGGACGGCCGTCCGCTTTGCCCCGGTGCGAGGGACTATCGTCGGAAGTGCTCGCGCGGGTGACACGGGAATACCGTGCTGACGCACCTCCCGGGGCATTGGGCTCCTCGCATACGATGGCCCGTGCGGTGGGGTGGATCCGCCGTGCAGTCGTCCAGTGCCAATACAGGCAAGGAGCCCGCTCACGTGTCCGTCTTCGACAAGATCCTGCGCGCCGGCGAAGGCAAGATCCTTCGCAAGCTGCAGCGGATTGCTGCCCAGGTCAACTCCATCGAAGAGGACTTCGTCAACCTCACCGACGCCGAGCTGCGCGCACTGACCGACGAGTACAAGCAGCGCCTTGCCGACGGCGAGAGCCTGGACGACATCCTCCCCGAGGCGTTCGCCACCGTCCGCGAGGCCGCCAAGCGCGTGCTCGGCCAGCGGCACTACGACGTCCAGCTCATGGGTGGCGCCGCGCTGCACCTCGGCTACGTCGCCGAGATGCGCACCGGTGAGGGCAAGACCCTGGTCGGCACGCTGCCCGCGTACCTCAACGCGCTCACCGGCAAGGGCGTGCACCTCATCACGGTCAACGACTACCTCGCCGAGCGCGACTCGGAGTGGATGGGCCGGGTGCACCGCTTCCTCGGTCTTGAGGTCGGCGTGATCCTCGGCAACATGACGCCCGCCGAGCGCAAGCGCCAGTACGGGATGGACATCACGTACGGCACCAACAACGAGTTCGGCTTCGACTACCTGCGCGACAACATGGCCTGGTCGAAGGACGAACTGGTCCAGCGCGGCCACAACTTCGCCGTCGTCGACGAGGTCGACTCGATCCTCATCGACGAGGCCCGCACCCCGCTGATCATCTCCGGCCCGGCGGACCAGGCGACCAAGTGGTACGCCGACTTCGCCAAGCTGGTGCTCCGTCTGAAGATCGACCGCGACTACGAGGTCGACGAGAAGAAGCGCACCGTCGGCATCCTGGAGGAGGGCGTCACCCGGGTCGAGGACTACCTGGGCATCGACAACCTCTACGAGTCGGTGAACACCCCGCTGGTCGGCTTCCTGAACAACGCCATCAAGGCGAAGGAGCTCTACAAGGCGGACAAGGACTACGTCGTCATGAACGGCGAAGTCATGATCGTCGACGAGCACACCGGCCGCATCCTGGCCGGCCGCCGCTACAACGAGGGCATGCATCAGGCGATCGAGGCCAAGGAAGGGGTGGAGGTCCAGAACGAGAACCAGACCCTGGCCACCATCACCCTCCAGAACTTCTTCCGCCTGTACGACAAGCTGGCCGGCATGACCGGTACCGGCACCACCGAGGCGGCCGAGTTCCACCAGATCTACAAGCTCGGCGTGGTGCCGATCCCGACCAACAAGACGCCGCTGCGCATCGACCAGCCCGACCTGATCTACAAGTCGGAGCCGGCCAAGTTCGCCGCCGTGGTCGAGGACATCGCCGAGAAGCACGAGAAGGGCCAGCCGGTGCTGGTCGGCACCGTGTCGGTCGAGAAGTCCGAGTACCTGTCGCAGGAGCTGCGCAAGCGCGGCATCCCGCACGAGGTGCTGAACGCCAAGCACCACGAGCGCGAGGCGCAGATCGTCGCCCAGGCGGGCCGCAAGGGCGCCGTCACCGTCGCCACCAACATGGCCGGCCGCGGTACCGACATCATGCTCGGCGGCAACGCCGACCACCTCGCGGCCGCCGAGCTGGCCCAGCGCGGACTCTCCGCGGTGGACACCCCGGAGGAGTACGAGGCCGCGTTCCCGGCCGCCCTGGAGAAGGCCAAGGCCGCGGTGAAGACCGAGCAGGACGAGGTCAAGGAGGCCGGTGGCCTCTACGTCCTCGGCACCGAGCGGCACGAGTCCCGCCGGATCGACAACCAGCTGCGCGGCCGTTCCGGCCGTCAGGGCGACCCGGGCGAGTCCCGCTTCTACCTGTCGCTGGGCGACGACCTGATGCGCCTGTTCAAGGCCGGCATGGTCGAGCGCGTGCTCTCGATGGCCAACGTGCCCGAGGACGTGCCGATCGAGTCGAAGATGGTCACCCGGGCCATCGCCTCCGCGCAGACCCAGGTCGAGCAGCAGAACTTCGAGATCCGCAAGAACGTCCTCAAGTACGACGAGGTGCTGAACCGCCAGCGCGAGGTCATCTACGGTGAGCGCCGCCGGGTGCTGGAGGGCGAGGACCTCCAGGAGCAGGTCGGCCACTTCATGGACGACACCGTCGAGGCGTACGTCCGGGCCGCCACCGGCGAGGGCTTCGAGGACGACTGGGACCTCGACAAGCTCTGGACCGCGCTCAAGCAGCTCTACCCGCTCACCCTGGACCTGGAGGACCTGGAGGAGGAGGCCGGCGGCACCGCGGGCCTCACCCCGGAGTTCCTCACCAAGGTCATCCAGGAGGACGTCCAGGCGCAGTACGGCGCCCGCGAGGACCAGCTCGGCACCGAGATCATGCGCGAGCTGGAGCGCCGCGTCGTGCTGTCGGTGCTGGACCGCCGCTGGCGCGAGCACCTCTACGAGATGGACTACCTCCAGGAGGGCATCGGCCTGCGGGCCATGGCGCAGCGCGACCCGCTGGTCGAGTACCAGCGCGAGGGCTTCGACATGTTCACCGCGATGATGGAGGGCATCAAGGAGGAGTCCGTCGGCTACCTGTTCAACCTGGAGGTCCAGGTCGAGCAGCAGGTCGAGGAGGTCCCGGTCGAGGACGCCCAGGTCGTGCTCGACAAGCTGGAGAAGGACGCCGCCCGCCCGGAGATCAAGGCCAAGGGCCTGGAGGCCCCCAAGCCGCAGCGGCTGCACTACACGGCCCCCTCGGACGAGGTCGGCGGCGGTGTGGTCGAGGGCGACTTCGAGGACCTCGGCGCGGAGGACGAGGGCGACGGGATGACCCGCGCCGAGCGCCGCAAGGCGGCCAAGTCGGCCAAGGGCCGCCGCCGCAAGGGCTGAGCCGGCGGCCGGTCCGCGCTTCGGACCGGCCCGCCGCCGGGCAGGGCGCCGCTCCCGTACGGGGGCGGCGCCCCGCGCCGTTTCCGGGGGCGCCGCGAGCGGACCGCGGGCGGGCGGCGCGGGGGTGCGGGCGGCGTTCACCGGGCCTCCACGGCGGTGCACTGCCACTGGCCGGCGGGGCCGCGGGGCTCCAGCCGGAACGCCACCACGTGGTGCCGGGTGCCGAGGTCCACCCGGACACAGGCCTCGACCGCGCCCGGGGAGGGCGAGCGGTCGTGCACCGGGCCGAGCCGCGGCCGCTCGTCGGCGCGGGTCCGGCGCAGGGTGCCGGCCCGGACCAGGGTGGAGAGCTGGCCGTAGCAGTCCAGGGTGGTGTGGCGCAGCAGCTGGCCGGACGGCCGGGCGCCGGTGAGCACCTCCACCAGCCGGTGGGCGAACCTGGTGCTCAGGGCGTCGAGCGGTTCGCGGGCCGGAGCGCCGGTGCACCCGGCCCGGGGGCGGCGGGGCCGGCGCGGGGGCCCCGGGTGGTGGTCCCGGGCGGTGCCGGGGGAGCGGGAGGGGCGTGCGGAGAGCACGGCGGGCGGGCCGAAGGGCGGTGCGGCGCGGTTCGGGCACGTGGTCATGGGCCTTCCTCGGGGGTGGTCGGCGTGGGGCCGGTGCGGTGGTGCGGGTACGGACGGGTCCTTGCTAGTGGCCGCCCGCAGGGGTCGGCAACGGGTTTGCCGTGGTCTCCCGAACGACCCCGAAGTTCACCTATCCGGGTGAGCCGGCCCGTGCGGCGGCTGGCCTGCGGGCATCCCCGTGGGCGCCGGGTTGACGCGCCGGGGAGGGCGGCGGGGCCCGAAAGGGGACGGTCCGTTCGGCAGGACGGGCGTTGCGCCCGGGGCCGGTCCGCGCGCAGGATCGAAGGCCGGGCGGTACGCCTCGCACGGCGGCCGTCCCGGCACGGCACCGACACCGGCACCGGCACCGACACCGGCACCGACACCGACACCGATTCCGCACCAGCACCGCCCCGACGACGACAGGCGGCCGGTATGACGACATGGGTATCCGGGACACGTCCGGCGCCGCCGCCGAGCGGCGGCGCTCCCCGGCGCGGCCTGGTGCTGGGCGGCGGCGGCATGCTCGGCGCGGCCTGGACGGTCGGCGCGCTGTGCGCTGTCGAGGAGACGACCGGCCGGGCAGCGGGCGACGCGGAGGTGCTGCTCGGCACCTCGGCGGGCGCGATCCTCGGCGCCCTGCTCGCGGGCGGGGCGGACGCCGGACAGCTGCGCGACCACCAGCGGGGCCTGCCGGTCACCTCCGGGCCGCTGGCCGGGACCGACTTCGACTACGACACGGCGGTCGGCGGCGCGCTGCCGCCGCGCCCCCGGGCGGGCATCGGCTCGCCCGGCCTGCTGCGGGACGCCGTCCGGCACCCGCGCACCTACCCCTGGCTCACCATGGTCTCGGCGATGGCGCCGCACGGCCGGGGCTCGCTGGCGTCGGTCGGCGCACTGGTCGGCGGCCTGTTCGGCGACGACGCCCCCGGTACCCGGGGCGGCCCCGGGGAGGGCGGCTGGCCGGCGGGTTCGGCGCTGAGGGTCGTCGCGGTGGACTACCGCAGCGGCCGCCGGGTGGTCTTCGGCGATCCCGGCGCACCCCCCGCCCGGGTCGGGGAGGCGGTGATGGCCTCCTGCGCGATCCCCGGCTGGTTCGCGCCCGTTCCGGTCGGCGGCACCGAGTACGTGGACGGCGGCTGCTGGTCGGCCACCAACGCCGACCTGCTGCTGGACCGGGGCCTCGACGAGGTGTTCGTGCTCGCCCCGATGGCACTGCGTCCCGACCCGCCGGGGCGCCCGGAGCCAGACGGCGGCGCGTCCGCCGCCACGCGCGCCCGGCGCGTGCAGGAGTGGCTGCACGCCGCGCGCGAACGGGACCGTCCGAGCGGGGTGCTCGCCCAGCTGGTCGCCCGCTACCGCCGGACGGTGACCCGCCAGCTGATGCGCGAGGCCCGGCTGCTGCGGGCCGGCGGCGTGCGCGTCCACCTGCTCGCGCCCACCCCCGCCGACCTGCGCGTGATGGGGCCGAACATGATGGACCCGGCCCGCCGCGGCCCCGTCCTGGAGAGCGCGCTGGACACCTGCCGGCGCTCCCTGGAGGCCGCGCACTGACGGTGCGCGGAGCCGGGCCGCCCGGTCCGCCGGTGCGGGGGTGATCACGGCCGGCCGTCCGGAGCTTATTCTTGGGGGCGCTGGAAGCTGTGCCGCTGGACGAACCGGAGAGTGCCACCGATGCGCGTGTACGTGCCCACCACCCTGACCGGCCTGGCGGCGGCGCACTCGGGCGGCGCGCTGGAGCAGTCCGCGGCGTACGCCGTGACGCCCGCGCTGCGCGAGTGGTACGTCAGCGACGACCTGGAGGAACTGGAGTACGCGGCGCTGAACCGGGCCGCGCAGTCCTCGCTGCGCCTGCTGGCCGCCACCCCCGACGCCCCGCGCCGGCGCGTCGTCGTGGCGCTCGACGTCGCCGACTCGGCGGTCAGGCCGTTCCCCGGCGACGAGTACCAGGACCAGGCCTCGCTCGGCCGGGTGGTGCTGGCCGGCCCGGTGAAGCTGGCCAAGGCGGCCGCGGTGCACGCGGACGTCGCCGACGCGGACGTGGTGGCCGACGTGACGGCGGCCGTCGAGGCGGTGACGGCCGCGGACGCCGGCGACCAGGACGCCCAGTTCACCGTGGACGGCGCCGAGGACCACGACCTGCTCTGGTTCGCCACCCAGGAGATCGCCGCCCTGCTGGCCTGAGGGCCGGTGCGCACCCCGCGGGCCGGGTGAGCCCCGTCCTACCGGTCCGGCGCCGCCCGGCGCTACCGTTCACGGGTGCGCACTCATATCGTCTGGGACTGGAACGGAACGCTCTTCCACGACATGGAGGCGGTGCTCGGTGCGAGCAACGCCGCCTTCGCGACCGTCGGCGTGGGCCCGATGACGCTGCAGGAGTACCGGGAGCAGTACGAGATCCCGATCCCCCGGTTCTACCGGCGGCTGCTCGGCCGGATGCCCTCCGACGACGAGTGGCTGCGCCTGGACGACGCGTTCCACGACCGCTACCGCGAGCTGAGCACCGCCTGCGGCCTCACCGAGGGCGCCCGTGAGCTGCTGGACGGCTGGCGGGCGGCCGGGCGCAGCCAGTCGCTGCTGTCCATGTACGAGCACGAGCGGCTGCTGCCGGTGGTCGAGGGCTTCGGCCTGACCGGCCAGTTCCTGCGGGTGGACGGGCGCAGCGGCCCGGCCGGCGGCCAGAAGGCCGAGTACCTGGTCCGGCACCTGGCCGCGCTCGGCGCACAGGTGGACCCGGCCCGCACGGTGCTGATCGGCGACGCGGCGGACGACGCCCTGGCCGCGCTGGACGCGGGCGCGCACGCGGTGCTGTACACCGGCGGCTCGCACACCCGGGAGAAGCTGGAGCCGGTCGGCGTGCCGGTGGTGGACACCCTGGCGGAGGCGGTGGAGCTGGCCGGCCGGCTCGCCGGGTAGCGGCGGCCGGGCGTGGCGCGGGCCACGTCCACCGTTGGCGTGTCCGGGCGGGCGAAGCGGCCCGCCGCTGGTCAGGCTGGACGGGTGCCGGGCCCGTCGTCGGAACGGGCCGGCCGCCCGACGAGGAGCGGAGCCCGCCATGCCCATCGACGCAGTCACCCAGGTCCCGGTACCGGGCAACGAGCCGGTGCTCGGCTACGCGCCCGGCAGCCCGGAGCGGGAGCGTCTGGTGCGCCGGCTGGACGACCTCGCGGCCGAGCAGATCCCGCTGCCGATGACCATCGGCGGCGAGCAGCGGTTCGGCGGCGGCGAGCGGATCGACGTCGTCCAGCCGCACCACCACGCGGCCCGGCTGGGCGTGCTCGGCAACGCCACCCGGGAGGACGCCCGGGCCGCGGTGGACGCCGCGCTGGCGGCCGGGCGGGAGTGGCGCTCGCTCTCCTTCGACGACCGGGCGGCGGTCTTCCTGCGCGCCGCCGACCTGCTGGCCGGGCCGTGGCGGGAGACGCTCAACGCGGCCACCATGCTCGGGCAGTCCAAGACCGCCCAGCAGGCGGAGATCGACTCGGCCTGCGAGCTGATCGACTTCTGGCGCTGGAACGTGCACTTCGCCCGGGAGATCCTGGCCGACCAGCCGGTCTCCTCGCCGGGGGTGTGGAACCGCACCGACCACCGCCCGCTGGAGGGCTTCGTCTACGCGATCACCCCGTTCAACTTCACCGCGATCGCCGGCAACCTGCCGACCGCGCCCGCGCTGATGGGCAACACGGTGGTGTGGAAGCCCGCGCCGGGCCAGACGCTGGCCGCGCACTACCTGATGCGGCTGCTGGAGGCGGCCGGACTGCCGCCGGGGGTGGTCAACCTGGTCACCGGCGACGGCCGGCAGCTGTCCGCGGTGGCCCTCGCCGACCCCGCCCTGGCCGGGCTGCACTTCACCGGGTCCACCGCGACCTTCCGCTCGCTCTGGCAGACCGTCGGCGCCAACATCGGCGGCTACCGGGCGTACCCGCGGATCGTCGGGGAGACCGGCGGCAAGGACTTCCTGCTGGCGCACCGCTCGGCCGACCCGGAGATCCTCAAGGCGGCCCTGATCCGCGGCGCCTTCGAGTACCAGGGCCAGAAGTGCTCGGCGCTCTCCCGCGCCTACCTGCCGCGCAGCCTCTGGCAGCGGATCAAGGACGACTTCCTCGCCGAGGTGGACGCGCTGGCCGTCGGCGACGTCACCGACCTCTCGAACTTCATGGGCGCGCTGATCGACCGGCGCGCGTTCGAGAAGAACCGGGCCGCCATCGACCGGGCCAAGGCCGACCCGACGGTGGAACTGGCGGCCGGCGGCCAGTACGACGACGCGATCGGCTGGTTCGTCCGCCCGACCGTGCTGGTCTCCTCGGACTTCCGCAACGAGATGTTCCGCACCGAGTACTTCGGCCCGATCCTGGCCGTCCACGTCTACGAGGACTCCCGCTGGGACGACGTGCTGGGCCGGGTCGACGCGGGCGCGCCGTACGGGCTCACCGGCTCGGTGGTCGCCCAGGACCGCTACGCGATCGCGCAGGCGGTGGAGGCGCTGCGGTTCGCCGCCGGGAACTTCTACATCAACGACAAGCCGACCGGCGCCGTGGTCGGCCAGCAGCCCTTCGGCGGCGGCCGGGCGTCCGGCACCAACGACAAGGCGGGCGCCGCGCAGAACCTGCTGCGCTGGACCTCGGCCCGGTCGATCAAGGAGACGTTCGTCCCCCCGACCTCGCACGTCCACCCGCACATGGGCTGAGCGTCCACGCTCCGCCCACGGATCGCGCACGGCGTTCCGCGCGAAGTTTCGGCTTTCGGCGCAAACCGGCAGGCTGATTGGACAAGCTGTCCAGGACGGCTCGATCTTCCTGCAGGTTTGCGCCTGGTTGTCCCCTGACACCTTGGATTGATCCCGTTAGGCTGGCTGGCGTCGTCGGGTGGTTCCGCAGAGGCCAAACGTCTCGTCCTACCCGCTGCAGAGGTGTTCCATGCGCGCCTTGGGATCCTTTCAGCAGGACGGTGCGGCAGGATTGCGGGAGACCCCGGCGGTGCGAACAGAGACCACCACCGAGTCACGCAACGGCGCGCGACAGGAGCCAAGAAGTCATGCAGACCAAGCTGGACGCAGCCAAGGCCGAACTGCTCAGGAAGGCAGCAGCAGCCGCTGAGAACAGCCAGGTGGGGGGAGCGGCGCCGGGGGAGGGACTGAGCAACGGCGCTCTGTCCGCGTACCTGCACCACTACTACCTCCACACGGCGCCGGAGGACCTGGTCGACCGCGACCCGGTCGACGTCTACGGCGCGGCCGCCTCGCACTACCGCCTGGGGCTCAAGCGCCCGCAGGGCACCGCCGAGGTGCGGGTGCACACCCCCTCGGTCGAGGAGAACGGCTGGTCCTGCGGCCACACGGTGGTCGAGGTCGTCACCGACGACATGCCCTTCCTGGTCGACTCGGTGACCAACGAGCTGTCCCGCCAGGACCGCGCCATCCACGTCGTCATCCACCCCCAGCTGGTCGTCCGCCGTGACATCACCGGCAAGCTGCTGGAGATCCTCGACGTCGACGCCTGCGCCCGCAGCCAGGCCGCCGGCGCCGAGTGGCCGGCCGACGCGACCGTCGAGTCGTGGATGCATATCGAGATCGACCGCGAGACCGACCGCGACGACCTGCGCGAGATCGAGACCAACCTGCGCCGCGTGCTCGGCGACGTCCGCGAGGTCGTCGAGGACTGGTCCAAGATGCGCGACTCCGCGCTGCGCCTGGCCGACGAGCTCGCCGAGCAGCCCCCGGCCGGCCTGCCCGAGCAGGAGGTCGGCGAGGCCTGGGAGCTGATGCGCTGGCTCGCCGACGACCACTTCACCTTCCTCGGCTACCGCGAGTACGACCTCGTCGAGCACGAGGGCGAGGAGGTCCTGCGGGCCGTCGCCGGCACCGGCCTCGGCATCCTGCGCTCCGACCCGGTCACCCGCGACGAGCAGCACCACGCCGTCAGCGAGGCCTTCGGCCGGCTCTCCGCGCCGGTGCGCGCCAAGGCCCACGAGAAGAAGCTGCTCGTCCTCACCAAGGCCAACAGCCGCGCCACCGTGCACCGCCCCGCCTACCTCGACTACGTCGGCGTGAAGAAGTTCGACGCCAACGGCGAGGTCATCGGCGAGCGCCGCTTCCTCGGCCTGTTCTCGGCCGCCGCCTACACCGAGTCGGTCGGCCGCATCCCGGTGGTCCGCCGCAAGGTCCAGGACGTCATCGCCGACTCCGGCTTCTCCACCGAGAGCCACGACGGCCGCGACCTGCTGCAGATCCTGGAGACCTTCCCCCGGGACGAGATCTTCCAGACCCGGGCCGCCGAGCTGCTCCAGATCGCCACCAGCGTCCTCTACCTCCAGGAGCGCCGCCGGCTGCGGCTGTTCCTGCGCCAGGACGAGTACGGGCGCTACTTCTCCGCGCTGGTCTACCTGCCGCGCGACCGCTACACCACCCGCATCCGGCTGCGCCTCATGGACATCCTGATGCAGGAGCTCAACGGCGCCTCGATCGACTACACGGTCTGGTCGACGGAGTCGGTGCTGACCCGTCTGCACTTCGTCGTCCGGGTCACCCCCGGCAGCGAGCTGCCGCAGCTGACCGACGCCGAGGTCGAGCGGATCGAGGCCAAGCTGGCCGAGGCCGCCCGGTTCTGGATGGACGGCTTCAACGACCAGCTGCACGTCGAGCTGGGCGAGGAGCGGGCCGCCGAGCTCTCCCGCAAGTACGCCAACGCCTTCCCCGACGGCTACCGCGCCGACTTCACCGCGCGCACCGCCGTCGCCGACCTCAAGCAGATCGAGTCGCTGCACGGCGAGGGCGACTTCCGGCTCAACCTGTACCAGCCGGTCGGTGCCGGCGACGACGAGCGCCGCTTCAAGATCTACCGGGTGGGCGGCCCGATCTCGCTCACCGAGGTGCTGCCGGTCCTCCAGCGCCTGGGCGTCGAGGTGCTCGACGAGCACCCCTACGCGCTGACCCGCTCCGACCACACCACCGCCTGGGTCTACGACTTCGGCCTGCGGCTGCGCGAGGCCGTCGAGCTCACCGACGAGGCCCGCGAGCGCTTCCAGGAGACCTTCGCCGCCACCTGGACCGGCAAGGCCGAGAACGACGGCTTCAACGAGCTGGTCCTCACCGCCGGGCTGACCTGGCGCCAGGCGATGATGCTGCGCGCGTACGCCAAGTACCTGCGCCAGGCGGGCTCCACGTTCTCCCAGGACTACATGGAGGACGCGCTCCGCAACAACACCCACACCACCCGCCTGCTGGTGAACCTCTTCGAGGCCCGGCTGAGCCCCAGCCACCAGCAGGGCGCGCTGGAGCTGACCGAGGGCATCCTGGAGGAGCTGGCCGGCGCGCTGGACGAGGTCGTCTCGCTGGACGAGGACCGCATCCTGCGCTCCTTCCTCCACCTCATCAAGGCCACCCTGCGGACCAACTTCTTCCAGCACGACGGCTCGGGCGCGTGGCACTCCTACGTGTCGATGAAGTTCGACCCGAAGGCCATCCCGGACCTGCCGGCCCCGCGTCCGGCGTTCGAGATCTGGGTCTACTCGCCGCAGGTCGAGGGCGTGCACCTGCGCTTCGGCAAGGTCGCCCGCGGCGGTCTGCGCTGGTCCGACCGGCGCGAGGACTTCCGCACCGAGATCCTCGGCCTGGTCAAGGCGCAGATGGTGAAGAACACCGTCATCGTGCCGGTCGGCTCCAAGGGCGGCTTCGTCGCCAAGCAGCTGCCGGACCCGTCGGTCGACCGCAACGCCTGGCTGGCCGAGGGCGTCGCGTCCTACAAGACCTTCATCTCGGCGCTGCTGGACATCACCGACAACCTGGTCGGCGGCGAGGTCGTCCACCCGGCCGACGTGGTCCGCCACGACGAGGACGACACCTACCTGGTCGTCGCCGCCGACAAGGGCACCGCGACCTTCTCCGACATCGCCAACGGCGTCGCCGAGTCCTACGGCTTCTGGCTGGGCGACGCGTTCGCCTCCGGCGGCTCGGCCGGCTACGACCACAAGGGCATGGGCATCACCGCCCGCGGCGCCTGGGAGTCGGTCAAGCGCAACTTCCGCGAGCTGGGCCACGACACCCAGAGCGAGGACTTCACCGTCGTCGGCATCGGCGACATGTCCGGTGACGTCTTCGGCAACGGCATGCTGCTCAGCGAGCACATCCGGCTGGTCGCGGCCTTCGACCACCGCCACATCTTCCTCGACCCCAACCCGGACGCGGCCGTCTCCTACGCCGAGCGCCGCCGCCTCTTCGAGGTGCCGCGCAGCTCCTGGGACGACTACGACAAGTCGCTGATCTCGGCGGGCGGCGGCGTCTTCCCGCGCAGCGCCAAGTCGATCCAGCTGTCGCCCCAGGTGCGGGCCGTGCTGGGGGTCTCCGACACCCGGCTCACCCCGGCCGAGCTGATGAAGGCCGTTCTCCAGGCGCCCGTCGACCTGTTCTGGAACGGCGGCATCGGCACCTACGTCAAGGCCTCCACCGAGACCAACGCCGAGGTCGGCGACAAGGCCAACGACGCCATCCGCGTCAACGGCGAGCAGGTCCGCGCCCGGGTCGTCGGCGAGGGCGGCAACCTCGGCTGCACCCAGCTCGGCCGCATCGAGTACGCCGCCAACGGCGGCCCCGAGGGCACCGGCGGCTGGATCAACACCGACGCCATCGACAACTCGGCCGGCGTGGACACCTCGGACCACGAGGTCAACATCAAGATCCTGCTCAACCAGGTGGTCGCCGACGGCGACATGACGGTCAAGCAGCGCAACACCCTGCTCGCCGAGATGACCGACGAGGTCGGCCGCCTCGTGCTGCGCAACAACTACGCGCAGAACGTGGTGCTGGCCAACGCGGTCGCCCAGGCGCACAGCATGGTCAACGTCCACTCCCGGATGATCAACCGCCTGGAGGCGGACGGCCGGCTCGACCGGGCCCTGGAGTTCCTGCCCACCGAGCGGCAGATCCGCGAGCGCCAGCAGAACGGCCGGGGCCTGTCCCAGCCCGAGATGTCGGTGCTGCTCGCCTACACCAAGATCACCCTGGCCGACGAGCTGCTCGCCACCGACCTGCCCGACGACCCGTTCTTCCGCACCGCGCTGCACGACTACTTCCCGAGCGCGCTGCGCGGCCGGTTCGCCGAGCAGATCGACCGGCACCCGCTGCGCCGCGAGATCATCACCACGCTGATCGTCAACGACACGATCAACCGCGGCGGCTGCACCTTCGCCTTCCGCCTGAAGGAGGAGACCGGCGCCACCTACGAGGAGGTCGCCCGCACCCACACCGCCGCCCGGGCCGTCTTCGGCCTGGAGGAGATCTGGTCGGAGATCGAGGGCCTGGACAACAAGGTCCCCGCCCGGGCGCAGACCAAGATGCGGCTGCACGCGCGCCGCCTCGTCGAGCGCGCCACCCGGTGGATGCTCAACAACCGGCGCCAGCCGCTGGACATCGCCGGCACCATCGAGTTCTTCCACGACCGGGTCAACCAGGTCTGGGGCTCGCTGCCCAAGCCGCTGCGCGGCGAGGACCTCGTCTGGTTCGAGAAGATCTACGGCGAGCTCACCGGGGCCGGCGTCCCGGAGGAGCTGGCCACCCGGATCGCGGGCCTGTCCTCGACCTTCCCGACCCTGGACATCACCGAGGTCGCGGACCGCTCCGGCAAGGACGTCGCCCAGGTCGCCGAGCTCTACTACGACCTCGCCGACCGCCTCCAGATCACCCACCTGCTCGACCGCATCATCGAGCTGCCCCGCACCGACCGCTGGTCGTCGATGGCCCGCGCCGCCATCCGCGAGGACCTCTTCGCGGCCCACGCGGCCCTGACCGCCGACATCCTGGCCTGCGGCCCCGACGACGCGGCCCCCGAGGAGCGCTACACGGCCTGGGCGGACCTCAACTCCACCCTGCTGAACCGCGCCAAGAGCACCCTCGACGACATAAGGGGTTCGGACAACTACGAGCTGTCCAGCCTCTCCGTCGCGATGCGCGTCATCCGCACCCTGCTCCGCACGGGCTCGATGCGCTGACCCCGGCCGGCACGGCAGTACGGCGGGCCCGCGTCCTCCCCCGGACGCGGGCCCGCCGTCGTGCTGTCCGGGCGTGGAACTCCCGGGGGCCCGCGGACAGGTGGAGGTGTGGAGTTGTCGCAGCGGGGACGGATACGGGATGGCGATCAGTGGGCGTTCGGGGAGCTGTTCGACGAGACGGCGGGTGATCTGTACCGCTACGCGGTGCGGTCCACCGGGGACTGGGCGGTCGCGGAGGACGTCGTCCAGCTGACCTTCCTGGAGGGGTGGCGGCTGCGGCACAAGCTGCGGGACGACGACGGGGCGGTGCGGCCCTGGCTGTTCGGGATCGCGGCGAACGTGCTGCGCAACACCGCCCGGACGGCGCGCCGGCACCGGGCCGCGATGGAACGGCTGCCGCCCCGGGAGACGGTGCCGGACTTCGCCGACGAGCTGGTGGGGCGGCTCGACGACAGCGCACAGCTGGCCGCCGCCCGGCGGGCGCTCGGGCGGCTGCGCAAGGCCGAGCGGGAGGTGTTCGGGCTCTGCGTGTGGGCGGGGCTGGACTACGCGAGCGCGGCCGAGGCGCTGGGGGTGCCGATCGGCACGGTGCGTTCGCGGCTCTCGCGCGCCCGCACCAAGCTGCGCGCGCTTGCCGAGGAAGAGCTGCGGAACGGGCGGGAACCGCGCCCGGCCCCCGGACAGGTACGGGTTGGCCGCGTCGGAGCGGCCCGGTCGATACGGGAGACGAACCGATGAACGAGGACGAACGCGCCGAGCTGGACCGGCTGGTGCCGGGACCGGCGAGGCCCGAGCTCTCCGCCGACCGCCACCGGTTGTTGAGGGGACATCTGATGAGTGAGATCCGGGAGACGAAGCCCGCGCGGGCCCGTCGCGGCAGGCTCGGCTGGGTGGCGCTGCCCGCGCTGGCGGGCGGACTGGCGCTGGCGTTGGCGCTGACCAACGGCGGCGGCGACGGCGCCCCGGCGCCGCAGCAGCAGGCCCGGCAGGCTCCGCAGGACACGCAGGCCCAGCCGGCCCCGCAGCAGAGCACCGGCACGCTGAACGCCGCCCCGGTGGGGGCCCTCCAGCTGCTGAGCCAGGCCGCCGACACCGCGGCCGGCAAGCCCGACCCGAAGCCGGGCAAGGGCCAGTTCGTGTACGTGGAGAGCCTGGTGGCGTTCGGCAGCAGCAACATCGCCACCGGCGAGTCGAAGGTCGACCCCGCGCACCGCCGCCAGATCTGGCTCTCGGTGGACGGCAGCCAGTGGGGCGTGCTCAAGGAGGGGCAGGGGCAGGGCGGCAAGCCCAACGCCCCGGAGAAGGTCAAGCCCGGGGAGCCGGCACCGCGCGCCGACGGCGGCATGTGGCTCGACCCGAACACCAGGCCGGGCCTCAACGCCCCGACGTACGCGTACCTGGCCACGCTGCCGACCGACCCGGACGCGCTGCTGAAGAAGATCTACACCGAGACCAAGGGCATGGGCCCGGGCCCCGACCAGGAGGCCTTCGTGACGATCGGCGACGTGCTGCGCGAGCAGATCGCCCCGCCGGCCGTCAGCGCCGCGCTCTACCGGGCCGCCGCGAAGATCCCCGGCGTCACCGTGGTGGACGACTCGGTGGACGCCTCCGGCCGGCACGGCGTGGCCGTGGCGCGCGTGGACGGCGGCATCCGCACCGAGTGGATCTTCGACCCGAAGACCCACGAGTTCCTGGGCGAGCGCACCGTGGTCGCCGCCGAGGGCAACGACTTCGGCAAGCCGGGCACCGTGACCGGCCACTCCGCCGTCCTCGCCAGCACCGTCGTCGACCAGCCCGGGGAGGAGCCCCAGCAGAAGAACGCCTGAGCCGTGACGGCTCCTTCGAGAGACAGGTGAAGCTGTGGGGCCCGGTGCAAGCGGGCCCCACAGCCGTCTCCGGGCCCGCCCCGGCGGTACGGCGCGTCAGGCCGCCGCGCGGGGGCCGGAATCGGCGCCGGCGAACGTCCCGCTCCTGACGGGCTCCGCCCGCGCCGTGGTCGCGGCGGGGGCGGAGGGGCGGTCGGTGTCCTCCCCGTCGTCTTCCGTCCCCCGAAGCCTCAGCGGGCCGCCGCGCGTTGCAGGGCGCTGGCGAGGAGGGCGAGGTCGGTGGGGCCGTTGCCCAGTTCGCGGACGGGGCGGCGGGCGGGCGGGGCGCCGAGGGTGAGGGGGTCGATGGCGACGACGGTGGGGCGCAGGGTCGCGGTGCGGGGGATGCGGCCGCTGATGCGGGCGGTCTGGAAGGCGGTGACGCCGCCGTCGGGGAGGCGGAGGTAGCCGCGGCCGGGGGTGGTCTCGGGGAGGGCGGCGGCGTCGCCGAGGTGGATGAGGAGGTCGGAGTCGGCCGGGTCGTCGGTGCGCAGGGCGATGCGCAGCAGGGCGGCCTCGTCGACCTCGGTGCCGGTGGTCTCGTCGGGCCGGCCGGTGGTGACGGCGAGGTGCACGCCGAGCGGGCCGCCGCGGCGGGCGACGGCGGCGAGGGCGCGGGCCAGCGGCCGGCCGACCGGGGAGGTGGGGGAGAGCAGGGCGTCGTAGTCGTCGACCACGACGACGAGGCGCGGCGGGCACGGTCCGGCGGCCGGGGCGGCGGCCGGGGCGGCGGGGGAGTCGGGGCTGCGCGGGTGGATGACGCGGGGGGCGGCGGCCGGGGCGGCCGGGGCGCCGACGGCGGCGGGGACCGGGACGGGCTCGCCGTCGAGGATGCGGGCGGCGTGCCAGGAGGCGAAGTCCAGCCCGTCGAAGAGCTGCTCGCGCAGCGCCAGCTCGTCCTCCAGCGCCTCGGCGGCGAGCAGCGCGGCGCGCGGGTCGGCGGCGGCGTTGACCCGGCCGGTGACGTGCGGCAGTTCGCTGCACCCGGCGAGGCCGTCCTCGGTGGCCCGCCCCTCGACGATGCTGACGGCGAGCCGTTCGGGCCGCTCGGAGGCGGCCAGCGAGGCGACCAGGGTGCGCAGCAGCTCGGTCTTCCCGGAGCCGCGGGCGCCGCCGATCAGCAGGTGGGGGCCGCCCGGGTCGGGGGAGGGGAGGGCGAGCTCGGGGTCGGCGAGGTCGAGCACGCACAGCTCGTCGCGGGTGGTGCCGAGCAGGGCGGTGGCGGCGCCGATGCCGCCGGCGTGCGCGGCCCAGCGGGCGGAGAGCTTGGCCGGGGTGACGGTGTCCAGCTGGAGCAGGTCGAGCAGGCGCAGCGCGTCCGGCAGCGGTCCGCGGTTGGCCGGGGTGGCCTCGCGCAGCGGGGCGAGGACGCGGGCGAGCCGTTCGGCCCAGGCGTCCGAGACGGCGTCCAGGGAGACCTCGTGCAGCGTCTCGCGGCCGCGGGTGACCGGCCCCGGGCGGTCGAGCGAGAGCTGGGTGCCGACCTCGCCGGTGATCAGCGCGGTGGCGCCGAGGCCGCGGGGCAGCAGCTCGGGCTGTTCGGCGAGGCAGACCGGGAAGATGCCGACGGCCGGGCCCTGGCGCAGCAGCAGGTCGAGCGCCAGCCGGGCGGACTCGGTGCCCGGGCGGCCGTCGACCACGACGACGGTGGCGGGGTGGCCGCCGAGGCCGACCGGGCCGCTGAGCCGGGCGGTGAGTTCGGTGAGCCGGGCGGTGGCCTGCTCGTCGTCGAGGCCGAGCAGCAGCCGGCAGTCCTGGCCCTCGGCGGGGCGCAGGTGGGGCAGCCACAGGGCCCAGGCCCAGGTGTCGGCGCGGTCCTGCGGGGGGCGGGCCGGGTCGGCGTCGACCACGACCAGGCTGAGCCCGGTCGGCGGGTGCAGGGCGGCGAGCTGGGCGACGACGGCGCGGGTGAGCGCGTCGAGGCGTTCGCGCGGGCCGCTGAGACCGAGGCTGCCGGCGGTCTGGAGGTCGACGGTGACCGGGACGGCGGGCAGCACGGTGCCGGGGGAGGTGCCGGGGCCGCCGGGCCGGTCGGCGGTGCCGAGCCGCAGGGTGAGCGCGTCGGGGTGGCCGGGGCCGCGCTCCCAGAGCCGGGGGCCGGGGCCCAGGGCGTTGAGCAGCAGGGTGGCGAGGTCGGGCCAGCGCTCGCGCTGGGCGGCGGCCTGCCGGGTGCGGACGGCGGCGTGGTGGCGCTCGGCGCTCTCCTCGGCCGGTTCGGCGGCGGAGCGGCCGAGCCGCAGCGAGAGCAGGCCGCGCCCGCGCCCGGCGGGCGGTTCGGGGGCGGCGGGCGGTTCGGCGGCGGGCGGCGCGGGGCGGACCGGGGCCGGGGCGGCGAGCTGGAGGTGGCCGTGGCCGTCGGGCAGCGCGGCGCGGACGGGCGCCCCGGCGACGTCCCGGGGTTCCGGGGCGGTGACCCGCAGGGTGGTCTCGCCGATCCGCAGCAGGCCGGTGCCGTCCAGCGGGACGGCCTCCTCGGGCGGGCCGGGCGGGACGATCCGGCCGTCGACGGTGGTGCCGTTGGTGGAGCCGAGGTCGCGGACGCCCACCGTGCCGTCGTCGGCGAGGTGCAGGGCGAGGTGGAGCCGGGAGACGTCGGGGTCGTCGACCGGGACGTCGGCCTCGCCGGAGCGGCCGACCCGGATCTCCCGGCCGTGCAGGCGGTGCACGCCGCCGGCGTCGGGTCCGCCGACGACGCGCAGCTCGGCGGCGGCCGGGGTGTCGTCCGGGTCGTCGGCGGTCGGGTCCGGCTCGTTCAGGGAGAGGACGGCGCCGTCGAGCAGCGGGGGGTGGCCGAGCAGCGTGTGCTCGTCCACCCGGTGCGCCCCGGCGTAGAGGTGCACATGGGTCGCCGCCCGTGGCCCGCGCACGCCGACCGCGCCCGCGAGGGCGCCCGCGAGGGCGCCGAGCGCGGTGCCGACGGGAGCGGTGACCAGCACGTCCACATAGGGGATGGCGGAGCCGGCGGCTGCCGGGCCGCTGCGCGGTCGGAGGACGGTCAGCCGGATCTGCATCTCGCCCGCGGTCCCTTCTGCTGGTGTGACGCCTTGTGCCGCTGCCTCGGGCCGCTGCGGGTGAGCGGGGATGGCCGCGACACCGCTTGGGCCACAAGAGTGGCGAGTGTCATCCTGCCATCCGTCACGGACAGTCCGCGCACCGTACCGGATTTGACGATCTTGCGATCATCGCCATGGTGGAGGCGACGGGGAATCAGGTCAACCGGCGCCCGGAAGGGCAGACCCCGCGACCCCCGTGGAACCGTCCGCGAACGCTCCGGGTCTTCCCGTAGGGGATGTCCCCCAACCCGGGCGAACGCCCCTGCCGGTCACCCCGAAAACGTCCACGGACCCCGTTAGAGTGGCCGGAACACGGGCCCGGCAGGCTCACCGCACCGGCGGAGGAGCGCCCCGCGCGGGCGGCACGACGAGGAGTGCGAGTGCGGCCAGTCGGCAGCAAGTATCTGCTGGAGGAGACCCTCGGACGGGGGGCCACCGGCACCGTCTGGCGCGGCCGGGTCCGCGCCGACGTCGAGGTGCCCGGCAGCGCGCCGGGGCAGCTGGTGGCGATCAAGATCCTTCGCGAGGAGCTCGCCGCCGACCCGGACGTGGTGATGCGCTTCCTGCGGGAGCGCTCGGTGCTGCTGCGGCTGACCCACCCGAACATCGTCAAGGTCCGCGACCTGGTCGTCGAGGGCGAGCTGCTGGCCCTGGTGATGGACCTCGTGGACGGCCCCGACCTGGCCCGCTACCTGCGCGAGCAGGGTCCGTTCAGCCCGATCGCGGGCGCCCTGCTGATGGCCCAGGTCGCCGACGCGCTGGCTGCCAGCCACGCCGACGGCATCGTGCACCGCGACCTCAAGCCGGCCAACGTGCTGCTCGCCACCGCCGTCGTCGACGCGACCGAGCAGATGCACCCGATGCTGACCGACTTCGGCATCGCCCGGCTCGCCGACTCCCCGGGGATCACCCGCAGCCACGAGTTCGTCGGCACCCCCGCGTACGTCGCGCCGGAGTCCGCCGAGGGCCGGCCGCAGACCTCCGCGGTGGACGTCTACGGCGCCGGGATCATGCTGTACGAGCTGGTCACCGGCCGCCAGCCGTTCCAGGGCGACAGCCCGCTGGCGATCCTGCACGCGCACCTCGCCCAGGAGCCGCAGCGGCCGTCGACCATGCCGGAGCCGCTCTGGACGGTGATCGAGCGCTGCCTGCGCAAGGATCCGGCGCAGCGGCCGAGCGCGGTGTCGCTGGCGGGCGCCCTGCGGGTGGTCGCGGCGGGGGTGGGCGTGCACGCCTCCCCGGCGGCCGTGGACGCGGCGCTCGCCGTCGGCGCGCTGCTCGCGCCCGACCCGCAGCCGGCCGCCGTGCCGGGCGCGCCGGTGGGCGTGCCCGGGGGGCTGCCGGGGGACGTGCCGTCCGGCGCCGAGGACCGCACCCAGGTGCTCCCGGCCGGCCAGCAGCCCGGCCAGCAGGGCCGGCCCGACCAGGGGCAGCAGTACGACCCGGCGGCCGCGACCCGGGTGATGGGCACCCAGCCGCCCCCGTTCGACCCGGCGGCCGCGACCCGGGTGATGCCGCCCGCCGCCGTGCCCCCGCCCCCGCCCGGCCCGCCGCAGGCCGAGACCCCGCACCCGTGGCAGACCCAGCTGCGGGCGGCCCGGGACCGCAACCAGCAGACCGAGATCGCCTACTTCGGGCCCGAGGACTTCGAGGCCCCGCCGGTCGCGCCGCCGCCCTACCAGGCCGGAGCGGCCGGCGGCCGCCCGCCCCAGGGCGCCCCGCAGGGCTACCAGCAGCCGGGCCGGCACCAGGGCCACCCGGGTCAGCACCCCGGCCAGCAGCCGCCCGGCGGCTACCGGCAGGCCCCGCCGCCCGGCTACGCCCAGCGCCCCCCGGTCGCCCCGCCGCCCTACCAGTCCGGCCAGGGCGGGCCGGGCGGACCGTCCGGGCAGGGCGGACAGGGCGGCCACGGAGGCCGCCCGCAGCCGCCCGGCGGCTACAACCAGCCCCCGCAGCCGGCCCCGCCGTACGGCGGCCGGCAGCGGCAGCAGCAGCCCCCGGCGGCCCCGCCGCACCCCGCCCCGCAGCAGGCGGCCCCCGCCGCCCCGCCGCGCCGGGCCGAGC